>CAZMPH010000019.1:20599-23141 GCA_964568195.1 uncultured Nitrospirales bacterium | reverse complement strand
ACCGCGTGCCGATCATGCAGCGGATGATCCTCGCGAAGACCCGCGAAGACCGCGAGCGCGAGTTGACCAAGCTCCTGCCGCTTCAGAAGAGCGACTTCATCGGGTTGTACCGGGCGATGAAGGGCCATCCGGTGACCATCAGGCTGCTGGATCCTCCGCTGCATGAATTTCTGCCCAAGCGCGAGGACCTGATGGTGGAGATCGCGCGCATGGAGCTGAATCGTGCGGACGCGGCGAGCATCAAGGAGAAAAAGAAGCTGCTGGCCCGCATCGAGGAGTTGCACGAGTTCAACCCGATGCTGGGGCTGCGAGGCTGCCGGCTCGGCATCACGATGCCGGAGATCACCCGGATGCAGGTCCAGGCCATCATGGAGGCCGCCTGCGAGGTCACCCGCGAGGGCATCAGGGTGGTGCCGGAGATCATGATCCCGCTGGTCGGCCTGGCCGCCGAGATGAAGGCGCAGAAAGATTTGGTCAAGGAAGTCGCCGCCGACACCATGCGCCGCTACCAGACGAAGTTTCCCTATCTGGTCGGGACGATGATCGAACTCCCGCGCGCGGCCATCACCGCCGACAAAATCGCCCTCGAGGCGGACTTCTTCTCGTTCGGGACCAACGATCTGACCCAGACGACCTTCGGGTTCTCCCGCGACGACGCCGCGAAGTTTACCGACTTCTACATGAACCGCCGTGATCGCTGCCCGCGCTGCCGCAGTCGCGAGGTGGACCAGAAGACCATGAAATGCCGGGCCTGCGGGCTTCAGCTCAGCGAGACGCCGGATAATATTCTCGACGCCGATCCCTTCGCCACGCTCGATCAGGAGGGGGTGGGGGGATTGATGCGCCTGGCGATCGAGCGCGGCCGCTCGGTGAAGCCGGACCTCAAGCTCGGCATCTGCGGCGAGCATGGCGGCGATCCTGCATCCGTGGCCTTCTGCCATGACCTCGGTCTCGATTACGTGAGTTGCTCTCCCTATCGCGTGCCCATTGCCAGACTGGCCGCGGCGCAGGCCGCCATCAAAACGGCTGAGAGCGGCAGCGCCGTCAAGCGCCGACCGGCCCGACGGTCACGGCCGGCGTCCCGAAGGCGGACGCGCCGCTAACCCGCCATTGTCTCCCAGCAGCCGAGAGCTTGATCAGTACTTCATGGCGCGGGCCCTTGCTTTGGCCGTGCGCGGCCTGGGCACGACCAGCCCGAACCCGCCGGTAGGGGCGGTGGTTGTGCGCCGCGGCCGCGTCGTCGGCGAGGGCTATCATCGGCGCGCCGGCGGGCCGCATGCCGAGGTGTTGGCCTTGCGCCGTGCCGGTCCGCGCGCGCGCGGGGGCACGCTCTATGTCACGCTGGAACCCTGTTGCCATCTCGATAAGCGCACGCCTCCCTGTGTGCCGCGCATCATCACGAGTGGAGTCGCGTGCGTGGTCGTTGCCACGCGCGATCCGAATCCCAAGGTGCAGGGCCGCGGCCTGGCCGCGTTACGGCGGGCCAAACTGCGCGTGGACATCGGCGTCGGGAGTGCGGAGGCCGAGAAACTCATCGAGCCGTACCGGACGCTGGTCACGGCCGGCCGGCCGTTCGTCACGTTGAAGGTGGCTTCCACCTTGGATGGGAAGATCGCCACGGCGCGGGGCGAATCGCGTTGGATCACAGGCACCGAGGCGCGGAGGCTGGTTCACCAGTTACGCGCCCGGTCGGATGCGATCTTGACGGGCAGCGGAACCGTCCTGGCGGATAATCCGAGTCTCACGGCGCGCACGGGATTGGCGCACGGACACACGCCGCTCCGCATTGTGCTCGACCCATCGCTGCGCGTGCCGCTCCGTGCGAAGGTGCTGAGGGACCGTAAGGCGCCGACGCTGATTGTGACCACTGCAGCAGGGGCGGCCGCGAACCGTGCGGCTCTGCGGAAGATCGGCGCCGAGGTGCTTGTGCTGCCGGCGCGACACGGGAGAATCCAGTGGCGCGCGCTGCTGTCCGAGCTGGGGCGGCGTGGCATCGCATCGCTCCTGATTGAAGGCGGCGCGGAGGTGAATGCGTCGGCACTGCGGAAGGGTGTCGTGGATCGCGTGCTGTTCTTTCTGGCTCCCCGCATGATGGGAGGACGGGATGCCGTCGGCGCGATCGGAGGGCTGTCGCCGGCGCGCTTGAGCGACGTGCTGAAGTTGAAAAGGATGGCGGTGATGCGGATCGGCTCCGACATCCTGGTCGAAGGCTTTTTACGGTGAGATCGCGCCAGTTCGCGCTCCTGTGCGGAGTCGGGCTCTTCGCGTTCATCAGCTACAACCTCGTGCGGATGCCCGTGCTTTCCCTGTATGCCCAATCGTTGGGGGCGGGGCCGGAAGCCATCGGCTTCATCGTGTCCGCCTCCACGCTGACGGGCGTATTCCTCAAGTGGCCGGCCGGAGCGCTCTCGGACATCTACGATCGGCGCTGGCTCCTGCTGGCAGGGCTGCTGGCCTTCGCCCTTCCGCCGTTCTTCTATCAGTTCGTGTCCGACGTGGGATGGCTGGTGGCGCTCCGCTTCGCCCATGGGATGGCAACGGC
>CAZMPH010000019.1:14986-20589 GCA_964568195.1 uncultured Nitrospirales bacterium | reverse complement strand
TTGCGCCGTGCGCATTGGCGGTTGAGGCGGACCTGCGCCGAGAAGCGCCGGGCGCAGCGTATGGGGCCTATACCGCGGCGACTCAGGCGGGGGCGATGCTCGGACCGGTGTTGGGGGGATGGCTGGTGGTCTCGGCTGGATTTCCGACCGCGTTCGTTATGGCCGGTACACTGGGGGCGATCGCCGTGCTGCTCTTTCTCCTAATGCGCCTGCCCCCCCAGGTTTCGCACGTCTCCGCCGGCGTCGGAGCGGCGGGTGTGCTTCAGGACATGGCCCGCGGCGCGCGGACCGTCGTTGGGAACATGCGCGTGGTGGTGACCAGCATCACGGACGGCGCGCGCCAGGTCGCCAACGGCGCGCTGATGGCGTTCCTGCCGATCTACGTGGTCGGGATCGGAATGGATGCGGCCCAGGCGGGAGTGCTGTTCGGGGTCCAGAGTGTGACCTCGTTCTTCTCACGTCCCACCATGGGCTGGGCGTCCGACCGGATCGGGCGGCGGCCGCTCATTCTTCTGGGATTGGTGGTGTGCGCCGCATCGCTGGCGGCCATCCCGTTCACCCGTCCCTTCGGAGCGCTGTTGATGCTGTCTGCGCTCTTCGGCTTCGGGGAGGCGATCGTCAACGCATCGGCCGCCGCGCTGGTGGCGGATTTGTCGGAGCTCAAGACGCTCGGCTCGGCGATGGGCATGCAGGGCACGATCATGGATATCGGCCATGCGTCCGGCCCGATCCTGGCTGGGCTGCTGATTGGCGCGTTCGGGTTTCAGACGGCGTTTCCGATCATCGCCGGACTCGTCCTGCTGGCGGCGGGGGCGTTCCGGGTCGGAGTGGGATCGGAGCGATCTGCTTGACGGGTCGGGGCGACCGTACTAGGCTCTAATCAGAACACTCACGTGAGGCGCGATGTTTACCGGCACCATTGAAGAGATGGGGGTCGTCAAGGAAGTGGGCAAGACGCTGCAGGGCAGCGGCGTCACGATCCTGACCAAAACAGTCTTGGAGGGTCTCAAGATCGGGGACAGCGTGACGGTGAACGGCGTCTGCTTGACCGTGGTCGGCCGCAACGACATGGAAATGAAGGCGGATATCTCGCCGGAAACAATGACGGTCACGACGCTCGGATCGCTCAAGGCCGGCGATCCGGTGAATCTCGAGCGGGCCGTGCGTCTGGGGGATCGCCTGGGCGGCCACTTCGTCACCGGCCACGTGGACGGCATCGGGATCATCCGGTCCCGCGTCCAGGACGGCGATGCGCTTCAGATCACCATCGAGGCGCCGCGCGACGTCCTGCGCTACTGTGTCCCCAAGGGTTCGATCACGGTGGACGGGATCAGCCTGACCGTCAACGAGGTGACCGATCGCGGGTTCCGTATCACGATCATTCCGCACACGGCCAAGGTGACGACGCTCGGGATCAAGCAGATAGGGGATGCGGTCAATTTGGAGACGGACCTCATCGGCCGGTACGTCGAGCGTCTCTTGTCGGGGCGCGATGGTGGAAGCGAAGCGGAGATCAAGATAGACAAGGACTATCTGCAGAAGCGGGGGCTGATCTAGCGGCTGATTTTTGGGCCATGTTAAGATGGTGCTTTGTGATGGGAGGGAACTTCTATGAGACATCTCTTTCGTATTTTCTTTATATTCCTGGCGGTTGGTCTGCTGACGGCCGCCGCGCAGGCCAAAAGCTTTTTCCGGCCCGGCGATCCGGCGCCGAATTTCTCGCTGGAGACGCTGGAGGGCCAGACGATCAGTCTCGCCCAATACAAAGGAAAGGTCGTGGTGCTGGGCCTGTTCCATATCTGCGAGCCGTGTCTCATCCAGGGCACTGAACTGCAGAAGGTCCATGAAGCCATGCGGGGCAAGAACGTGCAGGTCTTGGGCGTCAACTCGGCCGGCAACTCGAAGGAGAAGGTCAAGGACTTCCTCAAGGAGTTCCCGTTGAAGGTGACCTATCCCTACATGGTGGACCCCAAGAAGGAGACCGACAAACTGTACGGCGGCGGCCGCTTCATCCCCAACGTCTACGTTATCGACCAGGAGGGGAAGGTCCGCTGGCAGCGGGTCGGCACGATGGAGATCGGCGGCGCGGAAGTCATCAAGGCCGAGGTGGAGAAGCTGCTGGCGGGCGGCGGGAAGACTGGAGGCACGCTCTGATGGGCGAGTTCGACGAGGGCAAGGAAAGGTTCCTGGAGGTGGTCAAGGGCATCGATCCGTCGGTGGAGGTCGTCATGCCGGTCACGCCGAGCCGGGGCATGTTTCTGATCTCGCTCACGAAGGCGGGCCAGCGCAAGTTCCTCACGGTCAGTGAAGATGACATCCTCGATCTGACGGTGGATGCCGGCATCCTGAAAAAAGTCACCGGTGATGTCCAAAGCTCCATCGCCACGTTCTGAGCAGCTCCGTATGAAGACGATTGCGCCCGACATCCAGCAGTGGTCCAACTTCTCCCAGGAGAAGCAGATGGACTTCAACGGCCTGCACCTGACCGTCAACGACCACTGCATCCTGGTGGACCCGCCGCCGATGGATGACGCCGACCGCACGGCGGTCTTGAAAGGGCGGGCGGTGGATTACATCCTGCTGACGAACCGCGATCACGTCCGGGAGACCGAGGTCTGCCGGCGCGACTTCAAGGCGCGGGTCTATGCCCCGGAAGCCGACGCGCCCCAAATGGAGATTCCCATCGACAAGACGTATAAAGATGGAGAGCTTTTACCAGGCGGTTTATGGGTTATTCACCTGACGGACATGAAGTCGCCGGGCGAGTCGGCGCTGTTTCTCGACAGAGGCAAGGGATACCTGATCCTCGGGGATTCGCTGATCGGCAGACCGCCCGGCCAGCTCAACCTGCTCCCGGCCGACAAGTTCGCCGATGTCGCCAAGGCCAGGGAGTCCCTCAAACGTCTCCTGAAATACAATTTCGATGCGGTTCTGGTCGGAGACGGGGCCTCGATCCTCGCGGGAGCCAAAGAAGCGGTGCGGCGGGCGATCGAGGTCTGACCGTCGCGCCGGGACGGCGTTCAATGCCTACCTCTTTATCCGACCGGCTCAATCAGATCGGCAACGAGTATTTCGGCCGCGGCCTCTACACGGATGCCTTTGCCTATTACCAGCGGGCATTGGAAGCGGACCGCCGGACCGGCGACCGGCGGGCGCTGGTGGCGACGCTGGGCAATCTGGGAAACGTCTGCGCGGTCAGCGGCCGGCGGGAGCAGGCGCAGCTTTACTACCAGGAAGTGCTGGAGCTGCAGAAGCTCGTCGGAGACGAGCGGGGCATCGGCACCACGCTGGCGAATCTCGGGAACTTAAGGACCGACGCGGGCGAATGGGAACAAGCCAGGGCCTATTACCTCGAAGCGCTGGATATGCTTTCGCGGGCGGGGGATGACATCGGCTTGTCGGTGCTCCATTCCAATCTCGGATTGGTGGCGCGGGAAACCGGGAATCTCGACGACGCCCTTGCCCGGTATGAGCGTTCGCTGGCTCTCATGCGCCGGCTCGGCAACCAGGCCGGCGTCGCCGACGTCTACTGCATGATCGGCAAGACCCACGCGATCCGCGGGCAATACGAAGAGGCGGCTTCGTGCGCGCTGACCAGCCTGGAGATCAGCCGGCGCTTGCAGGATGAATTGCGCATGGCCGGAGCCTGGTACCTTCTCGCCGGCATTCGGGAGGAGCAGGGAAACAACGCCGAGGCGGCCGAGTTGCTGGAGCGCGTCGTCGCCGTCGACCGCAAGTATCAATTGCCAAAGCTCGAAGAGAACCGGCGCCGGTTGGCGGCGCTGCGGGCGCGCGCCGGACGGCACGCCAGCCAGGCGTGAGCAGCGTCATCACATGAGCCCGCCCAAGGTGGAGGCGAGACGCTATCTGCGGGAGATGCGCCGGTCGCTGATCGTAGCCGCCTGCGTGGCCGCGCTGGTGATCATGGCAGGGGTCCAGTATCTCTCGACGCGCGAGCCCGATGCCGGAGTCAGGACGCCGCTTTCTCCCCAAGCCCGCGCCTACCTCCACAACGTCTGGGTTCTGGCAGGGAAGAGCCTGGCTGAAGTCGAGGGCATGCTGGCCGCCGTTGATCGACGCGAGCGACAGACCGGCGACGTCGCCGACACGCTGGATCACGGAATCCGGCGGCTCCAGACCTGGCAGCGGCAGTTTACCGCGCTGACGCCGCCACAGGCGTTCCAGGACCAGCACCGCGAGGTCGACCGGCTTTTGGCGGAATTGAAGAGCATGGCCCAGGCCATCCGTTCCTCGCGGACAATCGCGCTGTCACACCCCGTGCGTCACCGCCTGACGGTCGTGCGTGACCGTCTTGAGCAGGTGCTCAAACCAGAATTCCCTTGACTTTGGTTTGGCCTCCGCTTTAGATTCAGCGCGTACAACGCAGAGATTCGGGCATAGGGAAAAGGGTGCAACACCCTTGCGGTCCCGCCGCTGTGAGTGGGGACGAACCTCACGGGTAGCCACTGTTTTGGGGACGTTAAGCGTTATTCGTTAATCGTTAAACGGCAGACTTCGGTCTTTTCGATTAACGTATAACGATTCACGATGAACGTCTTCGAAGCGGGAAGGCGTGAGAAGTAGGACGAACCACAAGCCAGAAGACCTGCCCGGGTCCAGATCAACCGGCCTCTCCTCGTGGAAAAGGGGTGGTGAGGGTGCCAGTTACATACGATAGCCCGGGTGCAGTCCTCAAGGTCCAGACCATGGCCTTGAGGATTTTTTGTTTGGAGGGCAGGAGCGGATGGTGAAGCGTCGCCAGCAAGGCATCCTGACCGGCATGCCGTTCATGGCCAACGTCTCGGACAAGACCTTCACCGACGATGTCGGCCGCCGGGTGTACCTGGCGAAACCAGCCCGCCGAGTGGTGTCACTGGCTCCCAGCGCGACCGAAATCCTTTTTGCGGTGGGGCTCGATGCCGAGGTGGTGGGTGTGACGACCTTCTGCGACTATCCCGCCCAGGCCAAGTCGAAACCCAAGATCGGCTCCTCGATCCCGAATCTGGAGGCGATTCTTGGCCTCAAACCTGATTTGATTGTGGGCAACAAAGATTTCGTTCGGCCTGATGTCTTAGCCAAACTGGAACAGCTCAAGATTCCCGTGTTCATCCTTTCCCCCAAGACGGTGGAAGACATTCTGGTCCATATCAGCACGGTCGGCCGTCTCGTCGGCCACGACAGGGAGGCGCGCGCGGTGGTCCAGGGGCTTCGGGACCGGTTGAGCGAGGTCCGCAGCCGCATGGCTTCCGCCAAGCCGGTCCGTGTCTTCTATGTCGTCAACACCGATCCGCTTATCAGCGTTGGGGCGGGAAGCTTCATTCATCAAATGTTGGAACTGGCCGGCGGCGAGAATATCGTCGGGCAGACTGCGGCTTCCTATCCGAAGGTCTCGCTTGAGGAAGTGCTTCGGAGGGATCCGGAAGTCCTGCTGTTTCCCGTCGGCACGAGCGAGGGGATCCCGGAGACCGAGCAGCAGCGATGGCGCAAATGGACTGCTCTCACGGCCGTTGCGCATAACCGGCTGCATCAGGTCAAAGCGGAATTGGTCAACCGACCGGGTCCTCGGGTGGTCGACGGCATCGAAACGCTGGCCAAGGCCCTCC
>CAZMPH010000019.1:0-14938 GCA_964568195.1 uncultured Nitrospirales bacterium | reverse complement strand
GGACATTCCGATTCGGGCGGACGCGCCCGCCGACATGTCGTTTCTCCCTGCCCTGACGGCCGGCCGGTGGGCCAGGACACTCGTGCTGCTCATCGCGGCGGCGCTGATCGGAGTCGTGCTCTGCCTCCAGTACGGCACCGAGCGTATCCCGCTGTCGGAGGTGATGCGCATCATCCTGGCTCCCGGCGCCGTTGTGGAAAGCGCCGCTGGTGTCAGCCCCGCGGTGATTCTGTGGGAGGTGCGGCTTCCGCGGCTGCTGCTGGCGTTTCTTGTCGGAGCGAGCCTGGCTGTGGTCGGGGTGGCCTTGCAGGCGTTGTTGAGGAATCCCCTGGCGGATCCGTATATTCTCGGGATTTCGAGCGGGGCGGCCCTGGGCGCGGCGCTTGCCCTGCAGTTCGAGTTCGCCTGGGCCATCGGCGGACTCTCCGCGGTGCAACTGGTGGCGTTTCTCTTTGCCGCTGCGACGATCGGCGTGCTCTATCGTATTGCCGTCGCCGACGGCCGGGTTCCGGTTCAGACCCTGCTGCTGGCCGGCGTGATCATCAATGCCATCCTGTCGGCGCTGATTCTGTTCATCACCTCACTGGCCGATTCCACCAGCGCGTTCCGCCTGTTCTTCTGGCTCATGGGCAGCCTGGCGACGCTCGGGTATGCCGGTCTGGGAGCCCTCGCGGTGTGTGTGCTCATGGGGATCGGGTTGCTCTGCGCGCAGGGACGGAATCTCAACCTGCTGTCTCTGGGAGAGGACCCGGCTCAGGGGCTGGGGCTTGACGTCGAGCGGGTCAAACGTGTGATCTTTTTCACGACCGCGCTCCTCACGGGCGTGGTGGTCGCCGTGAGCGGGCTGATCGGCTTTGTCGGCATGATCGTCCCTCATGCGGTCCGCATGGTGCTGGGGCCCGACCATCGGCTCTTGCTCCCGGCATCGGCGCTCGTCGGCGGCACCTTTCTGGCGGTTGCCGATACAGTCGCGCGCAGTCTCTTGGCGCCGACGGAACTTCCGGTCGGGGTGATCACGGCGTTGTGCGGCGGGCCGTTTTTCATCTACCTCTTGATGAGTCACCGGAAAGAGGCTGTCGGCTAGAGCGATGGACGCCTGTTACCAACTGCGGGATGTCTGTTTCCGATATGCCCAGCCATGGGTTCTACAGGGCTGTTCGCTGGACGTCAGCGAAGGCGAGATCCTCGGAATCATCGGCGCGAACGGATCCGGCAAGACTTCCTTGCTGAAACTGATGGCAGGACTCCTCAGTCCGCAGGAAGGACGGATCAGTCTTCATGGGCGGGACGTGGCGGCGCTGCCGCCTGAGGAAATGGCCCGCCTGGTTGCGCTGGTCCCCCAAGAGAGCCAGGTGCTGTTTCCCTTTACCGTCGGCGAGCTGGTTCTGATGGGGAGGGTTGTCCATCAAAAAGGATGGGGCTGGGAATCCGGGGAAGATCTCCGGATCGCCCGGCACGCGATGCGGATCATGGAGGTCGACCATCTGGCGACGCGGACATTTCACGCCCTTTCCGGAGGGGAACGGCACCGGACCGTGATTGCGCGCGCCCTGGCTCAGCACACGCCGATTCTTCTGCTGGATGAGCCGACCGCCTTTCTCGATCTCAAGCACCAGATCGAGATTTTCGGCATTCTGAAAGGGCTGAACCGGGAACGGCATGTGACGGTGGTGCTGGTCTCGCATGATTTGAATCTGGCCAGCCAGCATTGCGATCGCTTGCTCCTGCTCCATGAGGGACGGCCGTATCGAACCGGTCCACCGAAGGACGTCTTGACCGTCGAGCATCTGCGCGTCACGTACGGGTGCGACGTCCTCATCGATGCTCACCCCCTGACCGGGACACCGAGGATCACGCTCCCCCAGGGCGCAGAAAACCGCGAAGAGGTTAAACGGTAAACGTTAATCGTTAATCGTCAAGAAGTCCGAGCTTCCACGTTTAACATTGAACGTTTAACGAATAACGATGGCCCCGGACGGGCCGTATCCCCCCGCCGGGAGCCGATTGCAAGGGATACAGGGACCAATTTCAGTAGGGGGTAACAGGAAGAAGGACGACACAGTCAGGGGAAGATGGTGCAAAGCCATCACGGTGCCGCCACTGTAAGCGGAGAGCCCTTCTGCACGAGGCCACTGTGCGCGATCAGCGCATGGGAAGGCGCAGGAGGCGCGAGGACCCGCAAGTCAGGAAACCCGCTTGTCGCCACATCGAACTGCCCTTCGAGCCAAAGGGAGGTGTCGTCATGTCGAGTTTACGTCCCATTTTCCGTTTTCTGTCCGTTTCCATCCCGTTGCTGTGCTTTTCCTTGCCGGTCTTTGCAGAAATGCCAGCCGATCCGCTGCCGGAGGTGGTCGTATCCAGCACCCGCCTTCCTGGTGAGAAGGTCAGCACTTACGACGTTCCGGCCAAAGTCACCGTCATCACAGCCGAGCAGATCCGCCAGTCGGGAGCCAAGACGGTCCAGGAGGCGCTCCAGTACGAGACCGGAATCGTAAGCTACGACCAGAACGGAAACCCCTTCCAGACCAGCATCGATCTCCGGGGGTTCAGCGGTCAGCCGTTTCCTGCGACCAGTGTGTTTGTGGATGGAGCCCGGGTCAATGAACCGGATACCAATGTGACGAACTTCGATTTGATCCCCTTCGAATCCATTGAGCGTATCGAAATCATCCCCGGATCGTCGGCCATCTACGGAAAGAACGCCTTGGGCGGGGTGATCAACATCATCACCAAGCGAGGAGGCGACCAGCGCCAGGCCACGGCTGGAACGATGTTTGGGAGCTATCATCGGGAACGATACGCGATCAATTCCAGCGGCCCGATCGGCAAGTTTGACTATATGACCAGCTTTACCAGGGAGACAGAGAATGGGTATCGGGATGAATCGGACAGCCGGATTTCTCGATACTTTGGGAGGCTAGGTTTCCGACCGACTGATGGGACGGACTTGACGTTATCGTACAGCTACACCAAAGACCGTTTACTGCAGGCAAGCACATTGCCCTTGAGTGAGATTGCGATTAATCGCCAGCGCAACAATCGCCCGGGCAGCTTTCAGGAGAATGAGCTCAATCTGGTGTCCCTCAGCGGGAAGCAGAAGCTGCCTGGGGGATTGTCCCTGACGGTGAATGCCTTCTACCGGCATTTGGCGGCCGAAAATTTGGCTGTTTTTTCTGGCGGCGCAGGCCAATCGGACCAGCTTTCAAAGACCGAAACAAAAGGGGGGACGGCTCAAGTCACGCATGAGATGGGAGGAGACCGTCTCGCCAATACCTTGACCCTGGGGACGGAAGTGACCCGCAACGATCTCGCCGCGCGATCGGCCGGGGCCTTTTTCGGATTCCCGTTTGGCTCTCGCCAGTCCATTGATGAAGATATTTTTGCCGTCTTTGCGCAAAACAGCCTTGAGATCGCTCGGACGGTCATTGTGACTGGCGGGATTCGCTACGACCGCGACCACTATAATTTTCAAAATGATCTTGACCCCACGGGGAGCGGCAGCCGGACGTTCACCCGAACCACGCCGCGTGGCGGGCTCGTGTACAAGCTGGCCCCTCGAACCAGTCTGTATTTCAATTATTCCGAAGGCTTCCGTCCGCCGAACAGCAACGAACAATTTGCGCTTGCGCCGTTCACGGCCAATCCGCAATTGCAGCCGGTCAAGACGCGAAATTACGAGGTGGGGACTAAAACAGCGCTGCAGAATTGGGGCGAGTTCGCGATTGCGGCGTTCCAAATCGACGTGCGGGACGAGATTTTCTTCACGTGTATCGTGTGCGCCGGCCTGGACGGTCAGAACCGCAACATCGACAAATCGCAGCGGAGAGGGATCGAGATCTCGGCGCGCGCGGTTCTTGCGCCGGATTGGACGCTGACGGTCAACTACACCTATACCGAAGCCCACTTCAAGACTCGATTTGTCAATGCGGGGACCGGTCAAGTGGTCGAGAAAGGGGATAGCATTCCCCTTGTTCCCAAGCACCGGCTGGGTCCGACAATCCAGTATCGTCCGACGCCGGAATGGATGTTCTCGTTGTCGGGGCTCTATGTGAGCACGCAGTTCTATAATAATGATGAAGCCAATGCGTTCCCGCGCCTTCCCGGATATTTTCTCCTGGGTGGGCGGGTGTCATATGATCGTGTTGTGCCCGGGGGGAAGATGAGCGTATTCCTGCAGGGAACCAACCTGCTCGGCACGACGTACTCCAGCTACGGTATCATATCGGGAGCGGGCGTCCGAAACGAGTCTCCGGCTCCCGAGTTCGCAGTGTATTTCGGCATCAGCTATCGGTTCGAGGGGTTCTAAGGAGAGGGCCAACGATGCGGATCACGAAAGTCTACACACGGACAGGGGATGCCGGAAAGACGCGGCTGGCCGGCGGGCAACAGGTCTGGAAGGACAGCCTGCGGGTTGAGGTCTATGGCACGGTGGATGAGCTGAATGCGGTCGTGGGGGTGGTGAGGGCGTTTAACGCCGATGGGATCGGCAAGAAGGCCTCTGCCGCGCGCCTGGAACGCGAACTGCGTTGGATCCAGAATAAGCTGTTTGACGCAGGCGGAATTTTGGCGACGGTTCCGGGCCAGACGTTCAAGAACATGCCGCGGGTCACGACGAAGGATGTAACACATCTGGAACGAGTGATCGATGGCTGCCAAAAGGACTTGGCTCCGCTGAAGGAATTCATCCTCCCCGGGGGAGGGAAGGTACCCGCCTTGCTCCATCAGGCGCGGACCGTGTGCCGTCGGGCGGAGCGTGAGGCCGTGCGGCTCTCGCGGGAAGAGCCTGTTGATGCGGCCATACTAAAGTTTCTGAACCGGCTCAGCGACGCGTTGTTCGTGCTGGCGCGGTGGATCGGGAAAACCCAAGGGGAACCGGAGTTGCTGTGGGAACGAGACAGCACGACTGCATGACGTGAGGGTCTCGTTATGACAATTGTGTTGAACTGTACCTCGGCATCGTTACTGCATAGAGACAGATGTCTGAATGCGTAGTGAGGCAGCGTATAGTTTGCGTCTGAAACTTTTGTCTAACTCGTTGGTGCGGTGGTGGAATTTTCGCCTAAATTTTATGCAAGGGGCAGTTGCCGACGTGGGCGCAGCCCTGAGGCTTGACGTGCACAAGGCTATCCCCAAGGTATCCCCAGAACTTGTGGACAGGCTTCCGGCGGAAAATTTTTGATACGTGAATCTGCTCCGCTCCCATTGGGGGCTGTGAAGGATGGAGCACGAGAGACATAGAGTAGGCGTGGACAATTGGCGCCGCGGTTTCTAAACGGGGCTTGTGGAGCCGCTGATACGGTACGGGAAGTCTTTTGCTCGCGAGGGAAGCCTCGCGGCACGAGCATGACGAATCAATTCAGCGTGCTGTCGGCCTGAAACTTGTCTTGCCCCGCACGGAGACCAAAGAAACTGAACGCTTTCCAGGTGATTCTCGTCGACACAGGATGTGGGGGAAGGTGCTAGCGGACCCCCGATAGCTTGGGAAGATTGGCGATTGCGTCGCGCATTGCTATAATCGCGGCGGTATTTTAGAAGAAAGATTATTGACGCGTGCCCAAGATCGTCACCGCCAGACGCCGGGAAGATGAGCGGGAGCGCGCCCGCTTGTATCTGAAAAGCCGGTTGATGCTGCCGACCATCCCTTTGGGAATGGTGGCCTTGCTGGCCGGATATGGAGATATGGCGGTGATGTGGTTCCAGGACGAGCTGACGCCTCCGGTGCTGATGGGGAGCGCGATCCTCTTCTTTGGGGGCGCTGTGTGGGGCTGGGGCCATGCCCGATACGAACGGTACCTCGTGGCAACGTGCCCGGAGTACCTGGCGCGAAAGCAGAAAATGCTGGACGCCGCCAAAGATTACAAGAAAGTAAGGCGGGATACGCCGGCTGCCGGGCCCGACCATCCGGGCAGGCGCTTCGTGCTCGCCATGTATGTGGTAGGAATCCTCGCCCAGTGCGGTGTCACGCTGTATTATCTCGGCCAAATGGGGGCGTATGCGGCGATTTTTCTTCCGTGGGCCGGCTACTTCAACGCCAAGGTCATTTTCTGGCGCGAGCTGTTCACCCACGCCTGAAACGACCGTTACTGCCTGACCCGCAAAAATAGGTACCCGGCAAAAGACAGAAACAGGACATTGGCGGTCCAGCCGGCTAAGAGGGGGGGCACGACATCGCTTCTCCCGAATGCCAGGGCCGCGGAATGGGTCGCCCAGTACAGGAAACCGACCAGGAGACTGTAGCCCACTCCTTTCACCAGCCCAGTGCCGCGAGAGCCGGTTTCAATGAGGCTCATCGTGATCCCGATGAGCGCCATGATCAGGCAGACGAAGGGAAACGCCGTCCGTCCGAACAGGTCCGTGGCGTAGCGCGCCGGGTTATAGCCGTCTTGCCGGAGGCGCTCGACGTATGCGGCCAGATCCCTCAGGCTCAAGGCATCGGAATCGATGCGGACGGTTCGCCGGAAATCCTCGGGTTTCTGGTTCAGTTGGATCGGCAGGCGGTCGAAGGGCTGGGACCGGACAAGCTGGTCGGCTGGAAACGTCCGGCTGATGCCTGAGACCAGCATCCATCCGCCGTTTTCGTAGCGCAGTTCCTTTGCGAACACGATTTCACGGATGCTGAAGTCTTGCTCCAGCTTGTACAGGCTGATGCCGTAGATTCTCGGGGCGTTGTCATCTGGCAGATCGCCCTTCATGAGCGTTTGATCGCCCAAGCGTACCCAAATTTCATTGTCTTGCAGGACGGCGCGCGGATTTCGCCCCTCGATCCGGATCTCGCGCAGCACCTCCGCTTGCTGGTTTGCGCTCGGGATCACGGCGTCGCTGGCCCAGAGCATCAGCAGGCTCAACGCCTGAGCGACCACCAGGAACGGAACCGACACCCAGTACAGGCTGATCCCGCTGCTGCGCATTGCGGTGATCTCGTTGTGCCGGGACAGGATCGCGAGCGTCAGCAACGTGGACATCAGGACGGCCAACGGTATGATCTGGAAGAGGATGCTGGGAAACTTGAGGACAAAATACCAGAGAATATGGCGGAGTTCGGCCTGGTAGACCACGAACTTCCTGATTTTCTCGACGAAATCGACGATGAGGTAGACGGCGGCCAAGCCGCCCAGGCAGGTCGCAAACACCCGGAGGTGTTCGCGCAGCAGATAGGACATGAGCAGCGTCATGGGATAGTGCTCGGGTCAGGCACGGGTGCGGTTATAAAAGAGCCACAGGCAGGCCGCTCCGAACGCGCCATTCGGAAACCACGCCGCAGCGAAGGGATTCAGCACGCGGCTGGAGACCCAGTAATCAGCGATGACGTTCAGCACGTAGAACAGCAGGACGATCAGAATGCCCACGGCGAACCCGCCGGCCCGGCCGGACCGCTTGATGACGATCCCCAGCGGCATGCCGATGATGCCGAACAGGAGCGTGGAGACGGGCACGGCCAAGTTTTTGTAATGGCCTTGCAGCATTCTGAGGTACCGGGGGTCTTCCCCGTTGGTTTCCGCGATCTTCGCCCGGATTTCGAAAAGTGAAAGGCGCTCTTCGGGCGTCGGCGCCAGGCTCTCGGACAGGTCCATTTTAAAGTCATAGTAGGTGAACATGATCATCCGGTACTCGCGGGGATCTTTGGGATTGACGTGAATCGTGCCCTCCCGGAGCGTCATGCCGACGCGGTTGTGAAGCGGGTCATTGATGACGGACCAGTCGCGGGCGACGATGATCCGTGGTTCTTCCTTGATCCGGGTATCAGAGATGAACACGCCGTGGGGGCCTCCAGGAAGGCTGCGCTCACCGATGTACATCACCACCTTTTCCGTGGGCGTGTTGAAGACGCCTTCGTCAAACGCCAGGGAGACCTGGTCACGGAGCATGATCAGCGCCAATTTCTTGAGGGACTGTCCGGTCCAGGGTTGGGCGAACTGGGCCAGATAGAGCGTCACAAGAAAGACGGCAGTTGAGAACAGCAGCACGGGTCGGAGCAGGCGCCCTATACTGACGCCCGTGGCCTGCATTGCGGTCAGCTCCCGGTCCGAGGAGAGGCGGCTGAAGGCGCTGATGGATGCGATGAGGCAGGCCATGGGGAGGGTCAATACGAAGAAGGACGGGAGGAGCAGGATGAAGGTTTTAAGGAGGGGCACGAGCCCCACCCCTTTGTTTATCAGGAGTTCAACGAGACGGAGGATCTCTCTCGTCAACAGAATGAACGTCAGCGCCCCAAGGCTCTGAGCGAACGGCATGCCCAGTTCTTGCAGGATATAGCGATCAATTGTCCGCACGAGGTATTGGGGTCCCCTGGGCATCGTTATACTTAAAGACAGGGTGCAATGCAAATCGCCTTGTCATCCACTTGACACCCGCAAGGGGCTATGATAGATGCTCACGGCGGCTGGGTCCGCAGGCAAGGTTTTTCGGGTAAGTACTCGTTGCCGAATCCGTATCGGGTATTCCCCGGCCTGAGGTAGTTCTGCCAGGTTTCCGTCCCGAGAGTAGGGTATGACGAAAGGAGGGCGGTGTGAAGAGCAAAGGCACTGTCAAATGGTTTAATGACCGCAAGGGATTCGGATTTATTCGCATGGATACGGGGCAGGACGTCTTTGTCCATTATTCAGCCTTGCAGGGGGAAGGATTTAAAACTCTCAAGGAGGGTGAAAACGTCGAATTTGATATCGTGGAAGGTGCGAAGGGGCCGCAGGCCTCGAACGTGATGAAAGTCTCGCCGACGCTTTCCGCCGATTCATAGCCGCTTTTTCCACAAGGGCCTATCCCAAGGGATAGGCCCTTGTCGTTTGACCCGCTTGCCGCTTTCTTGACTTGATATGGGGGGTTCCGTTAGCGTACCTCTAGGTTTGGGAGAGAGGTACTTCCTTGGCCGGTGAAAAAGACGCGAAGATTGAAAAGGCCCGACAGCTGGCTGAAGCCGGGAAATTCGTCCTGGCAATCGACGCGTGGCGGCAACTCCTCGATGAGACCCCTCATAACGACGCGAACGTCTACAACACCATCGGCGACCTCTGCCTGAAGAAGAAAGATACGGCGGAGGCCATCGACGCATACAGCAAAGCCGCCCGGTTTTACCTTCAAGAAGGCTTTCACCTCAAGGCCGTTGCGCTCTACAGAAAGATTCTCAAGTTCGACCCCAATCGCGCGGAAATGTATACCTTGCTCGGCGATCTGAACGTCGTTCGAGGGTTGATGAACAACGCCGTCGCCGATTATCTATCCGGGGCGAAGCTCTATCTCAAGACCGCAAAGACCATGAATGCGCTGACCCTCTTCCGCAAGATTACGAAGGTCGACCCCCAGAACACGGATATGCGCCTGCGGGTGGCGGAACTGTGCCTGAAGGAGAAACTGACCGAAGTGGCCATCGACGAATACCTCCGCATCGGGCGAGACTATCAGCGGGCTGGGCGCCACGACGAGGCCCGGAAGCTCTACGAACAGATCCTTAAAATCTCGCCGAAACACGCCGAGGCTCGCCAGCGGCTGGACACGCCCTATCAGCCCGAACTGGACGTGCCCGAGCCTGAGGCTCCAGCACTTGAGCCGATGACGGTCGCGGAGGCGGCGTTGGAGACCCCGGAGGCCACGCCTGCGGCTCCTACCGGAGGCGGACCACCGGCGACGCTGGAGGAGGCGCGACGCGTGCTCGCGGCCGGGGACGTCGGGGAAGCCGAGCGGATGATCCGACTCCTTCTCGTGGCCGATCCGGACCGGGTCGAGTACCAGGCCACGTTGGGGTTGGTCTATCTGAAGAAGGGCCATGCCGCTATTGCCTACGATATCTTATGCCCCATTGCCAAGACCTGGGCAGGGGAAGGGCGTCGCGATGAAGCGCTGGAAATCGCCGATGCCTTCCTTGCGGTGGAGCCCGACGAAGAGGACTTTCTCGCGATCAAGGCACGGGCAGCCGGGCCTCCTGTTGAGGCGGTTTCTGGAGCGGCGCCCAGTGCGTTGAATCTCGAAGCACCGGTGTTGGAGGCCCCATCGCCTCCGGCGGCGGCGGTGGAGAGCCCCATTCTCGAACCGGCGATGGAAGCCCCGGCGCCTGCGCCGGAACCCGCCGCCGTTCCCGTCGCTGCGGTGAGCGGTACGGAAGAGAAGTTCGCGGGAGCGCGCTCGGGAGGGGAAGCTTTGCAGGCAGTGGTGCCCGACGCCGAAGCAATTTGGGGAGAGCTTCGTACGGGGCCCAAGGAGCAAGTCGGCGACGAGGACGTCGAAACCCATTACGACCTGGGTGTCGCTTATAAGGAAATGGGACTGATCGCCGAAGCGGTCGAAGAGCTTCGGCTGGCAGCGCGCGGTCCGACGCGATTCGTTGACGCGTGCACGATGATTGCGGCCTGTTACAAGGATCAGCGCCTGAACAAGTCAGCGATCGCTTTCCTCGAGCGGGTGCTGTCCGACGCCGGCTGCGCAGGACCCGGCGTGCCGTACGCAAAATACGATCTTGCCGTGCTGTATGAGGAAGAAGGCTTTGCGGACAAAGCGATCCGACTTTACGAGGATATCCCATCCATACGCGATGTCGAGGCTCGTCTCAGAAGGTTGCAGGGGAGCGAGGAGCCGATGGCGCGCCCTCCCGCTGAAACCAAGCGCCCCATCTCATATCTCTAGCCCTCCGAGACGAATCCCCGCCTTGACTTCATTGAAAGGCGGGTGTTAGACTCATCGAATAAATTGAAAAGTTTTCCGTAGGAGTAAGTGCTATGGCGTTGTGCGACGGTGACCGGCATCCGCAAGACCGGTTTTCCCTGACGGTTGAGGGATCTGCTCAGCCCGGAGGAGGAACCGCTGCGGAACAATCCGACCTGCCACCGCCCCCTCGCGGCGTCAGCATCAAGGCCGGGGACGGACAGTTGACCGTCAATTGGGAACCTGTTCCCGAAGCCCTCTTTTACAACATCTATTACAAGACCTCCCGCGGTGTCACCAAAGAAGGCAAAGAGTTCGACCGTTTCCAATACGATGCCGTAGGGATCGAGCGGTTCAAGACGAAGATCGGCGTGACTAAGGAGAACGGGATCTTGGTCGACACGGCCGCGCCGCCCTATCGACATACCGACCTTGCGAACGGCCTGTGCTATCACTATGTCATTACCGCCGTCACCAAGAACGGAGAGAGCCCTGAATCCGAAGAGGTCATGGCGATTCCGTCCCCGTATATCTGCGTCATGCATTTCGGGACCGAGGGCTATGATGACGGAGAGTTCAAATCTCCCACCGGTATCGCGCTGGATCGTGACGGCAACATCTATGTGGCCGATACCGACACCCACACCGTTCAGAAATTTGATAAGAACGGCAATTTCCTGGCGCGTTTGGGCGATGAGGCCGGGGATGCAGAAGGGCAGTTTTATTACCCCCGGGGGTTGGCCTGCACGTCTCAAGGCGACTTGATCGTTGTCGACGCCAACAATCACCGAATCCAAAAGTTCGATAAGGACGGCCAGTTCCTCACGGTGTGGGGGAAATTCGGCTTTGCGTGGAAAGGCGCGTCGCAAGGGATCTTTGATAATCCATGGGGCGTGGCGGTCGACAAAGAGGACAATGTCTACATTGCCGACACGTTGAATAACCGCGTGCAGAAGTACACTTCTGACGGGGAACCGATGCTGATGTGGGGGAAGGAAGGCGCCTTTGAAGGAGCCTTCTTTTATTGCCGTGACATCGCCGTCGATTTTGCGGGCAACGTGTATGTGACGGATGAGATCAATAACCGTGTGCAAAAGTTCGATAGTCGGGGGAATTTCCTGGCCAAATGGGGCAAGGAAGGCAACGGCCCCGGGCAGTTCAATGCCCCGTGGGGGATTGCCATAGATGCGCTGGGCAATATGTACGTGGTGGATACCAACAATCACCGTGTCCAGAAGTTTACGAGCAACGGAGCCTTTGTCTGTTCGTGGGGCAACCGCGGCAACACGATTGGGCAGCTGAATTTCCCATATGGCATCGCGGTCGACCGCGAGGGCTACGTGTACGTAGTGGATAGCGGCAACGCGCGAGTGGTGAAGTACGCGCCGACGGAGGGGTTCCACACTCAGGTGGCAGCGGAAAAGCCGGTGGGCGAACTGGCGGCGCCCGCCGAGTTGACCGCAAAAGCCGGCGACACGGAAGTCGCCCTGAGCTGGATGGACGTTCCGGGCGCCGCTTCCTACAATCTCTACTATCATACCGAACCGCACGTCACTTCCCAGACAGGAACCTGCGTCGAGGGGGTGGCTTCTCCCTACACGCATGTCGGGCTTGCCAACGGCACCACCTACTATTTCATTTTGACTACGGTGGCATCGAATGGGACAGAGAGCGCGGCGTCGCCGGAGATCGAGGCCACTCCCACGATGATCGATCTTGCCGCGCCTCAGAACGCGTACATGATCATCAATCATGGGGCGTTCATGACGAATCTCCCCGATGTGGTGCTCACCGTCTCGGCCAACGACGTCGACTCGGGTGTGGCCGGGCACTTTATCTCGGAGGTGCCGAGCGCACCGACCGCCACCACGCCGGGCTGGGTCGAAGTCGAGCCGATAGGCAAGTTCGGCGCGACCGTTCCCTATACGCTTTCTCCTGGAGACGGCAAGAAGACGGTGTATGTCTGGTTCAAGGACGGGGGCGGGAACATCTCGGCGCCGGCGACGAACTCCATCCTGCTCAATACGTCGGGCTATGTGTGCGTCAATGTGTGGGGAAAGGCCGGCAGCGGAGCGCACCTGCTTCACGGGGGAGAATTCGGAACACCGTCATTCGGTTTGGCCTGTGATGCGAACGGGAATATCTATGTTGTTGATACAGGCAACTGTCGGGTCCAGAAATTCGACAACGCGGGCAATTTCGTCCATCTGTGGGGCATGTTCGGCACCGCGCCTTCGAACTTCCACAACCCGACCGGCATCGCGGTGGACGACAAAGGGGTCGTGTACGTGTGCGACACCAACAACCACCGCCTTCAGCGGTTCGACGCCAAAATGGGAAGCTATCTCACCAAATGGGGACGGCAGGGCGGCGGCGAGGGACAGTTCAACGCGCCCTGGGGCGTGGCTGTCGACAACGCGCGCGGCTACGTCTACGTCGTGGACAGCGCGAATTTCCGGATCCAGAAGTTCGACCGGAGCGGTGAATTCATTATGGCCTGGGGTAGCTTCGGCAATGCGGACGGCCAGTTCTATTTCGCGCGCGGCGTTGCGGTGGATGAGAACGATGGGACGGTGTACGTCGTGGACATGGGGAACCATCGCATTCAGAAGTTCGACACCAGCACGAACTTTCTCCCGCAGCTCCTCGGTAAGTGGGGGACCAAGGGGCAGGAACCCGGGCAGCTCTGGAATCCGTGGGGGATCACCGTCGATCGGGACGGATTTGTCTACATTACGGATACGGGCAACCACCGTATCCAGAAATTCGACCGGGATGGGAACTTCGAGACGCAGTGGGGTGGTTTCGGCGGGGGACGTGGCCAACTGAACTTTCCCTATGGGATCGCGGTGGACCGCCGAGGCTCGATTTTCGTGCTCGACAGTTCCAACTTCAGGATCCAGCAGTTCATGACGTCGGACGAAGGGGAGCTGCAGTTGCGTGAGCAGGCCGAGGTGTCGGAGTCCGAATCCTCGGCCTTGGAGGAAAAGAAGACCATCCAGCAGGAAGCTCCCGGAACGCATCTCTGGTCCATGCCGAAGCAATAAAGGATTCATGCTGCAACCTTCCCTGCCGCTGGGACTGACCTTCGATGATGTGGTGTTGGTTCCGGCGAAATCCTCGGTCTTGCCGGCCGAGACCGACACCCGCACACACCTGACGCGTCGGATCACGATCAATATCCCCATCGTCAGCGCCGCCATGGACACGGTGACGGAATCCCGATTGGCCATCGCGATCGCCCGGGAGGGCGGGCTGGGGATCGTCCATCGGGTGCTTTCGCCGGCGGATCAGGCGACGGAGGTGGGTCAGGTCAAGAAATCCGAAAGCGGCATGATCCTGAATCCGGTGACGATCTCCCCCGACAACACGATCCGGGACGCCCACAAGATCATGGCCCAATACCGGATCTCGGGCATTCCGGTGACCAAGAACGGGAAACTCGTCGGCATCGTTACGAATCGGGACCTGCGCTTCGAAAATCGTATGGACCTGAAGATTTCCCAGGTGATGACGCGCGAAAACCTTGTGACGGCGCCGGAGGGGACGACGCTCGATAAGGCGCGGGAGATCCTGCACCAGCACCGGATCGAAAAATTGCTCGTGGTGAACAATCGGTTCGAGCTCAAGGGCCTGATTACCATTAAGGACATTGTGAAACGGATTCAATATCCTGATGCCTGCAAGGACGAACATGGCCGCCTGCGCGTGGGCGCGGCCGTGGGGGTGGGAGGCGATGCGGAAGAACGTGTGACCGAACTGGCCAAGGCCGAAGTGGATGTCGTGGTCGTGGACACGGCCCATGGGCACAGCGCAAGCGTGCTCGAAACGGTTCGCTTGCTGAAGCGGCGATTTCCGGATGTGGAGATTGTGGCCGGCAATGTGGCGACCAAGGAAGCGGTCCGCGACCTCATCGCGGCCGGTGCCGACGCCATCAAAGTGGGGGTCGGTCCGGGTTCCATCTGCACGACGCGGATCGTCGCGGGAGCCGGAGTGCCGCAATTGACGGCCGTGGCGGAATGCGCCGCCGCCGCCGCTCGCGCCAAGGTGCCGATCATTGCGGACGGCGGGATCAAGTACTCCGGCGACCTGAGCAAGGCGATTGCCGCCGGCGCTTCCGCGGTCATGATCGGCGGGTTGTTTGCCGGGACCGAAGAAAGCCCCGGGGAGACGGTCCTTTTTCAAGGCCGGACTTACAAAGTCTATCGGGGAATGGGATCGCTCGGGGCCATGGAACGCGGGGGGCGGGACCGGTACGCGCAGAAGGATCGGCCGGTGCAAAAACTGGTGCCGGAAGGCATTGAGGGAC
>CAZMPH010000018.1:21785-24459 GCA_964568195.1 uncultured Nitrospirales bacterium | reverse complement strand
GGCGGCCTCGCGCTGCGCCTCCGAGTGGTAGAAGATCGCCGAGCGGTACTGCGTGCCGGTGTCGTGGCCCTGGCGGTTGAGCTGGGTCGGATCGTGGATCGCGAAGAAGACCTCGAGCAGCTCGCGGTAGGACACGGCCTTGGGATCGAAGGTGACCTGCACCACTTCGGCGTGGCCGGTCCGGCCCGTGCAGACCGCTTCGTAGGACGGGTTGGGCGCTTGCCCGCCCATGTAGCCCGACTCGACCGACTCGACCCCGAAACAGCCGCCCGCCAGCGTGGCGATCTCTTTTCCGTCTTTCATGGGAGCGCATTCTACCACGGGATGCCCGGTGGATGCGGTCTCCAATACCGGACCTGCATCCTCGTGATACACTCACCTCGCCATGCCCTCCCAAGACATACAAGCGGACAAAACCCTTCTCGTCCAGATCGAGAAGCTCGTGCATGGCGGGCGCGGGCTGGCCCATCAGGAGTCGCTGGCGCTGTTCGTCGAGGGCGTGCTGCCCGGCGAGGAGGTCCGCGTCGAGTTAGAACGTATGCGGAAAGGGTATGCGGAAGGGCGGCTGCTTGAGATTATCAAGCCGTCCCCTGATCGAACCACCGCGCCGTGCCCGGTCTATGGCCGGTGCGGCGGGTGCCAGCTCCAGCATGCAAGCGCGACCGCTCAACTCGAACTAAAACGAGCCATCCTGCAAGAGACCCTTGCGCGAGTGGGCGGACTGACGGACGTGGCCGTGCCGCCCTTGGCGGCTTCGCCCGAGGTCTATGGCTACCGCAGCCGCGCACGGCTCGCGGTTGTCGTTCCCCCGCGTGGAGCCGCGAGTCTCGCGTATTTCGAAGAAGGCAGCCACCGGCCGGTGCCGATCGCACACTGTCCGCTGCTCGCGCCGCGCCTGAATGAAGCCGTCGCGCATCTCACTCATACCTTGGCGGGATCGAGGGCGATGGCGTCGCTTCTCCAGGAGGTCCGCCTCGGGCTCTCGGTGACCAGCGGTGAGGTCGTGCTCCAGTACGTGGCGGAACGGTGCCAGCGCGCACAGGCCGCGGCCTGGTTCGAGCGGGTCCGGACGGGGTTCGTCGGGGTAAAGGGGCAGGTCATGATCGCGGGACGCGGGGCCCAGCATCGGCGGTGGGTGGGTGGCGACACCACGCTTATCGAAGACGTCGTTGGCCTGCGCCTTCGATGCAGCGATCGGTCGTTCGTGCAGGCCAATTGGAAGTTGAACGCCATGGTGGTTGAGACCGTCGCCGCCTGGGCGCTGGAAGGGAAAAGCGACGCGCCGCTCCGTGTGCTGGAGCTCTATGCGGGGATCGGAAACTTCGGCCTATTGATTGCGCGGGCGGGGGCGTTGGTGACCTTCGTGGAGGGGAATCGGTCGGCGCTGGCGGACGCCCGCTACAATGCGCGGGCGAATCATATCGGTCGGTGCCGGTTCCGATCAGAATCCGCGGAAGCGTTTCTGGCGGGCAGTGAACCGGGAGAATACGACCTCGTCCTGATGGACCCTCCCCGGACCGGCCTCAGTAAGGAAGCCCTCGCAGGGTTGGTCCATCTCAAGCCAAGCCGTATCTTGTATCTGTCCTGCGACCCGCCGACACTGGCGCGGGACCTGCGGGCGATGCAGGAGGCAGGGTACCGCGTGACGCGGCTGCAGGGGTATGACATGTTTCCTCAGACCATGCATATCGAGACCCTCGTCGAACTGGCCACAACGGATTAATTCACGCTCTACGCATACTGAGGCGTTGCCGGCTGCGGATTCTCAGACGCTTGCGCCAGGTCGTCCATGGCGCCGTCCTTCTGCATCCACAACTCGATCATGTCGGCCTTGAACCGCCACTGCCCGCCCACTTTGTAAGCCGGCAGACGATGGTCCTTCACCAACCGGTAGACCGTTCGTTCCGTCACAGACAGGTATGTGGCCACGTCTTTGACGGTCATGAGGATGTTCGGTTGGGGTTTCTGTTGCTTCGCCATAAGCATGTTCGCCTTCTCCTTAATCTTTGCTTTTGTGCTTTGTCTTTCATGTCCAATACCCGCTAACTGGACCTTCTGCTTCTAAGGAGCGAGCAATGCCAATGCCAGACAAGACCTGGAAACAAGAATCTTGTATTTTCAATGGCTTAGATGAAAGAATGGAGTACCATTAACGGACAGCTTGTTTGAAAATATGAAATGAATTGCCTATCCTTTTTGGAATTCCATGACGATTTGACGCCCGTCGTACAGCCTGTTGCTCGCGTTGACCCTCTCCGACCGTTCCGGTAAGATGCCACCGTCGTTGTCAATCCAGGAGCTTACGGCTTAGATGGATTACAAGAAGGCAGGGGTGGATATCGACGCCGGGAATGAGCTTGTCCGGCGAATCCGCCCCCTCGTCCGGTCGACGTTCCGGCCGGAGGTCCTGACGGACATCGGGGGATTCGGCGGGCTGTTCCGGTTCGATCCGAAGCGGTACCGTGACCCTGTCCTTGTATCGGGTACCGATGGAGTCGGGACGAAGCTCCGGATCGCCTTTTTGATGGGACGTCATGACACCGTCGGGGTGGATCTCGTGGCGATGTGCGTCAACGACGTGGCGGTCTGCGGCGCCGAGCCGCTCTTTTTTCTCGATTACCTGGCGGTCGGCAAGCTGGCGCTGGGGAAGGCCGAGGCGATCATTGCCGGGATC
>CAZMPH010000018.1:17567-21775 GCA_964568195.1 uncultured Nitrospirales bacterium | reverse complement strand
GGCTGCGCGCTGATCGGGGGCGAGACCGCCGAGATGCCGGGTTTTTATGCCGACGAGGAATACGACCTGGGCGGCTTCGCGGTCGGCGTCGTCGAGCGCGATCAGATCATTGACGGCAGTCGCGTGCGTCCGGGCGACGCGCTGATCGGCCTGGCCTCCACGGGCCTGCACAGCAATGGGTATTCGCTGGCCCGACGGGTGCTGCTGGAAGAGGCGAAGCTGTCCCTGGGCGAGCGGGCACCGGGCTTGGGCGAAACCCTGGGCGAGGTCCTGCTGCGCCCCACGCGCATTTACGTCAAAACGATCCGCGCCCTTGTCGAGTCCGGTGACATCCGCGCGATCGCTCATATCACGGGGGGCGGGTTGACCGGAAACATTCCCAGGGTGTTGCCTGCAGGATGCCGCGCCGTGATCACGCGCGGGGCATGGAAGCAGCCGCCCATTTTCGGCCTGATCCAATCGCGCGGCCTGGTGGACGATGCCGAGATGGCGCGGGTGTTCAATCTGGGAGTCGGGCTGGTGCTGGTCGTATCTCCGGATCGAGCCGACACGATCATGCGACTGGCCGGAGAGCAGGGAGACCGGGCGTTCCGGATCGGCGTGATCGACAAAGGCGAGCCCGGAGTGTCCTATGTCTGACTCGTCCCTGCGCCTCGCGGTGCTGGCTTCGGGGAGGGGATCCAATCTCCAGGCGATCATCGATGCGATCGAGCAAAAACGCCTGCAGGCGGTCCTTGCCGTCGTCATCAGCAACAAGGCCGAGGCGCAGGCGCTCGAGCGGGCGCGGAAGCACGGCGCTCCGGCCGTGTTTCTCGACCCGAAAGCGACCCCGGGCCGGGAAGCCTGCGATGCCGTGATCCTGGAGCACCTGCGAAAGCACGACGTGGGACTGGTGGCGCTCGCAGGCTACATGAAGATCGTCACGCGGGTCCTCATCGACGCCTACGCCCACCGGATCATGAATATTCATCCATCGCTCCTTCCCGCATTCCCGGGTCTGGCGGCCCAGCAGCAGGCGCTCGATTGGGGAGCAAAGGTGTCCGGCTGTACGGTGCATTTTGTGGAAGAGGGCGTGGATACGGGGCCGATCATTCAGCAAGCGGCGGTGCCTGTCCTGGAAGGGGACACGGCGGAATCGCTTGAAGCGCGCATTCTGGAGCAGGAGCATCGCATCTATCCGGAGGCCATCCAGTTGTTCGCGGAGGGACGTCTCGTAATCGAAGGGCGGCGTGTGCGTGTGAAGTGACCGACGGCGCTTGGCGTCGCGGAATCAGGTCATGTATAATCCGGTCGAGTGTAGTGTATGGGTACGGGAGGGGGGTTAGCTCAGCTGGGAGAGCACGACGTTCGCAACGTCGGGGTCGGGGGTTCAAATCCCCTACCCTCCACCAAACCGCGCTAGCGCGGTTTGGTCATCGTTATTCGTTAAACGTGAAACGTGGAATGCAGTCTTCGACTCTTGCCGTTTAACGATGAACGGTTAACGGTTAACATCGAAACTAATGATCACCACCGAAACATTAACCACCTACGTTCGTAAGGCCGTTCCCGACGCCACCGTCTCCGTCACGGATCGCACCGGCACGATGGATCATTTCAGCATTCGGGTCGTTTCTGACATGTTCAAAGGGAAAAACCTCCTGGATCGGCACCGGTTGATCTACGATGCATTGGGCGAACCGATGAAAGACGGCCGCATCCATGCGCTGGAGATCAAAGCCGAGACCACGGACGGATCATAAATAAGGAGTACACCATGGCTGATTCAATCGACGACGAGATTCAAGCAGAGATCAAAAAGCATAAGATCCTGATTTACGGCAAGGGCACCAAGGCCATGCCCATGTGCGGGTTTACGAGGGAGACGATGCAGTTTTTCGACAAGTACGGCTATCCCTACGAGCTCATCGACGCCCTGCCGAACCCGGCCAAGCGTGAGGCGCTCACCAAGATGACGAACTGGCCGACGCTCCCCAAGGTCTTCATCAACGGGAAGTTCTACGGCGATACCGACATCCTCGACCCGATGGAGAAGAAGGGTGAAATCGAGCCTCTTCTGAAGGAAGCGTTCAAGAACGGCTAAGTAGTTTCAAGCAGTCTTCCAGACGCACCTAAGCCCTTGTTTTCCCTTGCAGTTGATTGCATGCAAGGGTCCTTTCATGCTACGTTCACCTATTTGAAACCCAAGGAACAGGTATGCTGACCGAAGAGCTGATGCAAGGGGCCCGACAGTACCTGATGGATACCTATGCCCGGTACCCCCTGGCGCTCACCCGGGGACAGGGCACGAAGGTGTACGACGTCGAGGGGCGTGAGTACCTGGATTTCCTCGCCGGGGTTGCCGTCAACGTCCTGGGCCATTGCCATCCCAAGGTCACGCTGGCGATCCAGCAGCAAGCCCATCACCTGATCCATACCTCAAACCTGTTCTACACCGAACCCCAGGTGCGATTGGCCCGGGTCCTCGTGGACCATTCCTTCGCCGATAAGGTGTTCTTCTGCAACAGCGGGGCGGAGGCGAACGAAGCGGCGATCAAGCTGGCGCGGCGCTGGGCCCATGCGAAGGACGGCGCGGATCGGTACGAGATCGTTTCGATGCTGAATTCGTTTCACGGGCGGACGCTCGCCACGCTGACGGCGACCGGCCAGGAAAAGATGCAGAAGGGCTTCGAGCCGCTGCCCGAGGGTTTCCGGTACGTCCCGTTCAATGACGTGGAGGCGCTCTCGAAAGCTCTGTCGGCGAAGACGGCCGCCGTTCTGGTGGAGCTGGTCCAGGGAGAAGGCGGAGTCCGGGTCGCGACCCCCGCGTTCCTCACAGCCTGCCGGGATCTGTGCCGGGAACGAGGCGCGCTCCTGATCTTCGATGAAGTTCAAACCGGCATCGGGCGAACCGGAAAGCTGTTTGCCTACGAGCATTTCAACGTGACTCCGGATGTCATGACGCTGGCGAAGGGGTTGGGCGGCGGTGTTCCCATCGGGGCCTGCCTGGCGACCGAGAACGTCGCGAAGAGTTTCACACCCGGCTCTCATGGTTCGACGTTGGGAGGCAACCCGCTGGTCTGCGCCGCCGCATTGGCGATCTTGGAGGTGATCCTCGAGGACAAGGACATCCTCAGCCAGTGCACCCGATCGGGCGAGTATTTCATGAAGAGCTTGCTGGAGCTCAAGGGCCGATGCCCCGCCATCACCGACGTCCAAGGGCTGGGCTTGATGATCGGCGTCGAGGTGACCGTGGATGCCCGCGAGGTGGTCCACGACATGCGGAAGCGAGGCATCCTGATCAATGCCACAGGGGAGCACAAACTACGGTTCGTGCCGCCGCTGATCGTGACGGCGGCCGAGATCGACCGGGTGGTCGTCACGCTGGGCGACGTGATCGAGGCCCGCCGATGACGTCCCATTTGTTGGCGGTCCATGATCTGTCCAAGGAGGCGATCCTTGCCCTCTTCAAGGAGGCGGCCGAGCTGAAGGCCATGCGCCGGCGGGCGCTCTCCGCCCAGCGGCTGAGTGGCAAGACGCTGGGGCTGTTCTTTGAAAAGCCGTCCACGCGTACCCGCGTTTCCTTCGAGGCCGGCATGAACCAACTCGGCGGACAGTCCATTTTCCTGTCGGTCATGGACATCCAGATGCGGCGCGGGGAGACGGTGGCCGACACGGCCCGGGTGCTGTCCCGCTACCTGGACGGGCTGGTGATCCGGTGCTACGAGCACCATGCCGTCGAAGAGTGGGCGCGCAACGCCACCATCCCCGTGATCAACGGCCTCACGGACCTGCATCATCCCTGCCAGGTCCTGTCGGACCTGTTCACGATCCGTGAGAAGAAGCGGCGCTGGAAAGGCGTCAAGATCGCGTACGTGGGTGACGGCAACAACGTGGCCAATTCCTTGATTGAAGGGGCGGCCATCATGGACATGGCGATCAGCGTGGCCTGTCCGCACGGGTACGAGCCGGATGCCTCGATTGTGGAGTGGTCCCGTGAGCGCGCGGAGCACACCGGCGCTTCCATCGAGATCGTCCGGGATCCGTTCGTCGCGGTGAAGGGCGCCGACGTGCTCTATACCGACGTCTGGACCAGCATGGGCCAGGAGAAGGAACAAACGCGCCGCATCAAAGTGCTGGCGGCCTATCAGCTCAACGGGCGCTTACTGGCGGCCGCGCATCCGGACGCCATCGTGATGCATTGTCTCCCGGCTCACCGGGGGCAGGAG
>CAZMPH010000018.1:9211-17557 GCA_964568195.1 uncultured Nitrospirales bacterium | reverse complement strand
GCGGACGTGCTGGACGGCCCGCAGTCGGTCGTGCTGGACCAGGCGGAGAACCGGCTCCACGTGCAGAAAGCCATTCTCATCCGGCTTCTTCGGGATCGGTGACGATGATGCGTAGCCGACAGGCCTCGATCAAGAAAGTCGTGCTCGCCTATTCGGGCGGGCTCGATACGTCGGTGATCCTCAAGTGGCTGAAGGAGACGTTCGGCTGCGAGGTCGTCGCGTTCTGCGCCGATCTCGGCCAAGGGGAGGACCTGAAAACCGTCAAAGCCAAGGCCGTGAAGGTGGGTGCGAGCAAGGTCTACGTCGAGGACCTGCGGGAGACCTTCGTCCGGGACTATATTTTCCCCATGCTGCGCGCCAACGCCGTCTACGAGGGCAGCTATCTGCTGGGCACGTCCATCGCCCGTCCCCTCATTGCAAAGCGGCAGATCGAGATCGCCGAGCGCGAGGGCACCGACGCGGTAGCGCACGGCGCGACGGGTAAGGGCAACGATCAAGTACGGTTCGAGGTGACGTACCTGGCGTTGAACCCATCGGTGCGGATCATCGCGCCCTGGCGCGAGTGGGAGTTCCGGTCCAGACGGGAACTGATCGAATACGCCCAGCGGCACGGAATCCCCGTGGCCGCAACGAAGGCCAAACCCTACAGCACCGACCAGAATCTGTTTCACGTCAGCTACGAGGGCGGGATTCTGGAGGATCCTTGGGAGGAAGCGCCGGAGGAGATATTCCAGATGACCGTCTCGCCGGAGAAAGCGCCGGCGAAACCGGCCTACGTCGAGATCGAGTACGAGGAAGGCAATCCCGTCGCCGTGGACGGCAAACGGCTGTCGCCGGCCGCGCTGCTGGCGCATCTCAACCGGCTCGGCGGGGCGCACGGGATCGGCCGCGTCGATCTGGTGGAGAACCGGTACGTCGGCATGAAGTCGCGGGGCGTGTACGAAACCCCGGGCGGGACGATCCTGCACGTGGCGCATCGCGCCGTCGAGTCGCTGACGCTCGATCGCGAGGTGCTGCATCTGCGCGATTCGCTGATTCCCCGGTATGCGGCCATGGTGTACGAGGGCTACTGGCACACGCCGGAGCGCGAGATGCTCCAAGCCGCGATCGACGAGGCGCAACGGGACGTCGCGGGCACCGCCCGCGTCAAGCTCTACAAGGGGACCTGCTCCGTCGCCGGACGGCGGTCTGCCCGGTCTCTCTACCGGCTGGACATGGCCACGTTCGAAGAAGATGAGGTCTATCGCCAGAAGGATGCCGAGGGCTTCATCCGTCTCAGCGCGCTACGGCTCGCAATCCGCGCCTCGCGCAAAAAGACCATCAAACGGGAGGGGGCCCCGCCTAAGGGCGCCCCTCCCAGACCCACGGGGATCCGACGCGGATGACGGGTAGGAGAAAAACCGAACAGAAGAAAGCGTGGTCCGGCCGGTTCCGCCAGAGCACGGATGCGAAGGTCGAAGCCTTCACGTCTTCGCTGGCGGTCGACCGCCGGCTCTATCGGCAGGACATCGCCGGGAGCATCGCGCATTGCCGGACGCTCCAGCAGGCCGGCGTTTTGGCGCGCCGCGAAGCCGAGAAGCTCATCGCCGGGCTCCATCGGATCGAGCGGGAGATCAGCGAGGGACGGTTCCGGTTCGCGCCGGCATACGAAGACATTCACATGGCGATCGAGGCGCGGTTGACCGAGCTCGTGGGCGACGTGGGCGGCAAGCTGCACACCGGCCGCAGCCGGAACGATCAGGTGGCGCTGGACCTCCGGCTGTACCTGCGCGAGGAGGTCGTAGACCTGCTCGCCGGATTGCGGCGGTTTCAGGAAAGTCTCGTGGCGACGGCGCGGCGGGAGATCAGCGTGGTCATGCCGGGCTACACGCATTTGCAGCGGGCCCAACCGGTCCTGTTCGCGCACCATCTCCTGGCGTACGTAGAGATGGCGGAGCGCGACAAGGGACGGTTGCGGGACGCGCTCCGGCGGATCAACGTCATGCCGCTCGGCTCGGGGGCGTTGGCGGGGACGAACTACCCGCTGGACCAGGAGTACACGGCCCGCTTGCTCGGCTTTCCGGCGGTCAGCCAGAACAGCCTGGATGCGGTCTCCGACCGGGACTTCGTGGTGGAGACCCTGGCGGCGCTCGCGCTGGTGATGGCGCACGCGTCCCGGTTCGCCGAGGAGCTGGTGCTGTGGTCGTCCCAGGAGTTCGGGTTCGTGGAGCTGCCTGACGCGTTCTGCACCGGCAGCAGCATGATGCCGCAGAAGAAGAATCCGGACGTGCCGGAGCTGATCCGGGCCAAGACGGGACGTGTCTACGGGCACCTCATGGCCCTGCTGACCGTCCTGAAGGGGCTCCCCTTGAGTTACAACCGTGATTTGCAGGAGGATAAGGCCCCGGTCTTTGACGCCCTGGAGACGGTCAAGGATTGTCTTGGGCTGCTCGCGTCGCTGGTCTTGGGCCTGTCGGTCCGGCGCAGGGCGATGGCCCGTGCGGCGACGGAGGGATTTCTGCTGGCCACCGAGTTGGCCGATTACCTGGTTCTGAAGGGCGTGCCGTTCCGCCAGGCGCACGCCGTCGTCGGCCGGATCGTGCGCGACCGGCTGGATCGCGGCAAGGACTTCACGGGTATCACCCTGGACGATCTGCGGAGTTTCTCGCCGGCGTTCGAGAAGGACGCGCTGGACGTGCTCTCCGTGGAAGGGGCGTTGGAGCGGAAGGCGTCGATCGGGGGGACTGCGCGCAAGCGCGTGGAGGCGCGACTCAAGGCTCTGGAAAAGCAGTTACGGGCCGAGGGGTGAAAGACGTTATTCGTTAATCGTAAAACGGTTCGGAGGGCTTACGTTTAACGTTTCACGTTTAACGGCATTTGTTTTCATCGCAGGGTTGCTTGTCGCAACCCTGGCGGCCTGCGGCAAGAGGACCGCGCCCATACCACCGGAAGACGTGCCTCCGGGGAAGCAGGAACGATCGAATTCGAGCTCAATCGGATATGCAATGCAGTCTTTTCTGATCGATGAGGTGACGCGATGCAGCTCATGAAGTTATCACGGCCGCGCAAGCAGCGAAAACTGTTGTTGGTGGATCCCTACCCACGGGAGAACCCGTACCATCTCGGGCCCAGCGAGCGGAAGGCGATCTGGTTTCCCAAGCTCAGCCTTCCCGCGATCGCCGCCTACACGCCGGAGCATTGGGAGATCGAGATCCAGGACGAGGCGGTCCGTGAGATCGACCTCGACTACCCGGCAGACATGGTCGGGATTTCCGTGATGACCTGCTACGCGCCCCGCGCCTATCAGCTCGCCGACGAGTTCCGGAAGCGGGGCGTGCCGGTCGTGCTGGGCGGAGTCCATCCCACCTATTGCGCCGAGGAGGCTCTGCAGCACTGCGACGCCATCGTGACGGGCGAGGCCGAAGAGTCCTGGCCCCGGCTGGTGGCCGACTTCGAGGCCGGGCACATGCAGCGGCACTACAAGATGGAGCAGTTCCCGCCGCTGGACCATTACAAGCCGCCGCGGGTAGATCTGCTCAGCGAGGACGCGTACATGACCCGCCAGTGCACGTTCACCACGCGAGGATGCCATTTCGACTGCGAGTTCTGCAGCGTGTCGCCGTTCAACGGCAAGAGCACACGGCGGCGGCCGGTCGCCGAGGTCGTGGCCGAGATCCAGCGGGTCAAGGGCTGGGTCTGCGAAGAGCTGGTCGGGCGGATGGGACGCAGTTCGATGCTGGAGGCCCTCAAGATCGCGGCGAAGATCCGGTTCGGGATCGAGGACGGCTCCATCTTCGCGTTCGTGGATGACCTCCATAACAGCAACCGGGCCTATTGCCGGGAATTGTGGGCGGCCCTGAAGCCGCTGAACATCAAATGGGGCTGCCAGTCCACGCTCTTTCTGGGCGACGATGCGGAGATGGTCAAGCTGGCGGCGGAGAGCGGCTGCGTGTCGGTCTTCGTGGGCCTGGAGTCCATCTTCGAGGAGAGCCTGGGCGAGACGCACAAGCCCTTCAACAAGGTCAAGAAGTTCGAGGAAGAGATCAAGATGTTCCACGACCACGGGATCATGGTGAACCCCGGGATCGTCTTCGGCTTCGACAACGACGACGAGTCGGTCTTCGAGCGCACGGTCGAGTTCCTGATCAAGAACCACTGTGAGCTGGCGTATTTCAACGTGTTGACGCCGCTGCCGGGCACGCCGCTGCACGCCCGCTACGAGGCCGCAGGCCGGATCTTCGACCGGAACTGGGCGCACTATGACGGGAAGCACGTGACGTTCCACCCGACCCGCATGACGCCCGAGCAGCTCCAGGAGGGCTTCTACTGGGCGCAGCATAGCTTCTACTCGCTGCCGAACATCTGGAAGCGGATCTCCAACACGAGCCAGCGCATCATCCCGCGTTTCCAGATGAACTGGGAGTTCCGCCGGGTCATCAGCCGGGCCTGCCCGAAAGGGGGACTGTCGCCGGTCGCCGCCGTCATCAAGGCCCTGCAGGCCAAACTGCCGTCCGTCGAAATGGAGAACCCGATTCCGAACGCGCTGCTGGCCCTCAAGAAGGTCTCCGGCCAGGTGGACCAGTTCCTCAGCATCAAGGCGCGCAAGCATGAGAAGCTGACGGCGCTGCTTGTGGATCTGGAAGGGGCGCTGGACCGGCTCAACGCGGCCGAGTTGAAGACGCGCCTGGCCGAGGCGGCGTCCAAGGCCAAGCTCGACATCATTGTGAACTTCGAGCACGTGCGCCACGCGACTCCGCAGGCGCTCGCTACGCTCATGGACGGCGAGTTTTTCACAAAAGCCGCGCCCTCCGCGCGCGTGCGCTATCGGAAGATCACGGACGCGTTCGCCTCGTCTCTTGAGGGGATGAGTTTCCACGGAGTGGACCTCCTGGCCGAGGATCTCCAGGATGCCTGATTTCCGCTACCAGGACGGCGAGTTCTATTGCGAGGCGGTGCCGCTTCGCAAGATCGCCGAGAAGGTCGGCACGCCGTGCTACGTGTACAGCCACGCCACGGTGCTGCGCCAGTTCCGGTCTTTCGACTCCGCGTTCAACGAGATCCCGCACCTCATCGCGTACTCGGTCAAGGCCAACTCCACCCTGGCCCTGCTGCGGTTGCTGGCCCGGGATGGCGCGGGCGCGGACATTGTGTCGGGGGGCGAGCTCTATCGGGCCCTGCAGGCGGGGATCGAGCCCCAGCGGATCGTCTTCGCGGGGGTCGGTAAGTGCGACGGCGAAATCCGCTATGCCCTCAAGTCGAACATCCTGATGTTCAACGTCGAGTCCTCGGCCGAGCTCCGGGCCATCGATCGGGTGGCGGGCGAGATGAAGACCAAGGCCCGGGTGGCTCTGCGCATCAATCCCGACATCGACCCCAAGACGCATCCGTACATATCCACCGGCCTGAAGAAGAGCAAGTTCGGGATCAGCGCCGAGCGGGCGCTGGAGGAGTTCAAGCTGGCGACGACCTTGAAGCACATCGAGATCGTCGGCGTGCACAAGCACATCGGCTCGCAACTGACCCAGACCAGCCCTTTCGTGGACGCGCTCAAGAAGATTCTCCTGCTGGTCGAGCAGTTGGCGGGGATCGGGGTCCAGATCCGCTATCTCAACGTGGGCGGCGGGCTGGGGATCATTTATCAGGACGAGACGCCGCCGCAGCCCCAGGACCTGGCGCAGGCCATCTCGCCGCTCATCAAGGACTTGAAGTGCATGCTGATCTTCGAGCCGGGGCGCTCCATCGTGGGGAACGCGGGCGTGCTGGTGACCAAGGTGCTCTACCACAAGGCCAACCCCGACAAGACGTTCGTGATCGTGGACGCGGCCATGAACGACCTGATCAGGCCGTCGCTCTACGGCGCGTACCACGAGATCAAGCCGGTGCGCGAGACCCGCGACAAGCTGAAGAAGCAGGTCCTGGCGGACGTCGTCGGGCCGGTCTGCGAGTCGGGCGACTTCCTCGCCAAGGACCGGATGATGCCGCTGGCGGACCCGGGCGAGCTGCTCGCCGTGATGAGCGCCGGCGCCTACGGGTTCAGCATGGCCTCGAACTACAACTCACGGCCCCGCGTGGCCGAGGTGCTGGTGCGTGACGGGGAATTCCACGTCATTCGGGCGCGGGAGGAGTACGCCGATCTCGTGCGCGGCGAGACGATCCCGGCGTTCCTCAACTAAGGCGCGGCATGAAGAAAATCCCCTTTATGAAAGTCTCCGGCGCGGGCAACGACTTCATCGTCGTGGACAACCGGGACCGCGTGATCGATCCCAAGAAGATGTCGGCCTTCGTGGCCGGTGTCTGCCGCCGCCATCTCTCGATCGGCGGGGACGGCCTCATCTTCCTGGAGAAGTCCCGCAAGTACGATTTTCGCTGGCGGTTCTACAACAACGACGGCGGCGAGGCGGACTTCTGCGGGAACGGCGCCCGGTGCGTGGCGCGGTTCGCGTACCTGAAGAAGATCGCTCCGAAAGCCATGCAGTTCGAGGGTGCCACGGGCGTCGTCGAGGCCGAGGTGGACGGCGAGCAGGTCACTGTGAAGGTCCCGGAGCCAAGCGACGTCCGGCTGCGCATCCGCCTGGCCATCCCGATGCACCGTCGGCGGAGGAGTGATCCCCCCGCGCCGTCGAGCGTGTCGCATGAGGGGACGATGCTGGAGGGCCATGCCATTAATACCGGCGTGCCGCACTTCGTGTATTTCGTCCAGGACACGGCGACGGCGGAAGTCATCGGGATCGGGCGGCCGATCCGCTATCATGAAACGTTCAAGCCGGCCGGTACCAACGTCAATTTCGCCCAGGTGGTGGATCGCCATACCGTCAAGATTCGTACGTACGAGCGCGGTGTCGAAGACGAGACGTTGGCCTGTGGGAGCGGCGCGCTCGCCTCGGCCCTGCTGGCCGCCCTGGTTCACAAGGTGGAGTCGCCGATTACGGTGATCCCCCTCAGCCGGATGCCGCTGCGCGTTGCGTTCAAGCAGAACGGCGAGCGGTTTACGAACCTGACCCTGACCGGCGAAGCGCGGGCGGTCTATGAGGGGCAGATGCGTCCCGAGGCCTGGGAGTATCGAATGAAATGACGTTCAAAGGCTCGCTGGTCGCCATCATCACGCCGTTTCGAAGCGGCAAAATAGACGAGAAAGCCCTCGGCGATCTGATCGAGTGGCAGATCGCGAACGGAACCGACGGCATCGTCCCGTGCGGGACGACGGGTGAGTCCGCCACGCTCACGCACGAGGAGCACAAACGGGTCGTCGAGTTCACCGTCGAGGCCGTGAAGCGGCGCGTGCCGGTGATCGCCGGGACGGGCTCCAATGCGACGGAGGAGGCGATCGAGTTCACCCGCCATGCCCAATCGGTGGGGGCGGACGCCGCCCTGCTCATCTCACCGTACTACAACAAGCCGACCCAGGAGGGGCTGTACCGGCATCACAAGGCGATCGCCGAGGCGGTGGAGATCCCGCAGATCCTCTACAACATTCCCGGGCGGACCGCCGTGAATATGGCGCCCTCGACCGTGGCGAGACTGGCGCAATTCAAGAACATCGTCGGGATCAAGGAGGGCGCGGGGTCTCTCCAGCAGGTGAGCGAGATCGTGCAGGCGTGCGGCGACCGGTTCACGGTGCTCTCGGGCGACGACGCGCTGACGTTGCCGATGATGGCCGTCGGGGCGAAGGGCGTGATCACAGTGACGGCCAACGTGGCGCCCGCCGACATGGCGGCGCTGGTGGACGCGTGGGAGGCCGGCAACGCGGCCAAGGCCCGCGCGATGCACTTCAAGCTCTACCCGCTCTTCCAGGCGCTGTTCCTGGAGACGAATCCCGTCCCCGTCAAGCATGCCGTGGCGCTGATGGGCAAGGCCACGGCCGACGTGCGCCTGCCGCTCTGCCCGATGTCGCAAGAGAATCTCGACAAGCTCACGCGGGTCATGAAGGACTACGGGCTCATCTGACGGTAGACGTTAAGCGTTATACGTTAATCGTTTAACGCGAACCGAATCCTAGACACCACGAATAACGTTTAACGATTCACGAATAACGGGGCTTCTTCATGGTCAAAGTCGTGGTGGCAGGGGCGGGCGGGCGCATGGGCGGGCGGCTCGTCAGCCTCATTAAAGAGTCGTCGGATCTCAAACTGGTCGGCGCGTTGGAGCGCAAAGGGCATCCGACGATCGACGCCGATGCCGGCGACATCGCGGGCTGCGGCCGGATCGGCGTGGCGGTGACCGATAGCCTGACCGCTCTCGCCGATCGCGCCGAGGTGCTCATCGACTTCACCGCGCCGGACGTTTCGCTCGCCCATATGTCGATCATGGCCGCCGCCAGGAAAGCCATGGTGATCGGCACAACCGGGTTATCGGCCAAGCAGCTCTCCG
>CAZMPH010000018.1:1663-9201 GCA_964568195.1 uncultured Nitrospirales bacterium | reverse complement strand
GATTCCCTGCGTCTTTTCTCCCAACATGAGCGTGGGAGTCAACGTCATCCTGAAGGTGCTCGCCGAGATGGCCCGCGCGCTCGGTGAGAACTACGACATCGAGATCCAGGAAGCCCATCACCGTCTCAAGAAAGATGCCCCCAGCGGGACCGCGCTGAAGATCGCCAAGGTGCTGGCCGACGCGACCGGCAAAGACCTCGCCAAGGTGGCGGCGTACGGCCGCAAGGGCATGATCGGCGAGCGCAAGCGGGGCGAGATCGGGATTCAGGTGATTCGCGCGGGCGACATCGTCGGCGATCACACCGTGCTCTTCGGCGGGCCTGGGGAGCGGATCGAAATCACCCATCGGGCCCACAACCGCGATACGTTTGCCTGCGGCGCGCTCCGGGCCGCGCGCTGGGTCGTCACAAGGCCACCCGGCCTGTACGACATGCACGACGTGCTGGGGTTGAAGTAGGGAGGTCAGGGGACGACAACCATGAAGAACGCACTCGTTACTGGGCGGAGTCTATCTTCCGCACGATCACGTATTATTGAGCCTGCCTTCCTCTTATCCCTTACCCTTCGGCAGAAGGGCTTTCCGCAAAAGTGGTGTGCTTGACGAACATTGCAGGTGGGACTACCCTTGAGGGCAGATCAACTCCACGGGAGGTGCAGCCATGTCGGTTATGTGTTCGATGCAGGTATGCACGGCCAAGCCGGGAATGTGCACGCATGAGAAGATGATGCTGGCAGTGGGGCTGATGTTGATTGTCGGTGGGGCGGCCTACTTTCTGCTGTGATCTGAATGGCGACCCGCCGGCGCATCAAGTCCAGCACGAGAGCCAAGGCCAAGAAGCCCAAGGCCAAGCGTCGGACTGCAAGGCTTAAGAAGATCCAAGCGCGCCCTCGTCGGCCAACCGGCAAGCCCAAGAAGACCGCTAAACCTGCTGTCGCCGCCAAGCGACAGCAGACGCCCACCACGGCTTCGACCGGGGTTGCTCTTCCAGCATTTCCTCCGTACCCGCCTGTCCCGGCACCAGGAAATGAGGCGCTTGCGCTTCCACCGAGGACAGAGCCGCCGATTAGCGAGGCAGCCGCTAAACCTCCTGATGCTGCGGCCGTCAACATCCCGAGTCGTCTGAAAGTCTATCTGGAACACGAAGCCGTTCCCTATGAAGTCCTGACCCACAGGGAGGCGTCTAGGGCCTCAGAGCTTGCCCAAGTACTGCATGTGCCGGGCAAGGAACTGGCCAAGGTGGTGATCCTGAAGGTGGGGGAGCGTTTCGTGATGACGGTGCTGCCGGCCAACTGGAAGGTCGACCTCAGGCGTATTGGAGAAATCCTTCACGTGTACCCTGGCAGGCTGGCCACCGAAGAGGAGTGTCAAAGGTTGTTTCCGGATTGCGAACTCGGCGCGATCCCGCCCTTCGGTAATCTCTACGGCCTAGAGGTGTATGTGGACCAGGCGTCCACAGCGCACGAGGAGATCGTCTTTCCGGCTGGAACTCGTTATCAGGCAGTGAAGCTCCGATACCAGGACTTTGCCCGTTTGGTCCGACCCTCCGTGGCCGAGTTTCATGTGGTGCCTTCAGGTCCAAAGACCGACTCCTAATACAGGGACCTGTCCCTCGACGACGCCGTGCTGAAGCTGAGCAAACCGTGCCCCATCTCCGGTTACGGCATCACCCTCGAGGTAGAGTTGAAAGGGAGGGACTGCTAGGGCTGGACGGGAAAAGTTAATCGGTGATGCGATAACGGTGACTGACCCCTTTTCTTGCCCGAACATCCACCTGAGCGGCGGCTGGGGAATCTGAAGAGAACGATCAGTGGGTGGCGGACAGTCGTTCGGGCTGGATCAGCGTGGGCCGAACGTCCTCCTCGTATTCGTAAGCCAGACAGCACTTGAGGCGCCCGCAGAGGCCGAGCAGCTTGCTCTCGTCCATAGGGAGGCCTTGCGCGCGGACCATCTTCAGGGTGACTGGCTTGAATTCCGTGAGGAAGCTGGCGCAGCAGAGGACGAGGCCGCAGAGCCCGAGCCCGCCAAGGTGTTTGGCTTCGTCTCTGGCGCCGACCTGCTGCATCTGGATGCGGGTGCGGAACCGGGCCGCGAGATCTCTCACGAGCCGTCGGAAGTCCACGCGTTCGTCGGCGGTGAACACGAACGTCAGTTTCGGATGGTCGAAAGCGGGAACGACTTCGACCGCTTTCATGGGGAGGCGGTGCGCCTCGATGAGATCGCGCCAGTACGCCATGCTTTCGCCGGCCAGCCGCTCGTGCCGGGCGATGGTCTGGAGATCCGCCGCGTCGGCTTTCCGGATGATCGTCTTCATGTCGCGCATGGGCGGGACGAACGGCATGCGTTGCGGCCGTCCGTACACCACGCCGTAAGTCAATTCCTCGTTGATCTCAAGGATGACCCGATCTCCTTCCTCAAGCGCGAAGTCCCGCGTGCCGACCTTCTTGACGACGCCCCGGTCTCGCGCCTTGATTCCCGCCACCGATACCAACGGCATTTCCATGGTCCCAGTTTGGCCAAAACACCGCGGCAAGTCAATGGTGCCTTTCTCTACAGATGGGCGGCGCTGTTCTGTTGCGGAATGACCCTGTCGGAACACCGGACAGAGCTGTTCCCTGCTGATTTCACGAAAAATCGTTGGCATTCTCCTTGCTCATTCCCGTACCCATAGACGGAAAGGGGGAGACCATGGCCAAGCCGGAAGAAAAGAAAAGCGAGGGAGAGCGGCCGTTCGAGGAACGGCATAACTGCCTGATCTGCGGGAAGCCGGGACCTGAAACCATCTGCGACCATTGCAAAATCGTGGTCCAGGCGGACGCGCTGAACGAAAAGCGCAAGGTCGAAAAAGGAGGCGGCGGGCCTCGATAGGTCGGGGGACACGCTATGGCTGTAAGGGACGACAGACGGATCATCTTTGCCACCGATTTCTCCGCGCCGGCGGAGCGCGCTTACGCGTATGCCGCAAAACTGGTCTCGGCCTTCGGTGCCCGGCTCATCATACTCAATGTGTTGGAGGGTCCACCGGGACTGGATCGGGAGTTTCCGGTCAATACGCTCTTCCTGAAACGGCTTCAGGAGGAATCGGACCGTGCGATGGCGGCGCTGATCCGCATTGCGCAGGCGGATGGACTTCAGCCGGAGCCGCGGCAGGTGTACGGCAATTCCGCGTCCTGCATCGCAACAGTCGCGGGAAAAGAGGCGGCGTCTCTAATCGTCATGGGGACCCATGGGCGCACCGGCTGGGACCGCCTGCTGCTCGGCAGCACAGCGGCGGCGGTGGTCAGAGAGGCACCCTGCCCAGTCCTGACGGTGCGCATGGTCGAGCAAGAGCGGGCCGACGGCATTTTGAAGGCCAGCCCCATCGATCGGCTGCTGGTACCCATGGACTTTTCGGAGTTCGCCCAGGAAGCATTCGAGTACGCTGCCATGCTGGCCAAGCAGCTTGGCGCGAGAATACGCCTCGTCCACGCCATGGAAGCGGCGGCTTATCCCTTGGACTTCGCCCTCTTCGGCGTGAGCGAGGAGGCGGCCCTGCGCGGTAGGATTCAGGCGCGGCTCCAGGAATTGGTTGCGGTGCTGAAAGCCGATGGAGTGGACGCCGAGGTCGTCTGCGAAGTGGGGACGCCGGCTGAGGTGATCGTGAAGGAGGCCGTGCGCTTTCGGCTCGGCCTGAAAGGGGCAATCGTGATGGGCACTCACGGGCGGCGGGGACTCAACCGGCTGGCGCTCGGGAGCGTCGCCGAATATGTCGTGCGGCATGCGGCCTGTCCGGTGTTCACGGTGAAGAGCCCTCGGTACCGGTACGGGCGAACATGTGAGGTCAGCGATGCAACGCAAAAAGCCTAAGGCGAAAGTGCCAGCATCCCCTCCGGCGACGGTTGATCGGGAAGCGGTGACGAGGCTGGCGTACGAACTCTACGTGCGGCGGGGAGGCGAACACGGGCATGAGCTGGAAGATTGGCTGATGGCCGAGAAGATCCTGATCGAACAGCAGAAACGCCCGGCGCCCCACCGGCGGGCGTCGGATTCGTCCCGCCGCCTGGAGGACAAGTTTCAACATTCGTAACGAGAGGAATGATGCCATGCGGCGGACCATTCTGACCGGAGCGGCGGCGCTCGTCTTGACGCTTGTAACGGTGCTCCCCGAGGCCTGGGGAGACGAGCAGCGCGGGCATACCATGCGGGACCGGGACCGCGGCCATGAGGCCGCAACCCATCCGGAATCCACCGGGCATTATCTCCGGCATCTCCTCAAACACCCCAAGGAGATCGGTCTGTCGGCCGACCAGGTGGCCAAGCTCAAAGCGATCCAGCTTGACCTCAACCGCACGCGCATCAAGGCCGAGGCCGAGATGCAGGTGGCGGAGCTGGATCTGGCGGATCTTCTGGACAACGAGAAAGCCGGGTTGGAGGCGATCGAAAGTAAGGTGAAACAGAGCGAACTGTTAGAAGTCGGACTTCGGATGGCGGCCATCAAGGCGAAGCGGGAGGCGCTGGCGTTGCTCACGCCGGAGCAGCGCGAAAAGGAGAAGGCGGAGCACGAGAAAATGATGCGGCAGATGGGCGGTAGCATGGGCGGGGGGATGATGGGCGGCATGATGGGTGGGATGATGCCGGGCGGGCCAGGCGGCATGATGGGCGAGCATGGCGGCTCACAACAGCCACCGCGAATGGGCGGCGAGAGAAAGAGCGAGCACCCACGTTGAACGACAATAGACTACAGATCAAGTTCCGCGTGAGGAGAGCCGCAATCGCATTCAGTGTCCTGTCACTGTGCCTGGCTACCTCCTGGGCGACTGCGCAGTACATCCCCGGTGATCCCAACAGAGGGCAGGCGATCTACGAGCAGCACTGCGTTCGCTGTCACGGACCGACTGGCAAGGGGGACGGCCCGGACGCGGCCTTTCTCATCGTCCCGCCAGCGAATTTTCAATCTTCCAAGACGCAACTGAAGTCGGACCTGGAGCTGTTGGTGACCATCGCGCATGGGATTGTGTACAGCCCCATGCACGGCAAGCGGGACATCTTGTCGGATCAGGAAATGTGGGACGTGCTGCAGTACATTCGGACTTTAGCCGCCTCCAAGGTCATGTGAGGAAACACTATGAATTGGACGATTCGTAGATTTTTTCTCGTTGTCGTGTTGGCCGGATGCGGGGCCTTGGCCGTCTTCTGGACGCCTGCTTCAGGTTCTCATATCCAGATTCCCAGACATGCTGAAGAGATTGACTGCGGACCGCCTCCGAATCAGGCGGAACTTCGCGGCCTGTTGGCCGAACTGATGCGCGCGTGGGTCCAGCCGCGAAGGGAGCCGGCCGCCCTTCCGAATGCGGACAGCCGCGGCGCGAAGTTGATGGGGACCTACTGTGCGCAGTGTCATGGATTACCCGATCCCAGGGCCTACAGTGCGGACGAGTGGCCCCGCGTCATGGAGCGCATGGACCTCCGGATCAAGGCGCTTGGAAGTCGGCGCTGTCATGTGCTGCAACTGGCGGTTCCCACTGCCGAGGAAAGGAGTGCGATCCTGGGCTATCTCAGACAAAGCGCCTTTGAGTCGCTCAATGCCGGCCCGAAGGTTCCACTTGCGGGAGAAGGGGCGATGGCCTATCTCAGTTTCTGCTCGCAGTGCCACGATCCGCCGCACCCGCGCCAGCATTCGGGCTCCGAATGGCCGAAGGTGGTGGACCGGATGCAGGACTACGCCTACTTCATCGGCCGCCGGACGATCACCGACAAAGAGAACGCGGCCATCGCCGAGTTCCTCAAGAGCCAGGCAAGGTGATGGCCGAGGAGTCACAACAATGAACCTGACCGTCACGCATGAAGGAGGCAGCCGGTTCGATGTCACGAACGGCCACCACACGCTTGTGACCGATCAGCCGGTTGAAGACGGGGGCGGCGATGCCGGGATGAGCCCGGTGGAGCTGTTCGTCGGCTCTTTGGGAAGCTGCGTCGCGTATTTCGTCGGCCGATACTGTGCGCGGCACCAAATTCCGTACGATGGGTTCACGGTTGACGTGGAGTGGTCCTATGCCGAACAGCCCCATCGCGTCGGGTCGGTGGGAATCAAGCTCAATCTGCCTTCGGTCTTGACGCTGGACCAGCGGGACAAGCTCCTGAAGGTCGCCCACGGCTGCACGGTGCATCAGTCCCTCGTCGTGCCGCCGAAGGTGGATATTCGACTGGTTTCCTCTGGTCTGAACGCGGAAGTGGGCTCATGAGGCGCGTTCTGCATTGTTCGTCCCGACGCCGACGCAAAACGTGACCCAGCAGGACGTGTTCGACACCACGGCCTATATGATGACGTTCAAGTGAGCGAACGTCCTTTTCACTGAACGATTGCTATTTCTTCTGGCTGTGTCTTTGCACATATTTGCGTGAGGAGAGAGGGAATCTCATGCCTTGGGAAACGATCATCAAGTCGCGGCGGGAGTGGACCGTTGTGCCGAATCTCCATGACTACGGGCAGGTACGCGCGGCTTTCAAATGGGAGAAGGCGCGCCAAGAACTGGACGGTCTTCCGGGTGGGCGTGGGCTCAACATCGCGCATGAAGCCGTGGATCGCCACGTGCATGGTGCTCATCAGCACCACCTGGCCCTCCGGTGGCTCGGCAAGAACGGCGAGCTTCGGGATTACACATACACCAGCCTCCGGCACATCACCAATCAGTTCGCCAACGTCCTGCAGAGGCTCGGCGTCGCCAAGGGCGATCGGGTCTTCGTGCTGGCCGGCCGGATTCCCGAGCTCTACATCGCCGCGCTCGGGACGCTGAAGAACCGGAGCGTCTTCTGTCCGCTGTTCTCCGCGTTCGGGCCTGAGCCCATCCGCGCGCGCATGGCGATCGGCCAAGCCAAGGTCCTTGTCACTACGGAGTTGCTCTATCGGCGTAAGGTGGAGGCCCTTCGCGCCTCGCTGCCTGATCTCGAGCACGTTATCTTGGTCGGGGACGATCACAAACCCACCGACGTGCCAGGCACGCACGACTATCACCGATTGATGGAGAAGGCCTCCGGCCAGTTCGAGATCGCGGCGACCGATCCCGAGGACATCGCGCTGCTGCACTTTACCAGCGGGACCACCGGCACGCCGAAGGGCGCGATCCACGTCCACAACGCCGTCGTCGCCCATCACATCACCGGCAAGCTGGCGCTCGATCTGCAGGAGAACGACGTCTTCTGGTGCACGGCGGATCCGGGCTGGGTCACTGGGACGTCTTACGGCATCATCGCGCCGCTGACCAACGGTGTCACGAGCGTCATCGACGAGGCCGAGTTCGACGCCGAGCGTTGGTACCGAATCATTCAGGAGCAGAAGGTCACCATCTGGTACACGGCGCCGACCGCCATCCGCATGATGATGAAGACCGGTCTCGAGCCGGTCCGTAATTACAACTTCGGCTCCCTCCGCTTCCTCGCCAGCGTCGGCGAGCCCCTCAACCCCGAAGCGGTCGTCTGGGGCCAGCACGCGTTCGGACTTCCGTTCCATGACAATTGGTGGCAGACCGAGACGGGCGGCATCATGATCGCCAACTACGCTGCC
>CAZMPH010000018.1:1083-1653 GCA_964568195.1 uncultured Nitrospirales bacterium | reverse complement strand
AAGCCCGGCGTGATCGCGGGGATTGTTCGGAAGAAGGACGATGGAACGCTCGAAGAGATCATAGACCCGGACGTCCAGGGCGAGCTGGCGCTCCGGCCGGGGTGGCCCTCTATGTTCCGAGGCTACTGGAACGAGCCGGATCGGTCTAAGAAGTGCTTCATCGGCGGCTGGTACCTTACCGGCGATCTTGCCAAACGGGACAAGGACGGGTATTTCTGGTTCGTCGGGCGAGCGGATGACGTGATCAAGACCTCCGGCCATCTGATCGGGCCGTTCGAGGTCGAGAGCATCCTGATGGAGCATAAAGGCGTGGCCGAGGCCGGGGTGATCGGCAAGCCCGATCCCGTGGCGGGGGAAGTGGTGAAGGCCTTCGTCTCGCTCAGGGACGGGTTCGAGCCAACGCACGAACTGCGGAAAGAATTGCTGGGGTATGCCCGCGTGCGGCTCGGCGCGGTCGTCGCGCCGAAGGAGATCGAATTCCGGTCCTCGCTGCCGAAGACCCGCAGCGGGAAGATCATGCGGCGGCTGCTCAAGGCACAGGAACTGGGATTGCCGGTGGGGGACATCTCG
>CAZMPH010000018.1:0-1073 GCA_964568195.1 uncultured Nitrospirales bacterium | reverse complement strand
TGTTTTGCCGAATCCGGAATGCCGGATCTGAATCGGGAGCACGGGCGCAAGCTCCTGCACGAGATGATCCGCATCCGCCGCTTCGAGGAAAAGTCGGTGGAGCTGTACAGCGCCGGCAAGATCCGGGGATTCCTGCATCTCTACATCGGCGAAGAGGCCGTGGCCGTCGGCGCGATGCAGGCGTTCACCATGGATGACGCCATCGTCGCGACCTATCGCGAGCACGGACACTCGCTCGTGCGGGGCACGCCGGCGGGCCCGCTGATGGCGGAGTTGTACGGCAAGGCCAACGGCTGCAGCCGCGGACGCGGCGGCTCGATGCACTTCTTCGACGCCGCGCGCCGGTTCTACGGTGGTCTGGCGATCGTGGGAGGCGGCCTGCCGGTCGCGGTCGGGCTCGCGTTGGCCGACAAGCTTCAGAACCGCCCGCGCGTGACCGCGTGCTTCTTCGGCGACGGCGCAGTGGCGGAGGGCGAGTTTCATGAATCGCTCAATCTCGCCGCGCTCTGGAAGCTCCCCGTGCTTTTTCTCTGCGAGAACAACCTCTATGCGATGGGGACCGCGCTGGCGCGGCATCAGGCCCAGACCGATATCAGCCTGAAGGCCGAGAGCTATGGCCTTCCGGCCAAGCCGGTGGACGGCATGGACGTGCTCGCCGTGGAGGAAGCGACGCGGCAGGCGACGGCATCGGTGCGGAGCGGGGACGGGCCGTATTTCCTGGAATACCGGACCTACCGGTTCCGCGCCCACTCGATGTATGATCCCGAGCTGTACCGCAACAAGGACGAAGTCGCGCAGTGGAAAAAGCGGGACCCGATCGTGACCTATGAGGCGCGCCTGCGGCAGCGGGGATTGCTCACTGATGCGGAGAAGGCCCAAATCGAGGCGGCCGTGGACGCCGAGATTGCGGAGGCCGTCGCCTTTGCAGAAGCGGGCCCATGGGAACCGGTCGAGGATTTGACGAAGGACGTGTACACGCCATGATCAAAATGAAGTATCGTGAAGCGGTGCGTGCCGGGCTTCGGGAGGCGCTCAAAAACGATCCGCGCGTGTTCCTCATGGGCGAGGACGTG
>CAZMPH010000017.1:0-26197 GCA_964568195.1 uncultured Nitrospirales bacterium | reverse complement strand
CGCACGCCGTCGATGGTGTACTTGTAGCTGTCCACGTCCACGAGGTGCCGGGCCGGGAACGGCAGTTCGGTCAGGGTCTGGTTGGTGAGGAAGAGGTCGGACTTGGGATCGTCCCCGTCCACCAGCTTGGGAGGAGCGTCGCCCAGGGCGTCGAAGATTGCCAGCTCCCCGTCGCCGACGACCAGGACGTCGAACATCTCTTCGAGCAGGCGGTACGCCGTGGCGGCGCGGCCCGTGACTCCCCGCTTCTGCTCGTACTTGTAGGCCGCATGGATCAGCGTCACGTGCGGCCCGCCCAGGATGATGCGCGCCGAGGGCTTGGCCGCCCGGATCGTCCGGTACACCTTCGTAGCCGCCGGCATCTGCGGGGTCGTCGCGGTCAGGCCGTAGCAGGTCACGCCGCTGGTCTTCGCATGGTCCCGGATGACCTCTTCGTAATTCTCCACGCCCGAGAGGTCGAGCATCTCCACCGCGACGCCGGCCTGCTCGAGGACGGCCGCCACCTTGAGGATGCCGAGCGTCATGAAGACACGCTCATCCAGCAGAAAGATGGAGGGAGGAGTAATCAGGCAGATTCGCTTCACCATGCTGAAGGCTCCCTATCCTTTTACCGCGAGCAACGTGATGGACATATTGTCCACCACATTCCAGAGGTACCGCCGGAACCGTTTCTGAAAATATTTCGGAAAGTACCGAAACGGCTTCCGCATGTCAAAATCGACCTTCTCGATCCGGAAATTGGTCTTGACTCCATAGTCGGTCGGTGATTCGAAATACTGAAACGTGTCTTCGGTAATAAATCGAACGTGCGTGGGATCACGAAAAGCGCCGCGTGATGTGTAATAGGGGACGATGACGCGGACTTCAGCCCCAGAGCAACACACGCGATAGACTTCCTCCATGAACGGAATGAGGTCCCTGATATGCTCCATGATGTGACTCATATGCACGACATCAACCGAGTTGGTCTTCAAAGGCACCGCGTGTTCAAAATCGCAGATGATGTCGACGCCCGGCTCCTTCCGCCGATCCAACCCGAACGCCCCGTTCAGCTTCCTCGCTCCACACCCGATGTCAACGATCACCGGTCTCACAGAGCGCGTTGACAGATCTCCAGGAAATATTCCGCCCTCCGTTCACACGTGTGGTATTTCAACAGGTGGGCGTAGCCGTCATTGACGATGGCTTCCCGTTCCGCCTCCTCACGGAGGTAATGCCGAACCAACTTCTCTAGATCGCTGAGGTCAGCCTTACAATAGACTGCATGGCGGCGATCTTCAAACCCATTCGGAATGATGGCCTCCGGCACGTCCGAGAGCAGCATGGTCCTCATCGCCACGATCTCGTAATATCGGGGGGACGCCGTCCGCCCTCCGCCCCGCAGCGCGACCGCAATCCGCGAGGCCGCGATCTCCCGGTAGTAGGGCTCGGGCGCCATTTTTTTCAGCTGGTCGGCCTCCGACGCCCGCGCGTTTTGAAAGACCTTCGTGTGCCAGCGTTCCAGTCTCCCGGCCTTCAGTTTGTATTGACGGTCCTCCGGGCCGGCGTACACGCCGCCGGAGAAGCGAACCCCTTCCATCCGTGACAGGATGGCGACCGCCTTGACCCGCCGAGGGTGGGACGCCCTCCCCCGGTACGAAACGTCGATTTCCTTCGGAACCGGTCCGAAATCCGGCAGGGCATCCACCACGATCGACAAGGGCAGTGGGACCGTCCTGGCAAACAAGCGGCGATCGCCGCGGAAAGTCCAGAGGACATCCCGGAACTCACGCAGGGGATTCCCCTTCTTCCACACGTAGTCGCGTTTGAAGTAGACCCGCATCGGGTAACATCCGAAGACGTCATGGCGAATATGCGCGTCATCGCCGCCGTCCACAAAGACCAGCGGCGGGAAAGGCACCCTGGCGTAGAGCTCGGCGCACTCTTCCAGACAGTCCTGACGAAACGAGGAAAGGCAGACCAAGTCGAAATACCGGTCCCGGAGTCGATCCAGGATTTCTCCACGGCTGAAGCGCCGACCAGGCCGCTGAACCAAGTACCAGGGACGGTTCGCCGGATCATGGAAGGCCGGCTTATACGGATAGTCCACGACCTGTTCGTCCCCAAGTACCCGGGAAAGACCGATGTAGAGGGGGTCAGCCGTATAATCAAGATGTTTGTCTGTCAAGAACAGGATCCGCACAGGCTTTTTCCGTCCTCCAAGGGTGCTGATTATACATTAGGTTACGGGAAGGATAAAAGAAAAATGCGATTCAAACGCCACTTGGCGCGACATGCGCGCGTTCCCAAAGTTTCGCATACTTGAGCAGGACGTGCGCCGCGGAGAAGCCGGATACGATGAACCCTGGCAGGCCGTCCCTGTACCCTCCGCGGGACAGGTAGAACTTCATGAAGGTCCACATCGGATTGAAGATCAGATGATACCATGCCGCCTCCGGCTTGCTATTCCTGATGCGCTCCTCGGCCGCGAGCGAGCTGTACCGTTCGATCTTCATCTCATGTGAGGCCACCGTCGGATGGGTAAGATGGTCAAGGTGCCCCCGCAGGTCGCCAATCAGCCCTTCCACTTCCAGATGTTCGTGCACCGGCAGATCGTTGTACCGGCCGTGCCCACGCCGGACGAGACGCAGTTGCGGATCGGGATACTGGCCCGCCCCTTGAATCCAGCACCCGTAATAGAAATTCCGTCTCGGAATCCGGTAAGCGATCGCCGGACCAGGCTTTTGGAGGAGAGCCTGGATCTCTTCACGCAACTCGTCCGTCACGCGCTCGTCGGCATCTACAATAAGGACCCAGTCCGCCGTGGCCTGGGCCATGGCGAAGTTCTTCTGCGGGCCGTATCCCGGCCACGGACGCACGTGCACCCTAGCAGTATAGGCCTTCGCCAGCTCGACCGTCTGATCAGCGCTCTCGGCATCCACCACGATCAGCTCGTCCACCCACTTCAGAGATTCGAGGCACGCAGCGATGTTTCGCTCCTCATTCTTCGTGATGACGACTGCCGCAATGCTTCCCATCTCTCGTTAACCGTTAATCGTTATTCGTTAAACGTGTCCCAGAGGGCCGTTACTCGTTATACGTTATCCGTTAAACGGTTTCTGCCGATTTCGCGATTCACGATTAACGCATAACGTTTCACGTATAACGTCCCCATGGGGTTATCCACGAAAGCCTCGCCTGAGCACTTCACGATAGAACCGCCAGTTGAGCCACCGATTCCGCCTCGGCGCGCGCCGCAATGCCGTCGCCACACGGGCCTGCATCACGGCGGGATGGCGGCCGCCAAACTCTTTCAGAATCGGATAGTCTTCGAATTCGAACTCCTTCATGCCGTACAACCGGGCCTCCGAGGGCGGCGGCGCATCGCCGTGATAGACTTTCGTCATCTCCTGCTTTTTGACCAGCATGGTCTTCGGGTCCTTGACCCACCCATAGTGGAAAACGCGGGATCCGGAAGGCGCCAGCCATTCGCGCGGCCCGCTCTGCAGGTACTGTCCGGTGGCCTTGAAGTGGAAGCCGACCGCATCGCCGCAGGACTCTACTTCCCCGTTGTTCCGGATGATCCGGACCGCCTTGTGGTAGAACCACGGATTGGTGGACCAGTAGTCACCGACGAAGTGCAGGTACCGGAACATCAAACCCTTGACGTCCGGATTGCGGAAGTGAGTCTGCATGGCTCGGACAATCTTGGGCAGATCCTCCTCGTGAATGACCTCATCGGCCTGAAGGTAGAACGCCCAGTCTCCCGTGCAGGACGCCAGCGCGATGTTGGTCTGTTGCGAGTAGATCAGCCCGTCTTTCCGCAGGGTGTCATCCCACACCGATTCGACGATCCGGATCTTGGGATCGCCGATGGACCGGATCAGCTCAAGCGTGCCGTCCGCACAGCGTCCGACGTTGACGACGAACTCGTCGACGATCGGCAGGATGGACCGGATGGCCTCCACGACCGGATAGTCATAGCGCACCGCGTTGCGGCAAAAGGTGAATCCGCTGACCTTCATGCGTTGCCAGTGTCCATCAAATCCGTATAGAGCGCTTCCAGCTTCCGCGTGAGCCGCGAGGCCTCGAACTGTTCACGCGCCTTTTCATAGCCCGCCTCGGCGAATCGCTCACGGAGTTCGCGGTTTTCCAGCAGTTCGATCACGCCGGCGGCGTACTGCCAGGGATACCGGACGACGAAGCCGGTCACGTTGTGCTCCACCACTTCGGCCTGGGCGTTGCACTTCTTGCGCTGCGGAGTCGCGATGGTCACGACCGGCAGACGGCTGGCCATCGCTTCCGCGATCACCACGCCGTAACCCTCCCCCACCCGCGCGCCGTGGGTGTACACGTCCAGCCCGGCGTAGAAGTCGGCGATCCCGACCGTCGGCTCCGACAATTCCACGCGATCCTCGATCCCCAGTTCCCGCAGGCGGGCCTTGACCTTCTCGGTCGCGCCGCGAAAACGGCAGCGCATCCGGGGCACCTTTTTCCAGACCTTGGGCAGCATGTCCACGCAGGCGCGGTGCCACTTCTGGTCATCGGGCCGGCTGCACCGGCCGATCGTCCAGGAGAACTCACGCCGGACAGGACGGAACTCGTCAAAATCAATGGGCCCATAGAGGACTTCGTATCGCTTACCGTGGAACCGGCAATACTTGCTGAGATAGTCCAGGCGGGACCACTCCGAGAAGAAGACATGCGCGTCAATGAGGGTGTTCTCGGCGTGATCGATGGCATTGAAGACATTCGTCTCAACGATTTTGGGCGTCCCGTTCCGCTTGTGCGGGAGCGTCCCCGGTTCGTAATCGCCGGCGCGATATACATGGTAGACGTCGATCTTGAGGTCCCGGATCAGGGCATCGAGGTCCGGCGGCTGCACGACGACTGTCACCCCGAGCTTCGCAAGCTCGTCGGCCCGCGGCCCGCCCGCCTGCAATCCGCAGACGAACACCTCGAACCGGGACCGGTCGAGGTACTTGCTGAAGACTTGGATGGTCTTCTCCGTCCCTCCGATCCCCAGCTGATTGCATGCTTGCAGGACACGGATTTTGGCCATGCCTTATCCGGACGCCTGGGCAGCGTGGGTTGCTGCAGAATCGGCAAAAAAGCGTTGCAGCCCGACGCGCCACGGCGGGAGACTCAGTCCGTATTGATGCAAGAAGGCCGTCGAGAGGGCTGAATAGGGCGGCCGCCCGGCAAGGCGGCCAGACTCGGCCGTCGAAATCGGCACGACCCGACATTCAAGTCCTGCCTCCTGGAGGATGGCCTTTGCGAACTCGTACCGGGAACATTCCCCTTCCCCGCCGGCATGAATCACCCCCGTCACATCCGATCGGATCAACCCGGCGATCACGTGCGCGAGGTGGCGCGCATACGTCGGGCTTCCGCGCTGGTCATCCACGACGCGGACTTCCGGCTGCGTGACGGCCAGGCTCAGGATGGTCTTCACGAAATTCTTCCCGTGCGCACCGTAAAGCCAGGAAGTCCGCAGCACCAGCGTCCTGCGGCAGCTCTTCAATGCTTCCTCTTCCCCCGCTAATTTGGAGCGGCCGTAGACGTTGAGCGGATTCACGGGATCGCGCTCGGTATAGGGCACGGTCTTCCGCCCATCAAAGACATAATCGGTGGAGAGGTACAGGAGTTTGGCACCGGCCTTGGCCGCCCCCTCTGCCACATAACGAGTCCCGATTGCATTGATCTGAAATGCCGTGTCAGGGTTTCGCTCGCACCCGTCCACATCGGTATAGGCGGCGGTATGAATCACGAGATCAGGTCGTTGTGCGGCGATCTTCTCTCCGAGCATCGAGTCCGTCAGCGCATACTCCGGTTGATCCGTCGCGATCACTTCCTCGGCGTGCAGGACTCGCTGCAGTTCCTGCCCGAGCTGACCCTTCGCCCCGGTCACGAGGATGCGCATGTCACGGTGTCCCGCTCAGACGCGCCCCATAGACCCGTTCGTAGTAGGCCCGAAACTCTCCGGACTTGATCTTCTGCCACCACCAGCCGTTGTTGCGGTACCAGCTAACCGTCTCCTTCAGGGCTTCTCGGAAAACCCCGCGCGGCTTCCAGCCGAGCTTCGCGATCTTCCTGCAGTTGAGGGCATACCGTCGATCGTGGCCAAGCCTGTCCGTCACGTGCCGCAGCAAAGACCGCGGCTTGCCCAGCAGCTTCAGGATCGCCTCGGCTACCTCGAGGTTCGGCCGCTCCTCGCCGGTGCCGACGTTGTACACCTGACCGGGCTCGCCCTTCTCCAGCACGAGCGCGATGGCCTCGCAGTGATCCTGGACATAGAGCCAATCGCGCTGCTGAAGCCCGTCCCCATAGAGCGGGAGCGGCTGATCCTCCAGGGCGTTCGTGACGAACAACGGAATGAACTTTTCCGGATACTGGTTGGGGCCGAACGTGTTGCTGCCGCGGGTGATCAGGACCGGCATGCGGTACGTGGTGAAATAACTCAGGACCAGCAGATCGCCGGCCGCCTTGCTGGCGGAGTACGGGCTGCGCGGAGCCAGCGGATCGGACTCCGAGGAGCGGCCGGCCTGGACGTCGCCGTAGACCTCGTCCGTGCTGACTTGGAGAAACCGCTTGACGCCGGCGGCCCGGGCCGCTTCCAACAGCACCGCCGTCCCGACCACGTCGGTCAGGACGAACCCGCCCGGCTCCACGATCGAGCGGTCCACGTGCGTCTCGGCGGCGAAGTTCACGATGGCATCAACGCGATGCTCGCGCACGACGCGGCCCACGAGGTCCGCGTCGCAGATGTCGCCGTGGACGAACGTGTAGCGCTGGTGTCCGTCGATGTCGCGGAGATTGTCTAGATTGCCGGAGTAACGGAGCGCGTCCAGGTTGACCACCCGCGCCTCCGGTCGCTGCAGCAGCAGCCGCACGAAGTGCGACCCGATGAACCCCGCCGCGCCGGTGACCAGAATCCGCATCGCGTTATCCTCCCCGCGTCACATAGCCCGGCCACCGGTAGGGGATCTCTGCGCTGTTCCAGGGATACCGGAACTCGTCGGGGTCCTTGTAGCGATACGGAATCGTGGGCACGTTCACAATACGCGCCTCTTCACAGTCCAAGGCAAAGAAGCCGTGCAGCACCAGGGGAGGAATTTTCAACACCACCGGCGCGGGCCCGTCGCAAGGGGGCGCTTCGAGGATGACCTCCTGCACTTCGCCATGGGTCGAGGAACCCGACCGGTTGTCGTAGAGCACCACCATGGCCCGCCCAAAGACGCAGGCGAAATGATCAGTCTGTTCTTTGTGGTAATGCCAGCCCTTCACGACCCCGCGCTTGCATCCGGTCATGTAAAGCTGCCCGAAGCGCTCATACATCTCGTCATCGCAGCGGAGGATTTCCATCAAAAAACCGCGATCGTCTGGAATGACCTTGAGCTCCTTAATCTTCACTCCCTGGATCATGTCGCCCCTTTACATCTTGTTGGCGCCTGTCTGGGTCGCCAGATTGGCGGCGCTCATGAGAGATTCAAACGTTCCCGCATCGGTCCACCAGCCGTCCAGGACATCCCACGTCATCTGGCCCCGCTCGATATAGGCGTTGTTCACATCGGTGATCTCCAATTCGCCGCGCGTCGAGGGCTTGAGGGTGCGGATGATATCAAAGACTTGATGGTCAAAACAGTAAATGCCGGTCACGGCATACGGCGATTTCGGCTCTTTCGGTTTTTCCTCGATCCTGACCAGACGGTCCCGCTCGAACACCGGCACGCCGAAGCGTTGGGGGTCTTTGACTTCCTTCAGAACAATCTTAGCCCCCTGGCCCTGCTCCTGAAAAGCCCGCACGATCGGAGCGATGTTTCGCTCGATGATGTTGTCGCCCAGCACCACGCAGATCGGCTCGCGGTTGGCGAAGTACTCGGCGAGGCTCAGCGCAGCCGCGATGCCGCCCTCACCTTCCTGATAGGTGTAGTTCAAGTGCTGCAGGCCGAACTCCTTGCCATTGCCGAGCAGCCGCAGGAAATCGCCCGCGCTGTTCCCGCCGGTGACCAGCAGGATGTCCCGGACGCCGGCGTTGACCAGCGTCTGGATCGGGTAGTAGATCATCGGCTTGTCGCAGACCGGAAGCAGGTGCTTGTTCGTCACTTTGGTCAACGGATAGAGCCGTGTGCCAAGCCCGCCCGCGAGAATTACGCCTTTCATCGCCCCTAGCCTCCCCTCATGCCGACGCGCGGCACCGCTCCCAGAGCTTCGCGTACTTGACGAACGTGTAATACGCGTACAGCAGCGAGAGGATCAATCCCGGCATCCCGTCGCGAAACCCCTGTCGCAGCACGTACATCTTGAGGAAGGTGAAGACCGGGTGGGTGATCAGTTGATGCGCGTGGAACCGCCGGCCCTGTTGGACCATGCGCTCCGCCATCAGCATGGCGTATCGACTGTTTTTCTCAAGGAACTGATCGAGGGTCCGGTAGGGATAGTGAAGCACATGCCCCTTGAGATACCCGACTCGCCCATCAAGTTCAACGCCTTCATGGACCAGATCATCTTTGTATCGCATGCGCTTCCGATGAAACAACATCGGAGGACGATAATCAGTGTACCATCCACAGTGACGGTTCCAATGTCCGAGGAAATGATTGCGCCGCGCGATAAAGTACGCATCGGCCTCCGGCTCCTGCTTCAGCATGTGCAGAATCTCATCGCGAAGCTCCGGCGTGACCCGCTCATCGGCGTCCAAGCTCAGAATCCAATCGTAGGAGGCATGCGCCACGGCCTCATTTCGCAGCCGTCCAAATCCACTGAACTGGTGTTGGTACACCTTGTCGGTGAACTCCCGGCTGATCGGCACCGTCGCATCAGTGCTGAAGCAATCCACCACAATGATCTCATCCGCCCAGGCGATGCTCTCCAGACTGGCCCGAATGTTCAGTGCTTCGTTATACGCGATGACATAGGCCGAGAGCTTAGACATCGGCCACCTGCATGGGCAGCGCGCGCGCCAGCACTTGCGTGACACGCTCGGCCACGGTCTCCACCGTGATCCGGTCCAGACAGTCCCAGTAGGGACAGGCCTCGTAGATGCACTTCTCGCAGGTGGGCACCTCCGGGCGCAGCACCACGCCCGTCCCCAAGGGCTGCCAGCGGGTCGGCGAATTGTTCCGACGTGGATCGAAAATGCTCACCGTCGGCACCCCGAGCGCGGCGGCGAGATGCATCGGCCCGGTGGCAGCGGAGACGACCACGTGACTCTCGGCGATCACCGCCATCACCTGCCGGAGCGTCAGCCCTCCCATCAAGTCTCTCACGCCGACCGGCCACCCGGAGGCCTGCGTATCGGCCAGAAATTTGTCCCGCTCCGCCGCATTGCCCGTCAACACGACTTCGCGCCCCTCGCTCGCGAGCCGCAAGACCAGATCCCTGTAGTGGACCGGCTTCCAGAGGCGGCTGGAAAACCCGCCGGGATGGACCAGGACGCGAAGCCCGTGAGATTCGCCCATGAACCCTTTCGCCCACTCCCGTTCCTCGGTGGTCACCACCAGCCGCGGCGGTGCGACTTCGCCGGGCGTGAGCCCCAGCCCGCGCAGCAATCCAAGGTTGTATGCGCTTTCATGACGGGAGAAATCGCTGCGGTGCTCGTACACCCGCCGGTTGAGCAGCCAGGAGTACCACCGGTACCCCGTGCCGACCCGCAGCGGCACGCGCGCCAGCCAGGCCGCCGTCATGAGCCGGCGGAAGGGTTTGAGAAAGACAGCGGCATCCACATTTCGGCGAAACAGGCGGACGAGTTCGCCTAGAGTTTCCTGCCCCGTCACGGTCAGTACTTCATCGAGGTCCGGATGGTGCGCCAGGACCGGCGCGGCGTAGACGCTCGACAGGAAGCTCAGGCGCACTGCCGGCATCACGCGGCGCAGTTCCGTTGCCACGGGGAGCGAGAGGATCTCATCCCCGATGCCGTCCGGTCTGACGAGCAGGATATTCACGCGAGCTTGACGGCCTCGTCAATCAGCATGACCGGAATATCATCCTTGATCGGATACATCAGCTTGCACGCCTGGCAGACCAGCCCGTCGCCTTTGTCGGTCAGCTTGATGTCCCCCTTGCACTTGGGGCAGGCCAGGATCGCTAGCAGTTCCTTGTCGATTGGCATATTCACCTCTCTATCGTTAATCGTTATTCGTTAATCGTTAATCGGAAGAATGTAAAGATAAAAAGACGAACAAATCCCACGTTTAACGTTTAACGGTTAACGGTTGTTCCACCAAACTCATGGCTGCCTCGATCACATTCTCAGGTCGGATCGACGTGAGGCATTCCAGCTCAACGGCATTAGTACAGCGCCGGCTGAAGCAGGGGCTGCAGGGGACGCCGCTGCGGAGCACGACGTGGCCGGCGCCGTAAGGCCCGGTCCTGGCCGGATCGGTCGGCCCGAACAGGGCGATGACCGGCGTGCCGACGGCCGCGGCCAGATGCATCGGACCCGAGTCGTTCGTGATGAAGACCCGTAACCGCCTCAGCAGCGCGATCAGCTCCTTCATCGTAGTCTTCCCCGCAAGATCGATCGGCGCGCCGTGCATGGCCCGCATCACCGCTTCTCCGACCGGGCGCTCCTCGCGGCCGCCGATCACCACCACCCGAGCGCCTTGCTGCTGGAGCCAGTCACCGACGGCCGCAAAGGATTCGGCCGGCCACTGTTTCGTCGTCCACCGCGCCGAAGGGTTCAGCGCCACCAGCATCGTGCCCGCCTGGACGCCCGCGGCCGCGAGGAGCGCCTCGACCCGCGCCTCGGCCGCGGACTCCTGCGGGAGGTGAAACGCCGACGGGCCCGGCTTTTCCGGTTCAGCCCCCAGGAACCGCGCAAGCAGCAGACAGCGGTCCACCGCATGTATGGACGCGTCCGGCACGGGCACGCGATGGGTGTAAAACCAGGAACTGCCCTCCCGGCCGTTCGCGAACCCGACGCGGGCCGGACTCCCTGACGCCCAGCCCAGCACCGCGCTTCGCAGAAGGCCCTGCAGGTCCACCACCAGGTCGAAACGTCCCGCGCGGACCGCCCTGATCGCCGCAGGCCATCCCTTCACCGACAGGTCCACGGACAACACCTCGTCGAGATCGGGATTGCCCTCCAGCACGTCCGCCCACTCCCGCTTCACCAGCCAGGAGAGCTTCGCCGACGGGAACCGCCGCCGCAAGGCCGACAGGGTCGGCAGCGCGTGCACGACATCGCCCAGCGAGCTGGGCTTGATGATCAGAATCCTGGAGTAATCCATCGTTAATCGTTATTCGTTAGCAGATGTGTCATAGATTTTGGCCATCTCCGTTTAACGATTAACGTTTAACGGTTAACGTCCCTCTGGGACCCGTTTAACGTTTAACGGTTAACGTTGACCGTATTTCGACTTCAGCAAGGATCCATTTCACCGCCCCGGCCAGATCACGGGCCGTGAAGTCGGGAACGAGGCTCCGGTCAACCATGCGGGCCTGCTCCTCTTCCGGATGATGCCCGCTCGACACAAAGACCGCCGTCGCGCCGATGTTCCGGGCCAGTTCCACGTCGCTGGCCTTGTCTCCGATCACGATCGCACGGTCCGGCGCAAGGCCCAGTTCCTGCTGCGCGCGGACGACCAGGCCGGGCGCGGGTTTGCGGCAGGCGCAGGCTTCCTCGGGATGGTGCGGGCAGATGAAGATCCCGTCCAGTCGCGCACCGTCTTCGGCCAGCAGTTCGCGCAATCTCAGATGAACCGCATCCAGTTGCTCCTTCGTAATGAGCCCCCGCGCCACCCCCGACTGGTTGGACAGCACGACCGCCCTAAAGCCGGCCCTGTTCAAGCGCGCCACGGCCTGCCCGGCGCCCGGCAGGAGTTTGAGTTGATCCGGCTGATTGAGATAGCCGGGATCGAAATTGAGCGTTCCATCACGATCCAGATAGACCACGCCCCCGTGAAGAGGGTTTGTTTGGTTTGTCTGGTTTGTCTGGTTTGTTTGGTGCGAACCAGATAAACCAGATGCACGAGACAAACCAGCTAACTGCTTTGCGGCCGCTGCATGAACGGCATCAACTCCTATCCACTGCATGCAGCGGTGGTCGATGGGGCATTCCCTCAGCAGACAGGGAGAGCACTCCACAGAGTGCCGGACCAGCTCATGGCCGGGACCGTACGGCGACGTCGTCGCCGGATTGGTCGGCCCGAAAATCGCCACCAGCGGAACTTGGAACGCCGCCGCGATATGCATGGGGCCGGTATCGTTCGTGATGAATAGCCGGCACCGTTTGATCAAGGCCATCAACTGCCGCACCGTCGTCCGTCCGGAGAAGACGATGGTGGGCGCCGTCATCATCCCGGCGATGGCGGTTCCCAACTCTTCCTCGCCCTTGCCGCCGAAAATCAGCACGCACGCCTCGTGCTCGGCCGCCAGGCGGTCCGCCACCTGGGCGAAACGCTCCGGGAGCCAGCGTTTGGCCGAGCCGTACACGGAACCTGGATTGAGACCGATCATAACCTGATCGGGCTTGACGCCGAATGCTCTCAGATGTTCACCAGCCGCCGCATCTTCTCCCGGTATCGTCCGGAGCGTTGGGGTCGCAGGCTCGACCGGCATGCCCAGGGGCTTGAGCAACTCCAGATAGTACTCGACCTGATGCTTGCGCCGGATCTTCGGCGTCAGCGGGACCCGATGGGTCAGCAGCAACGAGCGCCCGTCGGTGGCGTACCCATAGCGGTTGGGGATGCCGGCCAGCGCCGTGACGGCCGCGGCTTCGAACGCGTTCTGAAACAGAATCGCCAGATCGTAGCGCCCACGGTTCAACTGGATCGCCAAGGACAGTTTGCCGCCGAGGCCGGCGTGCGGACCGGGATCGCGGTACAGCACGATGTCATCGACGGCCGGGTGGCACTGCAGCAGCTCGGCGACCGCGGGCTTCGCCAGCAGGGCGATCTTCGCCTGCGGAAAGCCCGCGCGCAGGGCCGTAAGCGCCGGCGTCGTGAGCACCGCGTCGCCGATCCAGTTCGTGCCCCGGACCAGGATGCGCTTCACCGCGCCAGGCCTGGTCAACCGTTTAAAACGACCCGCGTCCATTCCTCAAATCCTTCATGCCATTGCAATTCGATCCGCACCGCCCAGATCGCGACCTCCTGTTTTGCCACTGCGTCAAGCTGCACCAGCTTGACCGCGTCCTTCTCGGTCGTCACGATCCGCCCCGCGCCAGCTCGCTCCGCCACCTGCCGAATCCGCTGCACGTCCTCCCGAGAGTATGCGTGATGGTCGGGAAAGACGCAATGCTCCGCGACCGTCGCGCCGGCGGCGGCCAGGAGCTTTCGAAACGACTCCGGATACCCGATCCCGCTCACGGCCAACACCCGTTCGCCCTTGAGCACCGACGGCTCCACCAACGTCGAACCGCCGACCTGCGCGACCGCGCTCAGCGCGAAATCCGTGACCCAGATGGGCACTGCCGGCGCCGCCGACCGGACCGCGGCCTTGAGATCGTCCAGCCGTCCGCCCTGCGAGGCACGCGTCACAAGCACCGCCGTGGCCCGCGCCATGGCGGAGCGCGGCTCGCGAAGGCGCCCTCGCGGAAGCAGATAGCCGTTGCCGAATGGCGCGCCCGCGTCCAGGACCAGAATATTGGTATCCCGCCGCAAGGCCATGTGCTGATACCCATCGTCCATGATCAGCGTATCAATATGGTAGCGCTCGATCAGGTACCGCCCCACCAAGGGGCGATCGGCTCCCACCGCCACCGGCACGCCGGGGCATCGCTGCGCGATCAGCAAGGGCTCGTCGCCCGTCTCGCCCGGATCGCCCCGCACTGATCGCCCATCGGAGACCTCCACGATCGCGTCGGCGCTGCGCCGCTTGTATCCGCGGCTGACGACCCCGACCCGGCGCCCGCGTTCACGCAACGCCGAGGCCAGCGCGATCACCACCGGCGTCTTGCCGGTGCCCCCCACCGTCAGATTGCCCACGCTGATAACGCGGCAGGGCAGGAAATGCTGGGTCAGCAGGCCGCGTGCGTAGAGCGACGACCGCGCCTGCATCGCGAGGCCGTACAGGGACGCCAGCGGGATCAGCGGAGCGAGCGCCCACTCCGCCGGCGTCCGGTCGTCCACCGCAAGCAGGCGTTCCGCCCGTTGGAATGACGTTATGCGTAAATCATGCATCGTTAATCGTTATACGTTAAACGTGTAAACGGGGAATTCCATATTCGGGTTCCTGGCCAACTCGAACGATTAACGAATAACGTTTAACGAATAACGGTCAACGTCCTTCGAGGACGCGCGCGATCAAGGCCACCGTGCGCGCCACCGCGCCCTGATTCTCCAGCACGAGCTGATAGGCGGCTTTCCCCCTCTCCTCCAGTTTCGCCCGGTCTTTCAGCAGGGCCGTCATAGCATCGGCCATCTCGTGGACGTCGCGCACTTGGATCCCGGCTCCCTGGCGGAGGAACTGCTCCGCCGCTTCGGCAAAGTGATCCATATGGGGGCCGAAGACCACGGCCTTGCCCCAGGCCGCCGGCTCCAGGGGGCTGTGGCCGCCCACGTCGACCAGGCTGCCCCCCACGAAAACCAGCGTCGCCTCCCGGTACAGAGACGCCAACTCGCCGCGCGTATCCAGGACGATCACGCGCGGGCCGGCCGATTCGGCAAGACGCGTGCGCCGGAGAACGTCGAACCCGCGCATGCGCGCCGTCGCGCACACGGCGTCCGCCCGCTCGATGTGCCTCGGCGCGAGCACCAGCACCAGCGAAGGGGCGACATCGAGCAGGCGGCGGTAGCAGTCCAGCACCGCCTCTTCCTCTCCCGGATGCGTGCTGCCCGCCACGAACAGGTCCTCGCCTTCCGCCACGCCCAGTTCATGTTTGGAAATCCGTCCAGGCGCCGCCTGCGTCAACGCGGCGACCTGATCGTACTTGAGATTGCCGGTCCGCACGACCCGCTCCGGGGCCGCTCCCAGCTGGATGATCCGGTCCACATCCCGATCGGTCTGCATGGAACAGACGGTGAACGCCGCCAGGACACGGCGGAAGAACGGACGGAGCCGGAGATAGCCGGCGAAGGACTCGGTCGAAAGACGGCCGTTCGTGAGGATCACCGGGATGCCGCGCGCCGCCGCCTCGCGCAGGAAGTTCGGCCATAATTCCGTTTCGACGATGATGATCAGGCGGGGGCGCACCGCATCCAGCACCGACCGGACCGCCCAGGGAAAATCCAGCGGGAAGTAGAGGTGCTCGGCCTGCCCGTCCAGCCGGCGCAGGACCGTCTCCTTACCGGTTTCGGTGACGGTCGACACCATGATCCGGGAATCCGGATAGCGCACCTTCAACTGCTGAACCAGCGGAACGGCCGCCGTCGCCTCTCCCATCGAGACGGCGTGCACCCAGATCGTCCGGCCGTCGCCCCGCTCCTGAGCCGGACTCCGCCATCCCAGGCGTTGCCGCAGGCCCGGGCGGCATCGCTTCTTGGCCAGCAGGATCATTAAAATCACCGGGGACGCCAGGAGAAGAAGAATGTTGTAGAGAACAAACATAGCCGCTCGTTAAACGTTAACCGTTATTCGTTAATCGTTAAACGGAACTGTAGTCATTCCAGGAATTCACGAATAACGTATAACGATTAACGAATAACGGTTAACGAGTAACGTCCCCGACCGCGCGATCCGCCTCATCGCCGAGCTTGTTGAGCGCCGTCTCCACTTCCACCCGCTTCGCCTCAAGCTGCGCCGGGTTGGCGTCGGCCGGTACGCTGATCGGCGCACCCCACATGAAGCAGGCCCGGCTGAACGGCAACGGGACCTCGAAGCGGTCCCAACTGCGGAAGAGTTTTTTTTTGAGGCGGAGAAGGTCAGGGGGATGATCGGCAGCCCCGTCAGCTTCGCCAGTTCCACCACGCCGGCCTGCGCGACGCACCGGGGCCCTCGGGGACCGTCGGGCGTGACCGCCAGATCGGCGCCGGACCGGCCCATCCGCGCCATCTGCCGGAGCGCCCGCGCGCCGCCGCGCGTGGTCGAGCCGCGCACGGTGTCGAAGCCGAACCGGCGCACGATGCGATGGATCAGCTCGCCGTCCCGATGCTCGCTGATCATGATGGAGAGCCGGGACCCGGCGTAGCACAGGGGCATCATGATCTGCCGGCCGTGCCAGAATGCGATAATCACGGGGCGGCCCGCCTCCCAGAACGCCTTGACGCGGTCGGCGTGCAGCGTCCGGATGCGCAACGTCGCCCCGAGGGCCCGGATCGCCGCGTAACCGATCGGGGGCAGCACCGCCAGCTTTAACCAATTCCACATAATTCTTTAAAGCCGTTATTCGTTATACGTTAAACGTAAAACTCGATTCTTCCCAGGGCACCGACGATTAACGAATACCGTTTAACGATTAACGTTGTTTTCCCGTTTAACGATTAACGATTAACGTCATCGTCCCCGTGATCCTGGAACTGCATCTGGTGGAGCCGCTGATAGATGCCGCCGCGGGCCAGGAGATCATCATGGCGTCCTATTTCGACCAGACGTCCCCCGGCTAGGACGACGATCCGGTCGGCTCGCTGGACGGTGGAGAGCCGATGGGCGATCACGAACGTGGTCCGGCCTTTCATGAGATTGGCCAGGGCCATCTGGACCATGCGCTCTGACTCCGTGTCCAGCGACGAGGTCGCTTCGTCGAGGATGAGGATGGGGGGGTTGCGCAGCAACGCCCGCGCAATGGCTAATCGCTGGCGTTCCCCGCCTGAGAGCTTCACTCCGTTTTCCCCGATCAGGGTGTCGTACCCGTTCGGCAGCTTCATGATGAACTCATGGGCATACGCCGCGCGGGCGGCCTCCATGACGGCCTCGTCGGTGATCTCGTCCTTGCCGTACGCGATGTTGTTCCGCACCGTGTCGTCGAACAGCAGGGTCTCCTGCGAGACGATGCCCATCTGCCGCCGGATGGCCGGCAGGCGGATCTCGCGGAGGTCCGCGCCGTCGATGAGGATCGCCCCTTCCGTCGGATCGTAGAATCGCGGGATCAGGTTGACGAGCGTGGTCTTGCCGGCGCCGCTGCTGCCCACGATGGCCAGCACCTCGCCGGTCTTGACCGTCAGCGAAATGTCCTGCAAAGCCGGCGTCTCGATCCCCTCGTACCGGAACGAGACATTCCGCAGCTCGATCGTGGACCGCACGCCGCCGAGCTCGCGCGTGCCGGTGTCCAGCGCGGCCTCGGTCGTCACGTCCAGCACGTTGAACACCCGGTCGGCGGCCGCCAGGGCCTGCTGGATCGTATTGTTGGCCGAGGCCACTCGCTTGATGGGGCTGTACATCAGGAACACCGCCGTCAGGAAGGAAAAGAAAGTCCCCGGCGTCATCGCCCCCTGAATGACTTGCGATCCTCCGTACCAGATGATCCCGGCGACGCCGATGATGCCGACTGCCTCCAGCACCGGCGACGTGATCGAGGACACCTGCGTGGACTTCATGTTCGTACGGAAGTAGGCCTCGTTGTACTTGGCGAAACGCTGGTCCTCGGCAGCCTCGCGCGTGAAACCCTTGACGATGCGGATGCCGATCAGTGTCTCCTGCAGGGCCGTGGACATATCCGCCGTGCGCTCCTGGCCGGTCGTGGCGATCTTGCGGAGTTGATTGCCGAAGCGGACCACCGGGTACGCAGACAGCGGAATGACGACGAGGGCAAAGAGCGCGAGCTTCCAGTTCTGATACAGGATCACGCCCAGCAGGACCAGAAACGTCAGGCTTTGCTGGAAGAGATCCTTCAGCACGCCGGACACGGCGTTCTGGATCCAGTTCACGTCGTTGATCACGCGGGACATCATCCGGCTGGAAGGATTCTTGAGGTGAAAGCCGATCGGGAGGCGCATGAGATGGCCGAAGAGCTGCTGGCGGATATCGGTCACGACGCGGCTGCCGACGTAGGTCATCAGATAGGACTGGCCGTAGCCGCACACGCCCTTCAGGACGGACACGGCCATGAGAGCCATCGGCAGGAAGACGAGCCAGGTCACGTTCTTGTTGATGAAGATTTCGTCGAGGGCGGGCCGCACCAGCCAGGCGTAGGCGCCGGTCAAGGCGGCCACCGCCCCGGAGCAGACGGCCGCGGCGATCAGGCGGCCCCAGTACGGCCGCATGTATTCCAGGAGGCGCAGGTACAGCCGCATCAGCGCGACGCCCCTTCCAGGCGCAACTGATCGAGCACGACGGCGGCCGCGCGCGCGGACGCGCCTGGGGCCCCGAGCAGCGCCTTGACGCGGGCCATCTCCGCGCGCATGCCGTCCCGATACGCCGCACCGTCGAGAATTCGGCGCGCCTCGTTGGCCAGATTCTGCGCGGTTGCCCGATGCTGGATCAACTCAGGGATGAACGGCGTGCCGGCCACGATGTTGGCCAACCCGATGCTGTCCACCCTGACCAGCAGCCGCGCGAGCAGATAGGTGAGCCAGGGGGATTTGTACGCGATCACCATGGGCGTCCCGATAATCGCGGCCTGGAGCGTCGCGGTGCCGGACGCGATAAAGAGCAGATCGGAAGCCGCCATGACGCCGTTCGGATCCTGCGGCACCAGACGCACATCGAGGCCGGCCTCATCGCACATCCGCTTGATGGTCTCCTGCTCCACCGTTTCGGCGACGGCCAGGATGAGACGAACGGCCCGGTCCTGCTGCAGCAGCCGCGCGGCTTCCAGGAAGACCGGCAGCAGGCCCTGCACTTCGCCGGTCCGGCTGCCCGGCAACAGACCGATCACGCAGGCGTCGCGAGGAATTCCGTATGCTGCGCGCAATCGGTCCCGGTCGTAGGATTGCGCCACATCGTCCAGGAGCGGATGGCCCACGAAGGTGCAGGGCACGCCGGCGCGTCGATAAAGCTCCTCCTCAAAGGGCAGGATCACCATGACATGATCCACCCGTCGCTGTATCCACCGCATGCGCCGCGGCCGCCACGCCCAGAGCTGCGGCGCGATGTAGTACACCACGCGAAGCCCCGCCTGCTTGGCGATACGCGCGAAGTGGAAGTTCAGGCCGGGATTGTCGATCAGGATGACGAGATCGAGAGGTTCCTGTCGCAGAATCCGCCGCAAAGTGAGAATCCGCCTGGCCATGGTGCGCGCGGCGGACGGCCCGACGAGCCCGATCACGGCCACATGGCCGATGTCCTGGACCAGTTCCACACCCGCGGCCTTCATGCGGGGCCCGCCCACGCCGAGAATGACCAGGTCCGGGGCCTGCGCCTTCAGGGCTGCGGCGAGATGGGCGCCGTGCAGGTCGCCGGAGGCTTCACCCGTGATGATGAGAACCCGCCGAACCACCAGACTCCCTCCGTCCGTGACAGGCAATCTCGGCCATGATCGCGCCGGCGAGCTCCAGCGCGGCCGCGCCCTCCTTCCCCGAGACCAGCGGCGGGGCACCGGTGCGGACCGAATCGAGAAAGGCCTCCAGTTCGAGTTTGAGCGGCTCGCGCCCGTCTCCCCGGACCTGCTCCGTCAGGAGCTCATGGCTCCCCGACGTGCCCATGGCCCGGCGTCCCACGACGGCCGTTTGCCCGGCCAGATCAATCACTACAAATCCCCCGGGCTCGTAGATACGGAGTTCGCGGATCTTGGATTCGGCGACGCGACTCGCGCTGAACGTCGCGACGCAGCCGTTGTCGAACGCAACCCGCGCCTGAGCGACATCCGTCGCCGACGAAAGAATCGACACGCCGCTCGCCTGGACGTCCCGCACCGGCGCGCAGACCATCCCCAGGACGAGGTCCAAATCGTGGATCATCAAATCCAGCACCACGTCCACGTCCGCTCCGCGGTGCGTAAAGGGCGCCCAGCGCCGGCATTCGATGAACGCAGGCACCTTGACGGCGCCGCGCGTCGCGCGAAACGCCGAGTTGAAGCGCTCGATGTGCCCCACCTGCAGCGTCACGCCGCGGCTCGACGCGACGGCCGCCAGATCGCGCGCCTGCTCCACCGTCGCCGCCAACGGCTTCTCTACGAGAACGTGCAGGCCGGCCTCAAGGCAGGCTTTCGCGATTTCATGATGCAGGAGCGTCGGCACCGCCACGCTGACAGCGTCCACCTCTCCGATAAGCGCCCGGTAATCAGCCACCGCGCGGCAGCCGTGCCGGGCGGCGACCGACGCGGCCCGCGCCTCGTTGATGTCCGCGACGCCGACCAGTCGGGCCATGGACAGTTCCGCATAGACTCGGGCATGGTGCTGCCCGAGCGATCCCACACCGATCACGCCGACTTTGATTGGCTCCATAAACCCCGTTATGCGTTATACGTTATTCGTTAAACGTGAATAGCCAAGACGTTTAACGTTTAACGTTTAACGTCTGTATCCCCACGATCGCGATGCCGGCCTGATTGGCGGCTTCAATAGTCTCTTCCCGATCCAGGAACACCGCTTTCCCGGCTTCGATCGCCAGCACAGCGGCACCGCTCTCGATCATGGCCCGGATGGTCCCCGGCCCCACCGCCGGCAGATCAAAGCGCCGATCCTGCTGGGGCTTGAACCGCTTGACCACCACGGCGCCCGCGCGCGCCAACTTCCCTCCACGGCGGATCGCCTCGTCGGACCCTTCGACCGCCTCTACCGCGACCACCACCCGGTCCTTCACCACAACGCATTGGCCGATATCGAGACGACCGACGGCCCCGGCCATCTCCCAGCCGAACTCGACGTCGCGCCATTCTTTCCTGGTTGGTCCCCGCCGCGTGAGCGTGCCGTCCTCCACCAGCAATCCCTCCAGTCCGAACGTGGATTCCCGGATCCGGATGCCTTCGCCCTCCAGTTCGGCGGCAATCGCGCGAAGCAACGCATCGTCTTTGGGGACGGTCACGCGGCGGAGGAGGGCCAGCGATCGGAGGTCGGGCTTGACGTCGGAGAAGAGATGCGTCTTCTTGACGCCGCCGACCATGACGGCCTGGCGCACGCCGTCATGCTTGAAGGCCTTGATGAGCCGTCCCAGTTGCCCCAACGCCACCCAGTGAATCCGATCCACGACCCGCTCGAGCGCCGGATCGGCCTCCCCGATCAAGGCCACCGCCGAGACGCGGTAGCCGAGCCGTCGCGCATTCTCGGCGAAGAGGAGCGGAAAGCGGCCGTTGCCGGCGATCAAGCCGATCCATTCCGCCCGCGCGTCCGGAACCTGTGCCCCTTCACTCCTCCTCGCGCTCATCCGATCCCTTGCAGATGCCCCGCTTCGTGCCGTCCAGAAACACCAGGAGGTCCTGGATGTCCTGGTGCTCACCGAACTCGTGGCGGACTTTCTTGGCCGCTTCGGCCAGGCGTTCCTCCGACCGGAACAGCGCCAGGTACACCTGCTTGAGGCGCCGGATGCGCTCGTCGGAAAAGCCCTGGCGTTTCAGCCCGATGGTGTTGACCCCGAACAGCCGGGCGCGGTAGCCGCCGGCCGCCCGCATGAAGGGCGGCACGTCCATCCCGACCGCCGAACAGCCCCCGATCATGCTGTAGGAACCGATCCGCACGAACTGGTGGATGCCGACAAGCCCCCCCACGATGGCATGATCCCCGATCGTGATGTGGCCGGCCAGCGTCGCGGCGTTCGCCATGATCACGTGATTGCCGACGAGGCAGTCGTGGGCGATGTGGACGTAGGCCATGAGCACATTGTGATCGCCCAGGCTGGTCACGCCGCCGCCGAACGCCGTTGCGCGGTTGACGGTCACGTACTCCCGGAGGATGTTGTGGTGGCCGATCCGGACGCGCGTCTCCTCGCCGTTGTATTTCAAGTGCTGGGGCGGAGCGCCGAGCGACACGAAGGAATGGATCTGGCATTCCTCCCCCACGTCAGTCCATCCTTCGATGACGACGTGCGAATCGATCCGGGTTCCCCGTCCGATGTGGACATGCTCCCCGATCACGGCATAGGGTCCCACCGTCACGCCGTCGGCCAGCTCGGTCTTGGGATGCACGAGGGCCGTCGGATGCACGCTGGCGCTCACGGCTCGCCCTCCATCACCGTCGCGCCGTCCGTGATCATCGCCATCAGCTCCGCCTCACAGACAAGCGCGTCGTCCACGAACGCTTCCCCGCGCATCTTCCAATAGGGGTGCCGGGCGCGCAGCACGGCCACCACGAACCGGAGACGATCGCCGGGCGTGACCGGCTTCCTGAATTTGGCCTTCTCGATGCCCATGAAGTACACGAGCTTGGCGCCCCCCTGCTGCGAGGACTTGAAGGCGAGCACCCCGCCCACCTGCGCCATGGCCTCGATGATGAGGACCCCCGGCATGATGGGCCGGCCGGGGAAGTGCCCCTGAAAGAACGGCTCGTTGATCGTGACGTTCTTGATGCCGACCACCCGCTTCCCGATCTCCAGTTCCTCGATGCGGTCCACCAACAGAAACGGGTACCGGTGCGGCAGGATCGCCTGGATCTCGGTCACGTCCAGGCACAGCCCTTGTTTGCTTTCCTGGCTCACTTGCCCCCCTTCGCGTCCAGTTCCTTGATTACGCGATCCGTGAGATCGAGCGAGGGATGGCTGTAGATGACCAGCGCGCCGGCGCCGCTATCCCCCTTTTCCACGATGAGGCTGATCTTCTCCTTGTCGGCGATTCCCCGTATCACCTGTTCAAGGCCCTTGTTGAATTCATCCAGCGTCTCTTTCTTCTTGACCTGGACCTCCTGGTTCAGTTGCTGGACCTTCCGTTGATACTCCCCCATCTTCTGGCGGAACTTCTCCTCCTTGTCCTTCTTGGCGTCGGGGCTCAGCACGGCGCCCTGCTTGACCAGGTCTTCTTCCATCTTCTTGAGATCCTCTTCCTCCATGTCGATGACCTTCTGGCGGGCCTTGACGTATTCCTGCAGCGAGTCCTTGATCTTCTTGCCGGCCTTGGTGCCGTCCAGGATTTTTTGCGGCTCGACCACGCCGATCTTCACTTCCGCCCAGACCGGCGCCGCAACCGCCAGCGCCGCCACGAAAGCGATGCCCAGCACGCTGATTCCGTTTTTCATGTCAATCGTCCTTTCTGCTCCAGTGTACACGACTGTCCCGTCAAAAGAGCGTGCCGACCGAAAACTCAAACTTTCCCGTCTTTTCCCCTTCTCGCGGATCAAGATTAAACCCATACGACAACCGGAGGGGACCGAAGGGCGAGATCCACCGCACCTCGAATCCCGCCGCCGGACGCAGGTCCAAGCTCAACGACTCTCCTTCATTGAACCCTTTCCCATAATCGAAGAACAGCACGCCTTTCACCTTCAGTTCGGGAGCGATGGGAAAGATGTAGTCGAAGTTGAAGATAAGCTGCTTGTTGCCCCCTTCGGGGGAATTATCCGTAAACACGGGGCCGGCCAGACCGAAATCGAATCCTCGCACGGTCTGGATGCCGCCCACGAAGAACCGGTCGCCGACGGGGAGTTGGCTCCCGGCGGTGTAGCTGTGGGCAACCCCCACCCGAACCCGCGGGGAGAAGACGGTGTCCCAGACCACCGGGAAATACCATGCACTGTCGCCGATCACCTTGTAAAAATCGTTGGTCCCGGCAAGCGGTCCTCCGGCAAACTGCAAGGTGATGGCGTGCCGGGCGCCGCTCTTGGGATCGACATGGAAGTCCCGGGTATCACGTGCGACGCCCAGGATGATCGCGCTGGTAGTGGACGTGCCGAGCTGCTGCTGAATAAGCGGCGGCAGATCGGCCACGGGCGTGCTCGTCACGTCGCCGCCGCCGAGAAAGAGCTGGCCGGAGAGGTCGTTGGAAATCTCGAGGCGCTCGAGGAGGTATGTGGCGCTCCCGCTCAGATATTCCGAAAACCATTTCCCGAACACGAGATCGGCACCTTGCCGTCTTTCAAAGTAACTGGTATAGAACGTCTGGCGGGCGAAGATGTCGACCTGGCCCGACACCGCCTCGTCGAACAGGTAGGGCTCCCGGAAGGTCACGACCCCCGTGGTCCGCCGCTGGCCCAACTGGCCCCGAACCTTGAGCAGTTGGCCGCGGCCGAAGAGATTCCCTTCCGTGATGTCGGCCACGATGCCCAGCTTATCCAACGAACTGAACCCGCCGCCGACGCTGAACGTGCCGGTGGATTTTTCCTTGACTTTCACGTCGAGGTCGACCGTGTTCGGGTCGACCTGCTTCGGAATGATCTCCACCGTTTCGAAGTAGTTCATGTTATTGAGCCGTTTGAAGCTCAATTTCATGGCGGCGGTATCGATCAGTTCGGCTTCGTTGACCCGCAATTCCCGCCGGATGACCTTATCGCGGGTCTTGTCGTTGCCGGAGATATTGATGTTCCGGACGTGGATCAAGGCGCCCTCTTTGACGTCAAACGTGACCATCGCGGTCTTGGACTCGGGGTCCGGCTGGATGATGGGGTTGATATCAGAAAACGCGAAGCCCTTCGAGCCGTACACGTCCGTCGCGCGCGTGATGTCGTCCCGGATCTCGTCCATCCGGACAATGTCGCCTTCCTTCAGCTTGCTCCCGCTCCGAAGTTCGGCTTCAGAGAAAATGGTCTGCCCTTTGTAGCCGATCTTCGAAAATCTGAATTGCGGCCCCTCGACGATGGGGAACCGGACCGTAAACCATTTCTTGTCGGGACTCAGCTCGACCGCGGGCTTGCCGAGCTTGACGCCGAGATACCCTTCGTCGAAATATTTCTGGCGGATCCGCTCGACGTCGTTGTCCAGCTCTTCCTTCTTGTACACGCCGGAATCGTCGTACCAGGAGGTCAGCCAGAAATACTCCCGTGTCACCAGGGGTTTCTTGAGCTTCTTCAATGGGATGGCCTTCGCGCCATCGAAGGCGACGGTCTTGATGCGGGCCTTGGGGCCCTCCTTGATAAAAAAGGTCAGCGACTTCCGCTCGCCATCCAGGGATTTGATGACCGGCACGACCCGCGCACTGAAGTGCCCCTCGTCCTCGTACAGCAGCCGGAGCCTCTCGACGCTGTCCTTGATCTGCTGCTGATCCAGAAAGGACTGGGTGCGGACCGTGAGCTTTTCAGTGAGTTTCTCGTCCTTGAGGTTGTCGTTGCCGTCGAACAGGATCTCCGTCACGAAGGGCTTCTCCGTCACGACGAAGATCACGGCCACGCCACCGGCCTTGGGCTCGGTTTCCACGCGGACGTCTTCGAAATACCCCATCTGATACAACGCGCGAATCTGTTCCCGGATCCGCTCCGCGGCAAAACGCTCACCCTCCTTCAGCGTCAGCCGGCTTCGAATGGCCGGAATCTCGATCCGCTTGTTCCCTTGAATGGTGATGGTGTTGATCCGCTGGCCCGTTTCCTGAGCCAAGCCGATCCCCTGGCCGAAGGCCCAGACGAACCCGCCCAGCAGCAAGATTCCGTAAGCGACGATGGTGGTCACGCGACGTGCGGTCCCGGCTCCCCCAAACGCCCGGCCGCCCACTTTTGGCCCGGGCAGGCTCGAGCCCTTTGTACGGCAAACATGCACCGCCCCTGCTCCCCTTTCCGATACCCTGACCGCCAAGGGCGGCACCGCGCAGGCATGCCTAAAAAAGCGCAAAAAACCGAGGAAATTCTACAGATTGCCCCGCGACAAGTAAAGGGGAAAAGGCGGAACGAAGCCTCCGACCTCAGCTTGACTTTGGCTGGAACCGCCCGTAGAATCCAGCTGTTATGGCTTCTCAAACGGTCTCCAAGGCCATCATTCCAGCCGCCGGCCTCGGAACCCGCTTCCTTCCCGCCACCAAAGCCTCCCCCAAAGAGATGCTGCCGCTGGTCGACAAGCCCTTGATCCAGTATGCGGTGGAGGAGGCGGTGGCGGCCGGCATCCGCGACATCATCGTCATCACGGGCCGCAGCAAACGCGCCATCGAAGACCATTTCGATCTCTCGTTCGAGCTGGAAGAGGTCCTGAAAGAAAGCGGAAAAGACACACTGCTTAAGGAAATCCGCCGGATCTCCGAACTGGCCAATTTCTGTTACGTCCGCCAGCGCCACGCCCGCGGGCTCGGGGACGCCATCCTCTGCGCCCGGACCCTGATCGGCGACGAACCGTTCGCCGTGCTATTGGGAGACGAGGTCATCGACGCGTCCGTGCCGGCGATCAGGCAGCTCATCGACCTGTATGAAGACCTGCACACCCCCATCCTGGGCGTGCAGGAAGTCGAGCCGGACGAGGTGTCCCACTACGGCATCATCGCCCCCAAGCCGGTACGGCCCGGGCTGTTCCAGGTCACCGACCTGATCGAGAAGCCGGCCCCGAAGGAAGCGCCGTCCCGGTTCGCGGTGATCGGCCGCTACATCCTGCCGCCGACGATTTTTCCTATCCTGGAGAAGACTCC
>CAZMPH010000016.1:6168-26551 GCA_964568195.1 uncultured Nitrospirales bacterium | reverse complement strand
GACTCTCCGCAAGCCCGCGGCGGACCATGGCCAGGTCCAACCGCTCCGTCGCCTTGCCCCCACGCGGGGTCGCCGCCGCCGCCCTGTCAGTCTTCGACGTCGCCGTTGTCCTGGCCGGTCTCAACATTCCCCTCTAATTCGAACGGACGCGTCCGCTTCCGGCCGTCCTTGTCCTTGACGAGAATCTCCACCCTGCGTTCGGCGTCATCGAGCATCTTGAGGCACACTTTGGAAAGCTTGATGCCTTCCTCGAAGATCCGCATGGAGTCGTCCAGCGGCAACTCGCCCCGCTCCAGTTCCGCCACGATCGCTTCCAGGCGAGCCAGCGCCTCTTCAAATTTCACCGTCGCCACTCGGTCCAGCCTCCGTGCCTCGCATTATACGCCGCCCGTCTCCCGAATCAATCCGGTAACAGTTTCTCGCCGGTTCGCCTGACTTCGCACAGCAGTTCGCCCGAGGCCAACCGCACGTGCACCGCCTCGCCGGGAGCCGCATCCGAGGCCGCGCGCAGGATCGTCAGGTCGGGCCACCGTCGGGTGATGCTGTACCCCCGCGCCAGGATCGCCAGCGGGCTCAGCGCATGGATCGCGCCAACCGCCTCCTGGAGAGACCGCCGCCACAGCTCGAGCGCCACCCGCATCCGCTGATGGAGCCTCGTCCGAAGGTGGGGCAGCATCGTCAATCCCCGCTGGATCCGTTGCATCGGACTGCGCAGCAGGGCATCCTGCCGGAGCGCCTCGACCGCCGCCCGCACGCCGCCGAGACGGTTCACCTGGGCCAGGCGTAGACGCATTTCGAGATCATCGCGGCGCTGGATGGCCCGCCACTAGCGCGGTCGGATCGAGAAGGCCGCGCCGCTCGGCTTCGACGCGCGCGCGGCGGTCCCGGAGATCGGCGCGCACGGCCTGCAGAATACGCCCACGAAGGCTCTTCGCCTGGCTGAGCAGATCCTGCCGGTCGCGAATCACCAGCTCGGCGGCCGCCGACGGCGTGGGCGCGCGCACGTCGGCCACAAAGTCTGCGATCGTATAGTCAATCTCGTGTCCGACGGCCGAAACGACGGGGATGCGCGAGGCCGCGATGGCCCTGGCGACGATCTCCTCATTGAACGGCCAGAGATCCTCAAGCGATCCTCCGCCCCGTCCCACGATCAGGACGTCGAAGCCGCCGAACTCGTTCAGCTCTGCGATGGCGCGGGCGATCTCGCCGGCGGCGCTGTCGCCCTGGACCGCTACCGGGTTCAGCACGATCTCGATCGCGGGAAACCGCTTGCGGGCAACCTGCACGATATCCCTGATCGCCGCGCCGGTCGGCGAGGTCACCACACCGATCCGGCTCGGCAGAAACGGGAGCGGCCGCTTCCGCGCCTGATCGAACAGACCTTCAGCCGCCAAACGCTGCTTGAGCTGCTCGAAGGCGAGCTGCAGCGCCCCCATGCCTTTCGGCTCGGCATGCTCGACGATCACTTGATAGTCGCCTCTGGGTTCGTACACAGAAATTCGCCCGCGGCACACGAGGTGCATGCCGTCCTGCAGCGCAAACCGCAAGGCTCGCCCGGCGGACCGGAAGAGGACCGCCCGGATCTGGCTGTTGGCGTCCTTGAGCGTGAAGTAGGCGTGGCCGGAGGTGGGGATGCGGAGGTTGGAGACTTCCCCCTCCACCCAGATGTCGGAGAACGCGGACTCGATGTGCAGACGAAGAAGAGCGGTGAGGGCCGATACGGTGTAGAGCGCTCGCGGAGGAGGTCCGCCAGGCATCCGGTCAGTCCTGCATGCGCAGTCGTTCGATGGAAAGAGCCTTCCCCACGGCAGTGTCCACTTCGAACAGCACGGCCGAAAAGACGCAGGGCCCCGGCGCCACTTCGAAGCGGCGCGGCATCTGGGTCAGAAACTTCTCGATGGCGATTTCCTTCTTGATGCCGATCACGGACTCGCTTGGGCCGACCATGCCGACCTCGGTGAGATAGGCCGTCCCCTTGGGCAGGATCCGCTCGTCGGCCGTCTGGACGTGTGTGTGCGTTCCAAACACGCCGCTGACGTCCCCGTCCAGGTACCAGCCCATCGCCATCTTCTCGGAGGTCGCGTCGGCGTGCATGTCCACGATCACGGTCCGCGCTTCCCGCCGGAGCGCCTCGACCTCGTGCCGCCCGACCCGAAACGGGCAGTCCAGCGTCGGCATCGACACGCGTCCCATCAATTGCAGGACCCCGACCTTCTCGCCCGATGCGGCCGTCACGACGACGCTCCCGTTTCCGGGAACCCCCTTGGGATAATTGGCCGGACGCAGCAACCGAGGCTCGGTTTTGATGTAGTCGATGATCTCCTTCTTGTCCCAGATGTGATTCCCGCTGGTAATGACGTGCACGCCGACCGCGAACAATTCCCGTGCGACGTCCGGCGTGACGCCGAACCCTCCCGCAGCGTTCTCGGCGTTGGCGATAACGAAGTCCACCCCTCGTTCCCGGACGAGCTTCGGCACGTGCCGGGCCACGGTCTTCCGGCCCGGTTCGCCCACGATGTCGCCGATGAACAGAATTTTCATTTACACCCGCCCAAAGGACCCCTTGCATTCACGGAGCAAGGGGTGCCCCCCGCGCCGAGACGCGGCCTTTTCCCGTCCTTACTTCGCGATGTCAACGTATCTACTTTCACGTATGACTGTGACTTTGATCTGGCCGGGGTAGGTGAGCTCCTGCTCGATCTTGCGGGCGAGGTCCCGCGACAGCACGGCGCACTCGACGTCCGTGATCGCCTCCTGCTTCACGATCACCCGAATCTCCCGCCCGGCCTGGATCGCGTAGGCCTTCTCCACGCCCTTGTAGTCCACGGCGAGCTTTTCCAGCTTCTCCAGCCGCTTGATATAGGCCTCGACGGTCTCGCGGCGCGCGCCCGGCCGCGCCGCCGACAGGGCTTCGCCCGCGGCCACCAGCACCGTCTCGGGACAGATCGGCTCCACCTGCTCGTGGTGCGCGGCGATGGCGTTCACGATCCGGGCTTCCTCCCCGTATTTCTTGGCGAAGTCGGCGCCGATGATGGCGTGCGGCCCCTCTTCCTCCTGGCTCAGCGCCTTGCCCATATCATGCATCAGGGCCCCGCGCCGCGCCAGCTTGACGTCCAATTCCAGTTCCGCGGCCATGATTCCGCAGATGTAGGCTGCCTCCCGCGCATGCCAGAGATTGTTCTGGCCGTAGCTCGTCCGGAACTTCAATTTGCCCAGCAGCTTGATGATCTCTGGATTGACGTTCGGAATGCTCAGTTCGAAGAGCACTTTCTCGGCCTCCTCGATCATCATCTTATCCAGATCCTTTTTGACCTTCTCAACCACTTCTTCAATGCGAGTCGGATGGATCCGCCCGTCCGCCATGAGCCGCTCCAGCGAAACCTTGGCGATCTCGCGGCGCAACGGATCGAACCCGGAGATGAGCACCGCCTCGGGCGTCTCGTCCACGACCAGATCGATCCCCGTCGCGGCTTCGAGCGCCCGGATGTTCCGGCCTTCCCGCCCGATGATCCGCCCCTTCATGCTGTCGTTGGGAATCGCCACCACCGAGATCGTGGCTTCCGACACGTAATCCCGGGTGATCCGCTGGATGGACCGGGTGATGATTTCCTTCGCCTCCCGATCGGCGGTCTCCTTGGTCTCATCCTGGATCCGCTTGATCATCTTGGCGGACTCGAACTTGACGTCGCTCTCAACCTGCGCCAGCAGAGACGCCTTGGCCTCGTCGGCCGTCATCCCGGCCGCGTATTCGAGCGCCTTCGTTCGTTCCTGGTTCAGGCGCTCCGCATCGGCCGCCTTCTCATCGACTTCCTTTTCACGGAGCGCGACCGCCTTATCCTTCTTCTGGAGCTCGGATTCGTGCCGGTCGCAGTTGGAGACTTTGCGGTCCAGCGCTTCTTCCTTCTGAAACAGACGTTTCTCCAGAGTGAGAATCTCTACCCGCGGAGCCTGCATCTCCTTTTCCAGATCAGCTTTGGCCTGCACGATCATGCCCTTGGCCTCGATCTGGGCCTCTCGGGCTCGCGTCGAAGCCTCTTTCTCGGCCGTCTTGACGATCTGCGTCGCACGATCTTCAGCCTCACGAAGCCGTGAGGCCACGACCTTGCCTTGAATGAGCCAGAGCATACCGGCCCCGACAGCCACACCCACCGCAACCGCAACGATAATGATAGCTAGCTCTGTAATGGCGCCCACCTCCCTTCGTACCGGGGACGGCCGTCGTCCTTCAGGACACCGCCGTCACGCCCGGCGCAGATACACCAGGAGCGGGAAATGGAATACGTTGGTGGGAAAGCAGACGGAAGGTTGCTTACGAAAGAGCGCCAACTGACCGAACGAAGACGAACGGTAAGCCGCGAGACATTTCAGGAGGTGGCTCCAGCTCTTGAAGAAACGCCATTAACAGCAATTTCCCCTCACATCACCAAACCGCGCACGCCACTCCTCGGGTTGTTAGGATCCTGATTATTTCCACCACGGGCCCTTACGCAGCCCCTTGATCTCTCAGGCTCGAACCCTGTCCACAGCTTCGCTTATCCGACTTCGCCGTTCAGTCTTTCGGAAACCGATTGCTCTCAGTACGTCAACCTGATCTGCCTTCATCATGAGCCCTACCGCTGGTAGGGCCTTCCGCCAACGGGATACTCCAACTCCCGTTCATACGCAGTGTAGCAAAACACCTGCTACCTTTCAAGACAAAAAGACCCTACCGGGAGCCTCCGAGCGTCTCCTCGATCGATTCGAGGAGCCCTGCGGCAAGCTTTTCCACGCTCTCCGCGCTTTCCTGCTGAAGCTTGCGCGCCTGGTGGAGCTCGTGCGCGAGGTTCAGGGCCGTCAGGACCGCCGCCCTCGTGGGCGTGGCCGCCTTCATGCCCGCAGCCAGCGTCCTCATCTGCTCATCAACTTGGCGGGCCAGTTCGACCACGTAGGCCTCATCGGCCTCCCCCCGGACGGCGTACCGCTGCCCGTAAATCTCAACCTCAAACGTCTGACTCACCGCGTACCTCCCTCATCTTTGTCACCGTCGCTTTCGATCAGTTCGAGCTCGCCGAAGATTTTCCGCAGGCGCCCGCGCATCCAGTCACGCTCCTTTTCCCAACGACGGACCTCGGAAGACTGACGGGCCAGCCGGGCGTCGGCTTCCCGAAGACGGGTCTCCAGCAGCGCCGTCCGCCGCTTCAACTCGGCGGAGTGTTTGATGATCTCCTTGACTTTGGCTTCGAGGGCCGTGATTTTATTGTCGCTCGCCATCAGCAGACCTTCTCGAAAAAAGACGCTGCGCACTCCCGCCCATTCACCCGCCGATACTCCCGGTGACTCCGAAGCACCCGTTTAACATAAAGCCTGGTCTCCGTATAGGGAATTGATTCGATGAACTCATCGGGCTCGATCCCGCCGAACTGCTGAATCCACCTCGCCACGGCTTCCGGGCCGGCATTGTAGGCCGCGACCATATAGACGGGATTGTGGTCGAACTTTTCGGCCAGCTGGCCCAGGTACCAGCTTCCCATCCGGATGTTGTAGCGGGGGTCGAACAAGCGTTCCTTGCTGAAGGATTCGCCGCCCAGCCTACCGGCGATCATCTGCCCGGTCTGCGGCAGCACCTGCATCAGCCCGAGCGCGCCCGCCGGTGAAACCGCGTCCGGATTATACACGCTCTCTTCGCGAATGACCGCCGCGATAAGATAGGGATCGACGCCGTTGGTGGTCGAGGCCTGAATCGCGGGCAGCAACCCCTGCGGGTACGCCAGCTCCCAGAACGACGAAGGCACGCCGCTGACGCCGCGTTCCAGCACGTCGGGGAACGTGAGCTGCACCAGCTTCAGGGCGCGATGATACTCGCCGAAGTCTTTCAGCAGGCCGGCCATCCAGAGAATTTCGCCGCGATCACCGCCGATCGTTCCCGTCAGAACCGCCGCTTCCTCGCCGGCCTCGCGCAGCAGGCCCGCCATGCGCAGCTCCACGGCGCGCTGATAGTGGGCGTCACCCGCGACCGGCTTTTCCTTCGGATCAAGCCCTGCGAACGAGACACCGCCCTGCGCTCCGCCCGCGCCGTTGGCGAGCGCGGCGACAGGCCGTACGCGTGCGCTCTGGCAATAATAGGAAAGGGGCGCATCGCCGCACAGCGACTGGAATAGGGACGCCGCTTGTTGCGTCTCCCCGGATTTTTCCAAACTCCGGGCCTTCCAATAGAGCGCCGGCACGCTGTAGGGGCCTCCGGGCTGCACCAGAAGGGCCTGATCGAACGAACGGGCGGCTTCCTCGAAGCGGCCGCTTTTGTAGAGCAGCCAGCCGGCGCGGTAGTACCCTTCAGGGGCCGGACCTTCTCCACTCGCTCCCGCTTGCTGGTAGGTCTCGACCGCCTTCTCGAGGCGTCCCCGATCAGCATGATGGGCGGCCAGCAGCACAAGGAACTTCGCCCTGGCTTCTCCGGAGAGACGTCCCGCCTCGACGTCTCGCGCGAGGGCCAGGAAGGGTTCATCAATATCTTGCCGCAGAAACACCCGGCCCAGCCAAACGACAGCATCCTGGACGGTGCTTTCGGATCCGCTCTTGATTACCTGCTCAAAACTCATCCGCGCCTCGTCATAGCGCTTGAGCCGGACGTGGGAAATTCCCAGGTTCAGCCTGGCCCGGTCGCGGTTGGGCGCTCCCGGCGAAAGCTTCAGATAGTCTTCAAGGGCCTTCGCCGCGCGCGGATACTGGGTGGCGTCGAACAGCGTCTTGGCCCGAAACCACCGGTCTTCCGGCGTCAACTCCGGAATCGCGACGCCCTCGCTTTTCAGGCGCTCCAACCGGATCGCCGCTTCATCCGCCTGAGGCGAGGCTGCGTGCTGGACCCAGATCCGCCGATGGGTCACGACGGCGGCAGCCGCATCTTTCCCCTTGTACTGGCAATCACCCTGCCGCAGGAGCACGGCGGGAACCAATGCATGGCCGCCGTATTCCGCCAGAAATCTCACCTGCCGCTCGTGCGCCCGCCTGCAGTCGTCCGCCTGGAACCAGGCTTCGACGGAGCCCGCAAGAGCCTTAGGCCTCAGCAGGCTGTCGGGATAGCGTTCGACCAGGAGGTCGAAGGCCGTGGCGGCTCCGTTGAAGTCGGACACCTTCAGATCGGTCTCGCCGAGGTAATAGAAGGCGTAGTCGCCCAGGACAGGCAAGTGCTGTTGAGCCGCCAGCAGATATGGGACGGCCTGCCGGTCGCCTCGTTCCTGGTACTGCTTGCCCAGCGCCAGTTCGGCTCGGCCCGCCCACGGGGTGTTGGGGTACTGCTCGATCAATCCTTGAAGCACGCGGATCCCCTTCTCGTAGTCCTGCTGGTTGAGCGCCCCGACGGCCTGGGCGAGACAAACAGCCGGCTCCGCGCAGGGCGTCGCGGCCGGCTGGCCGGCCGCCGGATGAGCCTGGAGAAACAGCACGCCGAGACCCGCCAATACCCAGGCGGCGATCACGCGCATAGAGCTCCCGAGACTCCGCTGACGAGATGTGAAGGAGGACATGAGGTTTGGCGCACAACCCGAATGCATCGCGAGGATTATATCATCTTCCGTTGCTTGCCGCGAATCGGGAGGCTATGTTACGCTTTGCCTACGATGTCCACAATCGATCTCATGACCCTGAGTGCCGGCGAAATGGCTGATCTCGTGCGGGGCAAGGGCTGGCCCCACTTTCATACCCACCAGATTCTCCGTTGGCTGTACCAGCATCGCGCGACGGATTTCGACGCCATGACCGACTTGTCAAAGGCGGTCCGCATGCAACTGCCCGCAGAGACGCGCATCAGCGCGCTCCCCCCTACGGAAGTCCTGACTTCGGAGGACGGCACGCGGAAGTTCATCTTCCACCTGGAAGACGGCAAGGCCATCGAAAGCGTGCTCATCCCGGATAGTGGGTCCGGGAGGGGCGCCTTGGGCGGGGTCCCCTCCCGTTTGAAGGATCGCCTCACGCTGTGCCTTTCGACCCAGGTGGGCTGTACGCTGGATTGCTCCTTCTGCCTCACCGGTCGGATGGGTCTGCTGAGAAACCTCAAGGCCCATGAAATTGTCGGACAGGTGCTGGCTGTCCAACGAAGGTTGCCACTCGACGCGCGACTCACGAACCTGGTCTTGATGGGCATGGGCGAGCCGCTGGCGAACGCCGACGCCGTGGAGGAAGCCATCCGCCGCCTCACCAATCAGGCCTGGGGCGTCGGACTCTCGCCCCGCCGAATCACGCTCTCCACCGCCGGCCTGGCCTCACGGCTGAAACGGACGGCGGCGATGGGCGTCAATCTGGCCGTCTCGTTGAACGCCACCACCAACGAACAGCGGAATCGGCTCATGCCAGCGGTCAATAGGGCTTACCCCCTTCAAACCCTCATGAAAGCCTGTCGTACATTTCCGTTGAAGCCGCACCGGCGCCTCACCTTCGAGTACGTGCTGCTCAAAGGCGAGAACGACAGCGAGCAGGACGCGGCGCGGCTGGTCAAGCTGGTCCGCGGCATGCGGTGCAAGATCAACCTGATCCCGTTCAACGAATTTCCGGGAAGTCCCTTTCGCAGACCCTCCGACGAGGCCGTTCTGCGCTTCCAGTCCATCGTGACGAGAAGCGGGGTCGATGCCTACATCCGCAAGAGCAAGGGACGGGACATCCTCGGCGCCTGCGGCCAACTCGGAACGCTTTCCGAGTCCGCCCTCTTGATCCCAATCCAGCAGCGTTGTTCAACCGCGTAGAGGAAGGAGTCACAGTCGCCATGCTGAAGAGAATGCTGCGCCTCGCGATCGTCCTGGCGATCACTACAGTTCTCCCTGATCCCCAGCCGGCCATGGCGAACCGGCTGAAGGTCCAGGAGTTCACCCTGAATAACGGCCTCAAGGTCCTGCTTGTGGAGGAGCCCAAGGCCCCCGTCATCAAGGTCGGCTCCCGCAACGAGGTCATGGGGCGGGCCGGCCTCTCCCACATGCTGGAGCACATGATGTTCAAGGGCACGCCCAAGTACGGCAAAGGCGAGTTTTCCAAGATCATCAAAAAGAACGGCGGCAACGACAACGCGTTCACCAGCCAGGACTACACGGCGTATTTTGAGAACCTGGCCACCGACAAGCTGGAACTCGCCCTCGAAATGGAAGCGGACCGCCTGCAGGGCCTCCTGTTGGACGACAAGGAGTTCCAGTTGGAGCGCGAGGTCGTCAAGGAAGAGCGGCGCCTCCGCATCGAGGACGCCCCCCCGTCCTACCTGGTCGAGCAGATGTACGCCCAGGCCTTCATGACCCACCCCTACCACTGGCCCATCATCGGATGGTTCAACGACCTGGACGCGATGAACCGGCAGGACCTCAAAGCGTACTATGAGCAGTACTATGCCCCGAACAACGCCACGCTCGTGATCGTCGGCGACGTGAAGGCCGAGACCGCCCTCCCCTTGATCAAGAAATACTTCGAAGGCCTTCCCAAGGGGAACCCTCCTCTCCCGCCATCCGTCGTCGAGCCGGAGCAAAAAGGCGAGCGCCGGATCGTAGTCAAGCGAGAGGCCCAGTTGCCGTTCATTTACTTTGGCTACAAGGTACCCAACTTCAAGAGCCCGGACGTGCACGCCCTGGCCGTGCTGGAGAACATCCTCTCGGCAGGAAAAAGCGCGCGTCTCTTCGATGCGCTCGTGTATCGGAAGAAACTGGCGCTGCAAGTCGGCGCCGGCTATAACGAGCTGGCGGCGGACCCCGAGCTCTTCACCTTCTACGCGGTCGTCAAACCGGGTGTGAAGATCGCGGACGTGGAAAAGGCCGTGCTGACGGAGATCGAGCGGCTCAAGAAGGAGCCGCCCTCCGACATGGAACTTCAGAAGGCGAAAAACCAGGTGGAAGCCCGCAACCTGTTCGAGCAGGATTCCATCTTCCGGCAGGCCATGCTCCTGGGCACGGCCGAGACCGCGGGCGCCGGCTGGCAGTACATCGCCGATTACGTGGACAAAGTGCGCGCCGTCACGAAAGAGGACATCCAGCGCGTCGCGCGCAAATACCTCAACGAGGACACGCGGACCGTGGGTATCCTGATTCCGGCCGCCCAGAAGCCCCAGGCCGAGCAGGCCGCGGGAGGTGTTCAATGATCCGGCTTCTGGCAGCAGCGCTGATTGCTTTCTGCATCACGCCCGCGCTCTCCCATGCCGCCGACCTCAAGCCGATCCGCGTCGTCACGGAGAACGGCATGACCCTGCTCATCCAGGACCAACCCTCTCTGCCCATCGTCACCGTGAACGTGCTGGTCAAAGCGGGCGCGGTGCTCGATCCCGACGCTAAGGCGGGCCTTGCCTATATGGTGGGCGGCATGCTTGATGAAGGGACCAAGACCAGGAGCGCGACCCAGATTGCACAGGAGATGGAGTTCATCGGGGCGGAATTCGCCGCCAAGGCCGCGAATGATTTCGCCACCGCCACGCTTCGCATTCTGAAAAAAGACGCCGACCGAGGCTTCACCCTGCTGGCCGACATCCTCATGAACCCGGCTTTCGAAGAGAAGGAAGTCACCCGCGTGCGTAGCGAGCTCCTCGGCGAGCTCCAGGGCGAGAAGGATGATCCCGGCACCGTCGCCGGCAAGGCGTTCGACGAAATCATCTTCAAGGGCCACCCCTACCGGCGGCCCACCAACGGGGACGAGAAGACCGTCGCCAAGGTCACCCGGCAGGACCTGGTTGCCTTTCACGACAAATTTTACCGTCCCAATCGCACGATCGTGGCCATCGTCGGCGACATCCGGGAAGCCGAGGCGCTCGCCCTGGTCAGGAAGCACTTCGGGAAGTGGACCAAGAAAGAAGTCAGCCTCCCGCCTTTCTCCTCACCCAAACCCCTGCAAAAATCCGTGCTCAAGCTGATCGACAAGGACCTCACGCAGGCCACGGTCGCGCTGGGCCACGTGGGCATCGACCGGAAAAACCCGGATTTCTATGCAGTGTCGGTGATGAATTACATCCTCGGCGGCGGCGGGTTCTCCTCGCGGCTCGTCAACCGGATTCGCGACGAGCTGGGCCTGGCCTATGACGTGGACAGCGGCTTCGAGGCCAACGTCATGCCGGGACGATTTTCCGTCACTTTGCAGACCCGCAACGCGGCGGCCAATCAGGCCATCGCCGCTGCGATGGCGGAGATCAAGCGCATCCGCGCCGAACCGGTCAGCGATCAGGAACTGGCGGACGCCAAGGCGTACCTGATCGGCAGCTTCCCCTTGCGCCTGGATACCACCGGCAAGCTGTCCGGGCTCCTCACCATGGTGGAGCTGCACGGCCTCGGGCTGAGCTATTTCCAGGACTATCCGAAAGCGATTGCGGCGGTCACTAAAGAGGACATCCTGCGTGCGGCGCAGAAGTACATCAATCCCGGCCTCTACGCGCTCGTCGTGGTCGCCAAACAGGCCGAGGCCAAAATTGATGCAGGGGCCGTCCTTGGCGCCAAGTGACGCAACGGCTCAGGACGGTGGGTTGGCCTTCAGCAGTTCTCGTACCTTCATACGGCTATGCGCGTTCCCTGGAAATTAGAGGTAGAAAAGGCTCCTGTCTCTGGTTTCTCTGTATTTCCTAGTTTGACAGGTCTCAGGCTGGCCTGGTGGCGTTTTGAGGGTGGAATTAGAAGAAAACGGAGAGACTGAACCGAATCTCTTACAGCGCGGAGGCTTTGTCGCAAGCGGCTCGGCACAAGCCGGCCGCTTTCAAGTTGGTCTCTGATGGAGCGTAGCCTGGTGAATTCTCAGCAAAGGCGGCGATTGCCGCCTCGCACGCTTGCAGAAGTTCCGGAGCAGTCGCGATCAAGCGGCCATTGGCGAGATCCGTTTCGTCCGCCCCGCAACAATCGGCCACCTGATGATTGTCTCCCAGTCCGACAATGTGCGGAGGCAGTTTCATGTCCTTCTCGTTGAGATAGATCTCCATCTTCCAAGGACCTGGCGTGTACAGGGTTCGCATGGCAGTTTTCCTCTAGGCCTGGAAGACGATTAGGACGCAAATCGCGTCCGCTCAGGCTCCACCCGACAGAGATCCCAAGCCAACCCGGCCAACGATAACCCATAAATCACCCACTTGGACGGATCGAAGTTGTACCAGCGGGGGCCGTTCCGGAAGTCTCGTTGGTGAGCATGATGATAATTGTGGTACCCCTCGCCGAAGGTCAGGAGCGACACGACCCAGCTGTCACGGCTGGAATCCGCCGTCGTATGGGGCTGCGTTCCCCAGATGTGGCAGATAGAATTGATGCAGAAGGTGGAATTCAGCACAAAGAACGTGCGCCCCACTCCCGCCAGCAGAAAACAGCCGAGCCCGCCGATCCAGCCGTTGTAGAGAAAGCCCACCACAAACGGCAGCGCCAGCCCGGAGAGCACGATAGGCACGTAATACCGGTGCTGCCAGAGCACCACCGGGTCCTGCCGCAGGCGCGAGGTATATTTCTCATCATAGGAGAGGGGATCTTTGAAAAATACCCACCCGACGTGACTGTACCAAAATCCCCGCTGGGCGTTGTAGGGGTCCTCGTCCTGGTCGCACCGGGCATGGTGGCGAATATGCGCAGACGCCCACTTCAACGCTGAGTTTTCCAACGCCCACCCGCCGGCGATCAGCAAGCATCCCTTGACCCAATTCGGGCAGTTGAAGCTCCGGTGGGAGAGCAGGCGATGGTAGCCGACCGTGATCCCCATGGCCGTGACGGTGTACAGGAGACCGAACATGGCCCAATCCACCCACGAGTAATCGAAAAAATAGGCGTAGACCGGAAGTCCGACCAGGGCGCCAAGGGTGACGAGACTAAAGAGGAGCACTATCCAATAATTACACTCCTGGGTGAGAACCTTAACCGGGGTTGGGGTAGAAGTCATAAGCGAAGTTCTCCGGGTTGGGGTGAAGCGGGCGCCTGAAGTTGAGGCGCCCGCTCCCTGCATGTCTTCTATCGACCGGCCTTAGAAGCGGTTCCGACCGCCTCCGAATCCACCCCCGCCGGTACGCTTCTCCTGGGGTTTGGCCTCGTTCACGGTAAGGGGCCGTCCGTCCATCTGCGTGCCATTGAGCGCGCTGATGGCCTTCTTCGCTTCCTCGGTCGTGGACATCTCCACGAACCCGAAGCCCCGTGACTGGCCGGTGAACTTGTCCGTAATCACCTTGGCTGAGGACACGGTGCCCTGCTGGGAGAACAGCTCGTTGAGCTGCTGCTCGGTGACGGAATAGGGCAGACCGCCCACATATAACTTGGTACTCATGGTACCTCCTCTACTATTGTGACATTGTCTTGAAAGTCAGGGAACAAGAAGGAATGATATCGAGGACGGTGCAATGGACCAGGCAGCGCTCAGGACAGACGTTCCGTTCAGATTCCTACCAGCAAGGCAATATCGGTTTCAGGGCCTGATGGGTTATCCGCTTCCTCGCCCGGCCCCACGGCGACGAAAGCGGTTGTTTGACGGTGCCAACATAACACACTTCCCGGCGGAACGCAAGTAGCGGGCAACAGAACCTTGTGTACCATCCGGGGTAGGGTTAGAATGCAGCAGCCTATGCGGCCAGCATGCCGGCCTGGAAAAATAAATAAGGAGGTCTCTCGCTATGGATCAACAGCGCGATAGCGTTGGTCTGGCCAGGTTCCGGCTTCTTCCCGTCATCTTACTGGTCATGACGTTTGCATCCGAGTCCAACGCGGCTTGGATTTACAGCACCGCCCCCGAAGCTAGCAAGAACAGAGCAGAACGCAGGAGCCCCCTCATTCTCATTCAACTCACCCCTATTGGAAACGCCGAGAACGCCCTGGGCACCCTGACTGTGAAAAGGGCTGATGGGCGCGTGGACCAGCTCAAGGGAAAAGGCTCCCTTCCGCTCTACGAAGGCGACGAATGTAAAACCGAGCGGGCCAGCAAGGCCTTCATCAGGCTTGCCGATGGCACCCAAGTTGCCATGAACGCAGAGACGACGTTCCTCGTGCAGGCCCGGCGAGAGCGCGCCAAAGGGATCACCCGGGTTTTCAAGTTGTTTATCGGAGAGATGTGGGTCAAGACGGGCGAGCCCGTGCCCCTGGAAGTCGAAACCCCCGTCGCGACCGCCGCCATCAAAGGCACGGAGTTCAACATCCAGGTCCAGCCCGACGGGAAGAGCGTCCTCACCGTTGTCGAAGGCCTGGTGGAATTCGGGACCCCTTTCGGGACTTGCCCGATCCGATCCTCAACCATCAGTTTCGGCGAGCGCGGGAAGAAGTGCACCAAGCCGGCGCCCTTTGACGCGGCGTCTGCCACCACGTGGATCGTCGACGTGGTGCAGTAAGGAGGATTCACAACCATGATCCGTATGCGATACGGCCTGCGACCGACTGCGGTGTTCCTCGCGGCGTTCATGTCCGGATGCGCGATGTTCGCGCCCCCCGTGAACGTGGGCAACCGGGTGTACGTCGCCAACGAGAGCGGGAACTCGGTGTCCGTGATTGATGCCGCCACCTTGGCCCCGATGAAAACCATCGCGTTGGGCCTCAAGGGGACACATGACCTGGCGTTGACGCGGGACGGACGAACCCTCTTCGCCTCGAACCTGCTCTCCGGCGCCCTCGCCGTGATCGACACCGCCACGTTCGAGACCATCGCGACTGTCCCGACCGGGAACCGCTGCCACTCGCTGGCCCTCACCAACGACGAGCGCCAGCTCTGGATCGTCAATATCAAAGACAACAATGTCTCCATCCTCGATGTGGCGCGTCTTCGCATCCTCGGGACGATTCCCGTGGGCAAGCTCCCCGGACATATCCGGTTCAGCAAAAACGGGCGCTTCGCCTACGTGACCAGCCAGGAGGAGGCGCTCGTCACCGTGATCGACACCTCCAACCACCAGATCGTCAAGACCATCCCGGTTGGTAAGCTTCCCCACTACATCATTCCGAGTCCGGACGGCCGGTACCTCTGGGGAGGCAGCACCGGCGGTACCGAAGTCTATGTCATTGACATGACCACGAACGAACGCGTGGAGACGATCGAAGTGGGACCGAAGCCTCAGCATATCGCGTTCGGAATCCGGGGCATGTTCGGCCCGTTTGCCTATGTGGCGGTGGAGGGCGCGGACGAGGTCGTGGTGATCGACGCGACCAAGCCGGGCACCTCGAAGATTGTGGACCGGATCAAGGTGGGCAGCAAACCGAGCGGGGTCGGCGCCAGCCCCGAAGGGGGGCGTATCTATGTCAGCGTTCAAGGCAGCGATGAAATCCACGTCCTTGACACCGGCACGCACCGCGTGATCGGAAAAATTCCGGTGGGCATCAAACCCGTCGGAGTTGTAGCGTCGTTCTAGCCGAGCCACCCTTCTCCATGAACCCACTGGCGACCTGGTGGCGCAACCGTTCCACACGGCGCAGGCTTCTTACTCTCGGGCTCGGCCTGTTTCTTGCCGCCCTCGCATGGGCAGCGCAGGCCGCAGGGGTCTTTGCCGCCCTCGACCGCAAACTGCTGGATTTCTACTTCGTCGCCAGGGGCGAGCGGGAGACTCTTTCGCCCATCGTCATCGTCGCGATTGATTTTGAGTCCCTCCAGCGCGTCGAACACCGATGGCCCTGGCCACGCAGCATTCATGCACAGCTCATTCGGAAACTCGCCTCGGCCGGAGCCGGTGTCGTGGCGTTCGATATTCTGTTCCTCGATCCCGACCCCGCCCACGACCCGGATCTGGCCCGCGCCGCCGAAGCCGCGGGCAACGTCGTCTGGGCGAGCACCTTCGTCAGCACTGACCAGCAACGCTTCCAGCTCAACCAACACCGCACGCCGACCCCAGCCCTCCAGGTCCCCTCGGCCGGTTTCGGGTACGTCGGACTCCCCTTCGACCCCGACGGGTACGTCCGGCGCACGGTCCCCTTCCGCCACTTCGGGTCCCAACTCTACAACACCTTCGACGTCGTCATCGCCGAACGGTATCGCCGCAAACCAATTTTTCACCAGTCCGGAAACGGGTCCCGGTGGCGCAACTCACGGGGCGCCTGGGCGTCGGTGGAAAAGGACGGCAGTCTGTTCATCAACTTTACCGGTCCCCCTGCGACCTTTCCAATCATCCCCTACATCCGAGTGCTTGAAGGCAAAGTTCCCCCCGAGGCCCTGAAGGACAAGATCGTCCTCGTGGGCGCCACGACCGAGGCCGCCGACTCCTTCTTCACACCCTTCTACAGCCGATTGCTGCCGGAAACGAACCGAACGATGTCCGGCGTCGAAATCCACGCGAATACCGTGAACATGTACCTGGAGGGCGAAGCCTTGGAACGCGCCGGCTGGGCGTGGACAGTCCTCCTGTTTCTCATCATCGGGATTATTGGGAGTTCCTTGGCCGACCAGCGGCGCCACTGGCTTACGGTGAGCGTGCTTGCGGCGGTCTTGGCGGCCTACCTGACGGCGGGGTACCTTCTTTTTGCCACCTCCAACGTCTGGCTGGCGGTGGCAGGCCCCGTCGTCGGCGCCCCGCTCGTCTGGGGCGCGCTGGCCTTCTACGGCTTTATCGTGGAGCGAAAAGAGAAACACTTCGTCCGGTCCACTCTCGAGTTGTATGTGAATCCCGCCGTGGTCGAGGAAGTCATCAGTCTAGGCATCGATCTGGCGCCCGGTGGGAAGCGACGGACCCTGACCATCCTGTTCTCGGACATTCGCGGCTTCACCGGGCTTTCGGAGCGTCTCTCCCCGGAAGTGATGGTGGACATCCTGAATCGGCATTTCACGGCCTCCAGCGAGATCATCCTAAACAGTAGAGGAACGTTGGACAAGTTCATCGGTGACGCGATCATGGCCTTTTGGGGAGCGCCGGCCCCACATGAGGATCACGCTCTCGTGGCAGTGAAAGCAGCGATCGCGATGCAGGCGGCAGCGAAGGAGCTCGACAAGTTGCTCCAGGCGCGGTTGGGGGAGCGGTTCATGATCGGGGTCGGGATTAATACCGGTGATGCCGTGGTGGGGCACATCGGCTCGCCGCGACGAATGGGGTACACAGCGGTGGGTGATCCTACGAACCTTGCGTCGCGAGTCGAAAGCCTGACCAAAGAATACCAGGCCGAGATCCTCATCACGCAGACCACGTATGACTTGGTCAAGGAGCATATCGAGGCGGAATCACTGGGACAGGTCTCGGTTAAGGGGCGGAAGGAACCGACGGCCATCTACCGGGTGATCGGGTTGAAGGAAGATCAGGCTTTCTCGTAGTCCCTGGCGACGGCGGCGAGGGACTCATCGGCCAGGCGTTTGTGGTCCGCGTCCATCAGGCTCCGCTCCAGGACCTTCCCGGCGACCTGCAGCGCCAGCTCACCGGCGTAGCGGCGCACGTCATCGAGCGCCTTGCGGCGCTCCTGCTCGATCTCGCGGGCGGCGGCGGCCTTGATCCGTTCCGCATCGGCCGAGAGCTGGCGCTCGTTCTCTTCCTTCATCTGCTGGGCCCGGGCCTTGGCCTGCACGATCATTTCCTCCGCTTCCTTCTGCGAGGCCTTCATCTTGGCCTCGTACTCGGCCATCCGCCGCTCCGCCTCCGCGCTCCGCCGCTCCGCCGATTCGATGCTCTCGCGGATCTTGCGTTCCCGCTCATCGAGGGTCTGCAGGATCGGCGGGAAGGCATACTTGGCCAGAATGAACAGCAAAGCCGCGAACGAGACGATCTCCCAGAAGAGCAGCGACGAGAAAAAGTGCGTGTCAAACTGTGGCATGGCCGCTTATTTCCCGCCCTTCCCCATGATGATGAACGCAATGACGAGCCCGTAGAGGGCGATCGCTTCCACGAGGGCGAACCCGATCCACATGTACTTGCCGACCCTGGCTTCAGCCTCCGGCTGACGGGCGACCGCCTCGATCATCTTGCCGAAGATGTAGCCGATTCCCACGCCGGCGCCGGCGAACCCGGCGGCTGCCAATCCCATTCCCAACAGCGCAGCCGATGCAGCATCCATTCCGCGTTCTCCTTTCTATCCGTTCTTCCGAGCGATCAAACGTTAGTGCGCGTCTTCGGAATGCCCGTGCAGGTTGATGGCGTCGCCGAGGTACACGCAGGTCAGAATCGTGAAAATATACGCCTGAATGAAGGCGATGCCCACCTCGAGGCCGTTTATGGCAATCGTAAACGTGAATGGGAGCCAGCCGATCAGGACGGGGAGCGAGAGGGCCATCCCGAAGAGGACGGCCAGGATCGTATGCCCCGCCGTCATATTGGCGAACAACCGGACCGCCAGCGCAACCGGACGGGCTAACTGGCTGACGAGTTCGATCGGCATCATCAGCGGCAGGAGGAGCACAGGCGTCCCCGGCGGAATCAGAATCCCAAGGAACTTGAAGCCGTGGATCACGAACCCCACCACAATGCTCATCGTGTAGACGAACAGCGCGAAAGCCGCCGTCACCACGATCTGGCTGGTCACGGTGTACGATCCCGGAACGAGCCCCAGCATATTGGAGAACAGGATGAAGACAAAGAGCGTGGCGATGAAGGGAAAGAAGCGCATGCCCTTCTCGCCCATCGTGTCCAGGATTATGCCCCTGATGAACTCCACCAGGATCTCAGCGACACTCTGTAATCGAGTCGGAACTAACCGGCGTTGACGGCCCGCGCTGACCAACAGCCAGGAAGCCAAGGCGATAATGATCCACATCATGATCACGGCCTTGTTCAGCGAGATATCCAGGCCGAACAGGTGGAGCTCCCCGTAGGGGTGCAGTTCAAACGGGTGAAGAGGGTTGCTTTCCGCGTGGCTTTCCATGATCAGAAACGCGATGCCATTCGATATACGTTCAAGAGTCCCGCCGACATGCCCAGGAAAACACCGAGCAGAATGCCGATTGGGCTGGAACCGAAGTACGAATCGGCCAGGTATCCCAACCCCCCGCCCACGGCCCGAGCGGCGACCAACTCGACGCCGATCCGCATGGCGATCGACAGGCCTTTCCGGAACGCATCGGGCTGATCAGCCATAAGCCGAGGCTCCGGTCAAAAACGGCGCCATCTAAACAGAATTGCCATGGGAAGTCAAGGCACGCACAATGCCTTGCCGGGCCTCGAAGAGGTGGGTTAAGATGCCGTGGAATGAGAGGATTTTGACCGTGCATCGAACGTCCCAAGACTCCTTCCTGACCGCATCGCCTCCCGTTCCCCTGGCGACAGTCCTCCCGCTGCCGAACTATTCCACATTCGAGCTCTACCAGCGGCTGGCTGGGGACGTACGCTGTCCCGTTCTGCTGGAGAGCGGGCACAGTCAGCGTGGACTCAGCGCTGGGCCCTGCTACTCCATCGTCGGCGCCGATCCTGCGCTCCTGTTTCGCTGCACCGGGTCCCGTCTAGCCTGGAGTGCGCGGGGCGAAGAATGGGTGACGCGCGCCGGCGACCCGATGAGCGCGATTCGGGACCTCCTCGGTCGCATGGCTGTCCCCCGCCCTGCCGGATTTCCACCTTTTTATGGGGGCGCCATCGGGTACTTCGGGTATGACGTTGCACGATGGTTTGAACGCCTTCCCGATCCCCCCGACGACGACCCAGCGCTCCCTGATGCAGAGCTTGCCTTCTTCGACATTGCGGCAGTCGTGGACCACGAGCGGCAGGAACTGTGGCTCATCTTCTGCCCATTCGGTGAGCGGTTCCTCAAAGAACCGCGCGAACAATTGTATGAAGAAGGCACGGCACGCCTCCTGGCGCTGGAAACCCGGCTGAACGGTCTGCTGCCGGTCCTGCCCGACTGGAGCCCCCAAATCCCTCCCCGTATTTCACCTGGAATGTCCGAAACCGACTACACGGCGAAGGTCCGGCGATGCCTCGAGTACATCGCAGCCGGCGACATTTATCAGGCGAACTTGTCGCATCGGTTTTTGGTGGAACTGGGCGGCCGATCGCCTCGCTCCATCTATCGCCGGCTGCGCGAGATCAACCCGTCACCTTTTGCCGCCCTGCTTGAGCTCCCTGATGTGACGCTGGTCAGTTGCTCGCCGGAGCGGCTCGTACGGCTCTCGGGAATCGAAGTGGAGACACGGCCGATCGCCGGCACGCGGCCGCGCGGCGCCTCCACGGACGAGGACCGCCTGCTGGTCGAAGACCTGCTGATGAGCCCCAAGGAACGGGCCGAACACATCATGCTGGTGGACCTGGAGCGGAACGACCTGGGACGCGTGTGTTCGTACGGCAGCATCCGCGTGGACGAGTTCATGGCCGTCGAGCGTTACTCGCATGTGAGCCATATCGTGTCCAACATCCGGGGCCACCTCGCGCCCGGGCGTGACGCGCTGGACTTGATCCGCGCAGTCTTTCCGGGCGGGACCGTAACCGGCGTGCCGAAGGTTCGCTGCATGGAGATCATCAACGAATTGGAGCCGGTTCGCCGCGGGCCCTACACCGGTTCCATCGGATACTTCAGCCCGAGCGGCGACCTGGGCTCCATCGTCGTGCTCGCCACGATCGGGTTCC
>CAZMPH010000016.1:260-6158 GCA_964568195.1 uncultured Nitrospirales bacterium | reverse complement strand
ACCTGGACCTGAACATCGTCATCCGGACGCTGGTCATCGCGGGCGAGCGGGCCTCTCTCCAAGTCGGCGCCGGCATCGTCGCGGACTCCGATCCCGTCCGCGAATATCAGGAAACGCTGTTCAAGGCCGAAGCGCTGCTAAAGGCGCTGCGAGAATCGTAGCCGTGTGGGTCTATCTCAACGACAAGTTCGTGCCGCAGGAGGAGGCCGTCGTGTCGGTCTTCGATCACGGCTTCCTGTACGGCGACGGCGTGTATGAGACGCTGCGCGCCTATCGCGGCCGGGTGTTCCAGCTCGCCGAACATCTCGCCCGGCTGGAACGGTCGGCGTCGCGTATCCAGCTCCACCTGCCCGTCAGCCTCGAGCGGCTGACCGATCTCGTGCGGGAATCCCTCTCGCGGAATCAGTTACAGGAAGCCTCTCTTCGCATCACCGTCTCGCGCGGCGCGGGCGAGATCGGGCTGGACCCGGCGCTCTGCAAGTCTCCCACCCTGGTCATCCTAGCCAAGCCCTTTCAGCCGTATCCCGAATCGCTCTATGCCGACGGGGTGTCGGTGATCGTCGCCAAAACCAGGCGCAACCTGCCAGAGGCGCTGCCGCCGCAGGTCAAATCGCTCAACTTCTTGAACAACATCCTGGCGAAGATGGAAGCGAAGGCGGCCGGCGCCCATGAGGCCCTGATGCTGAACCACCAGGGCGAACTCACCGAGGGGACGACCAGCAACCTGTTCGTGGTTCAAAGAGGGCGCGTGCGGACGCCGGCAGTCGAATGCGGCATTCTCAACGGCATTACCCGCGGGTTGGTGCTTCAGTTGGCGTCCGAACTGGGTCTCCCGTCGGAAGAGACACGGCTGACCGTGGACGATCTGCTGCGCGCTGACGAATGTTTTCTCACCAATACGACACAGGAAGTGTTGCCGGTGACGCGGGTGAATGGCACGATGATCGGCAACGGCCGGCCGGGAGAGATCACCCGTCGGCTCCATGCCTCATTTCGGGCTTGTCTTGACCGGCTCCTTGACGGGGTGTGACCGGTCCGCGATCCGCTCGACCTTGACCTTGGCCACCCGCCGATCGCCCAGATCCACCACCGTAAACTTGTAGTCGCCGTGATAGAACACCTCGCCTCCGCGCGGGAGTCCCTGGATCTGATAGGTGATGAACCCGCTCAGCGTCTCGTACTCGGGCGAGAGCGGGATCGGCAGCGCGTATTCAGCAATGAGGTCTTTCACGGGCATGGAGGCGTCGACGAGAAACGCGCCGTCCTTGAGACGCTCGACGGGCTTCTCCTCCGTGTCGTACTCGTCCTGGATCTCCCCGACGATCTCCTCGATCAGGTCTTCCAGCGTCACCAGCCCCTCGACGCTCCCGTGCTCGTTGACCACGATAGCCATGTGAATCCGCCGGCGCTGCATCTCTTTCAGCAGCACGCTGACCTTCATGGCTTCGGGGACGTAATACACCGGATGGAGCAGGTCCGTGAGGCGGATGGGCTTGCCCGATGCGACCTGGCTCAAGAGGTCTTTCTGATAGAGGATGCCCAGCAGATCATTGAGGCCCTTGCGGTACACCGGGTACCGGGAGAATTTGTTCTCGTCGATGTAGCGCAGCAGATCGGGCGCCGGCGTATCGATCTCGATCGCGCACATCTTGGGGCGCGTGACCATGACTTCTTTCACCGAGGTATCGGTGAACTCGAATACACTGCGGATGAGCTCCTGCTCGGTCTTGTCAAAGACCCCGGTCTCCTGGCCTTCCTTCATCAGCAGGTTGATCTCTTCTTCAGAAATGAAGACCTTTCCGTCCGGAGCAGACATGCCCATCAGGCGTAAAACGCTTCGGCTTGACAGGGCCAACGGCTTGATGCCCCAGGCCGCCACCCGCGAGAACCACTCCAGCGGATAGGCGACCAGCAACGCAAGCCGTTCCGGATTCTTGAGAGCCAGCATCTTGGGGACGAGTTCGCCCAGGATGAGAGAGAAATAAGAAATGACGAGCACCACGACCCCGACCGCGACCGGGGACGCCAACGCTTCCATGTATGGAAGGGGGAGCGCCAAGAGAAGAGGTTTCAGCGACTCGATCGCGGCGGCACCGCCCAGCGCGGCAGCAGCGGCGCCGGCCACCGTCACTCCGATTTGAATAGTCGCCAGGAAGCGCTCGGAGTCATCCTGAAATCCGTGGACCAGCCGGGCCTGGACGTCCCCCTCCTCCATAAGCTGCTTGATGCGGCTGCGCCGGGTCTTGACGATGGCCAGCTCGGCGCAGGCGAAGAAGCCGTTCAAGAGGATCAGGACCCCAATCGCAATCAGTTCCAACCACATCGGTGCACCCCCCCGTTACCAAGCCTACGCAGCAGGGGATATATTGTATACGAAGTGGCCCCCAAACACACAATATTCGGTCAATTTGCCGCTTCAGCGCCACTTCCGCTTCAGGAATAACCGCAAACAGCCGATAGGAACAGGACAGCAAATAACAGGGAAACGTTGACACATAGGACAAGGGTTGGGTATGGTGGACCTCATGTTGCGGCGCGTTCGGTCGCATGGGCATATCTGGGGCCTGACGGGTCTTGTGATCCTGGGCGTCGTTTCCACCGACGCGTCCGCCGAGACTCTCTACCGTTTTGTCGACGCCAACGGCGTGATCAATCTCTCCAACGCGCCGACCGACTCGCGCTACCGGAAAGTGCGGGAAGATCGTTCACTGGCGATCGCCAGGCCGGTCGCCTCCGGTCAAACGCAGCCCAACCCGATCATGCCGGTTTCTTCACCGAGCCAAGCCCTCGCTTCCGCACCAAGCAGCCTCGCAATGGAACGAACCGACGATACGATCTACCGGTATATGGACGCCAATGGAGTCTTCCATTTTTCCAATGTCCCGACGAACCCTCGCTACAAGAGGATTCGGGGCGAGCGGACGCGCGCCAGACTGAAACCGACGCTCCCCTCCCTGAAGCTCCACGACACCATTCTGCAGACTTCTCACAAGCACCGCCTGAGCCCAGCGCTCGTGCATGCCGTCATCCGCGCCGAGTCGGCCTATGACCCCAACGCCGTGTCTTCGAAGGGCGCGATGGGTCTGATGCAGTTGATGCCGGGCACGGCGTCACTGCTGAAAGTCTTGAATCCCTACGACCCGGAGGAGAACGTCTCCGGCGGCGTGCGCTACCTGCGCTATCTGCTGGACCGCTTCGGCGGGAACCTGGAACTGGCCCTCGCCGCCTATAACGCGGGAGAGTCCAGAGTGCTGCGCGAGAGCCGGATTCCGCGGATCAGCGAAACCCAGCAGTACGTCCGGAAGGTCATCCGCTTCTACAAGGACCTCTCCCGCGAAGGGATCGTCAGTCGGCCCCCCCGGATCTATGATGCGGAAACTCCCCCCCTCGTTACCCGTCGCTTCGTCAATTATTTGAGCCCCGATTAAGCTCTCGTTCCCGCGCTTCGCACCGTCCCCCTGCCCGCCGCCTCCAATTGGATGTGGCGGTCCCAGCCGGCTGAGAACTCTTCCGGAAAGTCGGATCGGAAATGGGCGCCGAGGCTATGCTCGCGCTGTAAGGCCGCCGTCGCGACGAGGTGCCCCACCGTCACCATATTCTGGATCTCCAACTCGCGTCGAGTCTGACACCGGCCCTTGAGACGCTCCTCCCATTTCGCAAGCTGAGCGAGCGCGGCGAGAAGGCCATCCCTGTTCCGGATGATGCCGACCTTTGCCCACATCAGCCGGCGCAGTGAGTTGAGCAGCTTCTCCATAGCGAGCTGATCGCTGCGTGACTCCGCGTCGGTCTCCGTCTTCCGGACCTTCGAGCCGTCGCGCGTGGCACCCGGACCGTTTGCGTACGCGGCGGCGGCCTCGGCCGCGCGGGCGCCGAAGACCAGGCCCTCAAGCAAGGAATTGCTGGCCAGGCGGTTCGCGCCGTGGACACCGGAACAGGCCACCTCGCCAGCGGCAAACAGCCCGGGGATGCTGGTTGCTCCATGCGTGTCCGTCCACACACCGCCTATCATGAAGTGCGCGCTGGGACAGACCGGGATCATCTCTTCCGTGATGTCCACGTCGTAGCGCAGGCACGTCGCGTAGATCGTCGGGAAGCGCTCCCGAATGAAGCCCGTATCCAGATGGGTCACGTCGAGATAGACGTGCCGGGTGGACGTCGCCACCATTTCGTTCCAGATCGCGCGGGAGACGATGTCGCGCGGCGCCATCTCGGCCATCTCGTGGTAGCGCCCCATGAAGGCCTCGCCCTTGATGTTCCGGAGCACGCCGCCTTCCCCCCGCATGGCCTCGGAGAGCAGGAATTGCGGGGTGGCCGGCAAGAACAAGGCCGTGGGATGAAACTGGACGAATTCCATGTCCTCCACGATCGCGCCGGCGCGGTAGGCCATCGCGATCCCGTCGCCGGTCGCAACAGAAGGATTGGTCGTCCTGGCGTAGATCTGTCCGGCTCCTCCCGTGGACAGCACCACGGCCCGCGCCTTGACCTGCTTCACCTCCCCTGAGGATTCGTCCAGCACCAACGCGCCGTTGCAGCGGCCCTCCCCGTCTTGCAGCAGGTCAACGGTGAAATGGTGGTCGCGCCAGGCGATCGGCGGCAGAGAACGGGCCTGATCGAGCAGGGCGCGGACCATTTCGGTGCCCGTGGCGTCGCCGCCGGCGCGCATGATGCGATCCCGGCTGTGCGCGGCCTCGCGGGCGAAGGCATACCCTGCCCCCGCTTTGTCGAAACGCGCTCCCCAGCGGATCAACTCCTGAATCCGGGCCGGCCCCTCCTCGACGAGAACCTGGACCGCAGCTTCCCGACACAGCCCTTTGCCGGCGCGCAACGTATCGTCGCGATGCAACGCGATGTCGTCTTCCTCGGACGCGACGGCCACGCCCCCCTGGGCATAGATCGAACTCCCCTCGGCGGGGCTCCCTTTCGTCAGAATCAGGACGCGCCCGGCCCGGCTCAAGCCGATGGCCGCTCGGAGCCCGGCAACGCCGCTGCCGATGACAAGGAAATCGACGATTGGGAGAGTCGGCTTCGCGGCCGCGCGCGAGCGTCGCACAGCCATGCTACCGCCCCCTCGGCCGCTCAATCTGAATCCTGCGGGCGGACATGCCGAAGGGCGCGTCGCCGTCGACTGCGCTCAGCGTGGGATTCTGGTTCCCCACCATCCGGAACACGGCATGGCCCCGCTCCCGGAGCGGCTGGTCTTCGCCCCGGACCTGCCACTGCCCCTGCCAGTGGAAGTACACGGCTACGTCCGGTCCTTCCACCATCACTCGATCGATCGTGAAATCCAGGCTGATCTGCTCATACGCGACGAAGTCTCGCTGGATGTCGGCCTCCATCTTGCGGAGACTCTCCGAAGGCATGAACAGGCCCTGGAAGACACTGGGGTCTTTGCTCGTATAGGCCTTCCGGATCTGCTCCACCGTGCTGTCGATTTTCCGGACGCGTGCGGCGTCATCCGGATTGATGGTGTTGGGTTTGGAGCAGGCCACGGCCCCGAGCCCCACAAGCCCGACGAGCCACAAGGTTACGATCGATCGAATCGAGCTGAAGTCTCGCGCGAACATGAAGGTGGAATTATAGCATTCTTGACAAGGCGGCCCTAATAGAATACCCTCCGCCCGCTTTGAGAAGAGACCGGCTTGCTATTGCCGGTCAGAATTAGGTAGATTGCTGAAAGCATTACGGAGAAGTCCATGTCGAGCGTCGTCAAGAAGCGCCGGAAGAAAATGCGGAAGCACAAGCATCGGAAGCTCCGTCGGCGCATGAAATTCGCGCGCCGGAAAGCCTAAGCGCACCCTTCGAAAGGAGGCTCAGCCATGGCAACCGATGGCAAAAAAGTCCGCGTCAAAGTCCGGACCATCCACGCAGGCGAACTTGTTCTTTCCATCTATGACCACC
>CAZMPH010000016.1:0-250 GCA_964568195.1 uncultured Nitrospirales bacterium | reverse complement strand
GTCCGCGTCCGGGTCCGGACGTCCCAGGCCGTCTACATCGGCGACATCCTGCTGCCCGCCATGCGCAATCGGATGTCCGATTACTTCAACGATGAGAAGTACACCTTCTTCAATCTCACCGACGTCAGGATCGTGAATACGAAGGAAGAGCTGGAATTCGTTTGCCTCAACAAGAACATGATCGAGTCCATCACCCTCGCCGATTAGAGACGCGGGAGCGCCGCCGCGCGCTCCACCCTCACTGATGTCC
>CAZMPH010000015.1:15467-26719 GCA_964568195.1 uncultured Nitrospirales bacterium | reverse complement strand
AGTTGGAACCGGTGCTGCGCGCACTCGTGAAACAAGAGCGACTGGAATCTCGCGTGCGGTTCCTGCCCCCTGCGGCCCCGCATCAGCTCGTCGAGCACCTCGTCGGCTTCGACATCGGGGTGGTGCCGTATCGTGCGACGACCTTGAACAACCGCTTGTGTCTTCCCAATAAGGTTTTCGAATATTTGCAGGCAGGCCTGGCGGTCGCGGCGAGCACCCTTCCCGAATTGGAGCGGCTCGTCAAGGAAACAGCCACAGGAGAAGTGTTCGATCCGGAGCAGCCCGAGGATATCGCCCGGGCGATCAATGCCCTCACGCGCGATCCTGATCGGCTGGCCGAATGCCGGGCGCGGGCTCGTGTCGCGCGTGACCGGTACACGTGGGAAGCGCAGGGGGAGCCTCGGCTGCTGGCCTGTTACCGTGAGCTGACCGGATCGCTTTATTCCGGCGAAGGAACGGACGTCCATGTGCGCGATAGCCGGGCTCTATAACTCGTCAGGACAACCGGCCGACCTCCGGACCCTGGAGTCGATGACTCGGGTCCAGGCCCATCGCGGGCCGGACGGCGAGGGGTACGTGCTCATCGACCCGACCGGCAAAGAAAAATCCGTGGAGCTGCGCGGACCCCTGACGCCCTCGTCAGGGACTTCGCGCTCCGGGCATTCGATCGGATTCGGCCACCGCCGGTTGGCGATCCTGGATCTGTCACCGCTCGGTCATCAGCCCATGCGCACCCACGACGGGCGCTGCTGGGTCGTCTACAACGGCGAGATCTACAACTATATCGAGCTGCGGGCCGAGCTGCAGGCGAAGGGGCATCGCTTCCGGTCGGGCTCGGATACCGAGGTGCTCCTGGCGGCGTACCGGGAATGGGGCGAGGCCTGCCTGGGGCGCTTCAATGGGATGTTTGCCTTCGCGCTGTGGGACGCAGACCACCGCCGGCTCTTTTGCGCGCGCGACCGCCTAGGGGTGAAGCCCTTTTACTATTGCTGGGACGGCGACCGCTTCGCCTTCGCGTCCGAGATCAAAGGCCTGCTCCCGGTTATCGGGCGCCCCTCGCCGAGCCACCGGGCGGTGTTCGATTACCTGGAGGGTGCGTATCTGGATTATTCCGACGGCACGTTCTTCGAAGGCGTCGTCCAGCTCCCGCCGGCGCATTATCTGTCGGTGGAAGGGGCTGCGCTCACACTGACGCGCTACTGGGACCTTCCGGCCGGCGGCCAGGAAGGTAGCCTTTCCCCGCAGAGCGCAGCCGAGCGGTTCCGTGCGCTGTTCCGCGACGCGGTGCGGATTCGCCTGCGCAGCGATGTCCCGATCGGGACATGCCTGAGCGGCGGGCTGGATTCGTCCTCCATCGTCTGTGTGGCCAACGGCCTCATGTTCGGAGATGGCGCCGAGGTCTCCCGGGAAGTCATCGGCCAGCGGCAGAAGACCTTCTCGTCGTGTTTTGAAGATCCCGCCTACGACGAGCGACGGTTCATCCAGCCGGTCCTTGAGCGCACAGGCGCCGAGGCGCACTACACATTTCCGGATGCGAAAGAATTGGCGGCCTCGGTGGAGCACCTCATCTGGCTGCAGGAGGAGCCCTTCGGCTCGACGAGCATTTTCGCCCAATGGAACGTGATGCGCTTGGCCGCCCAGCGTGGCGTTAAGGTCTTGCTCGATGGGCAGGGGGCCGACGAGTTGCTGGCCGGCTACCACGGCTTCTTCGGCGCGTTCTTCGCCGACCTCACGGCACATCGGCAATGGATGTCCCTGTCCAGGGAATTGGTCGCGTATCGCCGCCTGCATGGGCCGCTGCCGCGGTACGTGTTCGCGAATCTCGCGCGGTCGCTCCTGCCCGGAGTGCTGGTCCGTCTCGTCCGCAGCCGGATGACCGGGAGTGTGGACTGGATCGCAGCGGACTTCCGCCGGCAGTGGGGGCCTATCCCGGCCGGCCCGCCCGGCCCGGAGTCGCATTTCCTTCGCATGCAGCAGCAGTTGCTGATCGGCAACGGACTCCGTGCGCTGCTCCATTACGAGGACCGTAACTCGATGGCCTTCGGGATCGAGACGCGGCTGCCGTTCCTGGACTATCGTCTCGTCGAATACCTGTACGGTCTGAACGTCCGACACAAAATCCACCGGGGCTGGACCAAGGCGGTACTCAGAGACGCCATGGCGGGGATACTGCCGGAAACCGTCCGGCGGCGCGTGGATAAGATGGGGTTCGTGACCCCCGAGGACGTCTGGTTTCGGACCTCGCTCCGGGAGCTGGCGCGGGAGGTGCTGGCGGACGGGCGGACCCGCTCGCGGGGCTACCTGAACGTGGACGCGGCTCTCCAGGAATTTGACGCCCACGTGGCCGGGCGCAAGAACCTCAGTTTCACGATCTGGCGGTGGCTCAACCTGGAACTCTGGTGCCGAACTTTTGTGGATCGCCCATCATGCGCCGTGTCTTCGTCCTGATCAACAACACGGGCATCGGCGGTTCGGAGCGGCGGTTGGGCCGGTTCTTCACCCGCCTGGTGGGCGCCGATCGGGAGGCCGTGCTGATCATTAATGCCGGGCTCTGGAAGAGGCTGGCGGCGGCCAGCGTGGTGACGCATCTGGAGGGACGGGTGTGGCGGCTCCCTGAACCGTGGGGTAGACTGGCGGAGGGGCTGGGTCTGCGGCCGGGCGCGCTTGCGTTCGGACTGCGCAAGCTGGACTATGTCCTCTTCAGCCTTGTGATCCTGGCGCGTTACGTGCTGGCCGCGCGGCGGATGTTCCACCTGGTCCTGGGCGGCGCCTATGTCGCGCTGCCGCTGATGCTGCTTCGCCCTGACCATCGCGTTGTCATCGCCGTGACGAACCGGAGCCTGGCCGAGCTGGTCGGGGTCTCCTGGGCGCTGCCGATCTACCGGTTTGCGCTCCTGCGGTGCGCGTGCGTGGACGCCTTGACCGAGGGGGTCCGCGAGGACCTGTTCCAGCGAGGCATCGCTGGGGAGAAGATCGCGGTCCCGTCCGGTAGCGCGATCGACGTGGACCATTATCAACCCGTGCCGGACAAGGAACCCTGGGTGGTCTTTGCCGGCCGTCTCATTGAAGACAAAAATCCCGTGCTCTTTCTTGAAGCCGTGCCGGCCATCCTCCGGGCGGTCCCGGCCGCCCGGTTCTTCTTGTTGGGGGACGGTCCGCTCCGCCTGCAGGTCACGCAGGCCCTGGATCGCCTGAACCTCCGTGATTTTGTTGAAGTGGGGTTTCTGAGTGGTCTCGCGTCGGTGCTGGGCAAGGCGCGCGTGTTCGTGTCGCTGCAGCGGCAGGACAACTATCCATCCCAGAGCCTGCTGGAAGCGATGGCGTCGGGAGCGGTGCCGGTCGCCACGGACGTCGGCCTGACGTGGAAGCTGGTGGACGAAACGACCGGGATCCGCGTCAAGCCGGATCCAGGGCCGATCGCCGAGGCGGTGATCGCGCTGCTTCAAGATTCGCAACGATGCGACCGGCTGGGCCGGGCCGCCCGGCAGCGGGTGGTCGAGCAGCACTCGGATGAACGATACCGGGATTATCTCGATGCGCTGTATGAGAGGATCGAGGCTTGAGTCGAACGCATGGGCGGCGGAGGCTGCTGTGGGCCGGCCTGATTCTCATAGCCCTGGCGTTTGCCGTTCCGATGGGGCTCAATGCGCTGGGGACGGCCTTGATCGTGGACGATCCCCTCCACCCGGCCGACGCGATTCTGGTGCTGGCCGGCGAATCCCGGGAGGGGGCGCGCGTGACGCACGCGGTGAACCTCTATAAGCGAGGCCTCGCGCCGTTGCTGGTGTTGAGCGGCACGCCGATGGGGTTCCGGACCCACGAGGCGGACGTCACGCAGCGGCATGCGGAGTATCTCGGCGTGCCGACTGCGCGCATCCTGGCAGTGAAGCACGACTCCGAGTCCACGCGAGAAGAAGCCGGTGTGATCGTGTCGGTCTTGCAGCGTAAAGGCCTGAAAGAGGTGATTCTCGTGACGTCGAACTACCATACGGGCCGCGCCAAGCGGATTTTTCAGAAGATGGCCGGTCCGGTAGGTCCACGGTTTCTGGCTTCCTCCGTGGACGACGGCTATTTCAATCCCGATGGCTGGTGGATGCATCGGAAGGATGCGAAAACCTTCGTCTACGAAGCCATCAAAACCGTCTGGTCCGCCACCGAGGACTAAACGATGCTGCTGTACCTGCTCACCTTCGTGCTTGCGCTGTTGCTGGCCCTGTATGGCGTGCCGCTGGCTCGCCGCGCCGCGCTGCAGTTCAACATCGTGGACCGGCCGGACGGCCGCCTGAAGCACCAACCCGAACCGGTGCCCTACTTCGGCGGGCTCGCGGTGTACCTGGCGTTCCTGGTGAGCCTCGCGCTCACCCTCGAGTTCCGGCAGGATGTCCTGGGACTGGTCCTCGGCGGGACCCTCATGGTCATGCTGGGCCTAATCGACGACTTCGGGGTGCTCAAGCCATGGCCCAAGCTCATCGGCCAGCTCATCGCGGTGCTCGTCCTGATCCGGAGCGGGATACGCATCGAGATCGCGGCGTTCCCGGAGTGGCTGGACCTCGCGCTGACGGTCTTCTGGATGATCGGCGTCATCAATGCGCTGAACATCATCGACGTCATGGACGGGTTGGCCGGCGGGGTCAGCGTGGTCGCCTGTCTCTGGCTTTTCGTCGTGGCCGTCGTGAATCAGGACGCGATGGTCGCCGTGATGGCAGCGGCGCTGGCGGGGAGCCTGCTCGGGTTTCTCCGGTACAATTTCCACCCCGCCTCGATCTACCTGGGGGACGCCGGCTCCCTGTTCGTCGGACTGATGCTGGGGGCGCTGGCCATGCTGGGCAAGTACACGGCGGTCAATCCGGCAGCTCTGCTGGCGCCGGTGCTCATTCTCGGCGTGCCGGTGTTCGATACGCTGTTCGTCATGTACGTCCGCTGGCTGCGGGGCATTCCGGCCTTCCTGGGGAGCCCCGACCACTTCGCGCTGCGCCTGCGGCGGTGGCCTCTGTCGGTGCCGCAGGTGGCTGTCGTCAGCTATGCGGCCGCGTTGCTTCTGGGAGGGGTGGGCGTGCTTTCGATGTTCGTTTCGCTCGGCGTGGCGATCGGCCTCATCGGCGCGACGGCGATCCTGGCGCTCGTCGCGGCGCTGTTGCTCAAGCGCGTGGACATGTCCAGGCTGGCGGAGGGCGCACTCGCGCGGGAGCGAACGCCATGATCCTCATCGTCGGGGCCGGCTTGGCGGGCCTGAGCGCGGCTCACCATCTGGGCAACTGCCCTTATCGCGTGATGGAAAAAGAGAAGGAAGCGGGCGGCCTCTGCCGGTCCTATCAGATGGACGGGTTCACCTTCGATATGACCGGCCACCTGCTGCACTTCCGCCAGGCCGAGATCAAGGCTCTCGTCGAAGGCCTGCTGGCCGGGAAGCTCGAGAAACACAGCCGGCGTTCCTTCATCTACTCCCACAGGACCTACACCGAATATCCGTTCCAAGTGAATACTTATGGGCTTCCTCCTGAGGTGATCCGCGAGTGCCTGCTGGGATTCATCGCCACGCTCACCAACCCGTCCACGACTCCGCCGGAGGACCGGTCCTTCAAGGCCTGGATTCTGGAGAACCTTGGCGAGGGGATGGCCAAGCATTTCATGGTGCCGTTCAATGAGAAGCTCTGGCGGGCGCCGCTGGACGAATTGACCTCGGATTGGGTGTCCTGGCTGGTGCCGAAGCCGGAGCTCAAGGACGTGATCAACGGCGCGCTGGGCATCAAGGACAAGGCGTTCGGCTACAACCCCTCCTTCCTCTATCCGGCGCAGGGGGGAATCGGGGTTTTGCCGCAGGCGTTCTTGCCGGGGCTGCGGGAGATCGCCTATGGCAGCGAGCTGGTTGAGGTGGACACGCAACGCCGCCGGGCCACGTTCCACGATGGACGCGTGGAAGACTATGAGACCCTCGTCTCCACGATTCCGGTGCCCGAGTTGGTCCGCCGGTGCACGGATTTACCCCTGGCGATCCGGGAAGCCGCGGCCGGCCTCCGGTGCGTGTCCGTCTATAACGTCAATCTCGGCGTGGCGCGGGAGCGGGTGTCCGACCACCACTGGATTTATTTCCCGGAGCCGGAGTACCCCTTCTACCGCGCCGGGTTTCCGATGAACTTTTCGCCCGCGCTGGGGCGTCCCGGCTGCAGCTCTCTGTACGTGGAGGTCTCGCACCAGCCGACGGAAAGCGTGCCTCCTGCCGAGCTGCTCAAGCGTATCCGCGCGGGCCTGGAGCGGGCCGGCATCTTCCGGCCCGATGATGAGATCGTGGTGGCCGACGTGCGCGACATCCGGTACGCCTATGTCCTGTTCGACCGGCACCGGGCCCGCGCCGTGCCGGCGATTCTGGAGGAACTGGAGCGCCGCGGCATCCAGTCGATCGGGCGGTACGGGCGCTGGGAGCACACCTCGATGGAGGATGCCATCGCCCAGGGCAAGAAACTCGCGGAGGCGCTGCTCGCGCGCTGATGAGAACGACGGTCTGCCATATCATCACCAAGCTGGAACTGGGAGGCGCTCAGAAGACCACGCTCTTTACCGTGGCCCACCTGGACCGGGCGCGGTTCAGGCCGATCCTGATCGCGGGGGAGCCGGGCCTGCTGGACGAGGAAGCACGGGCGCTCGAGGACGTTGAGTTCCATCAGGTGCCGAGCCTCGTGCGCGAGATCCGTCTCTGGCAGGACCTGCGGGCGCTGATCGCGCTGACCAGGCTGCTCCGGACGCTGAAGCCCACGATCGTCCATACCCACAGCTCGAAGGCCGGCATTCTCGGCCGCTGGGCCGCTTGGCTGGCGCGGGTCCCCATTATCATCCACACGATTCATGGCTACGGCATCACGCCGAACCAGCCGTGGTGGCTTCGGTATCTGCTGATCGGTGTCGAACGTCTGACCGGCCTGATTACGACGCAGTGGGTCGCCGTGTCGCAGGCCGACCTCGACCGTGGCCTCCATTGGGGCCTCTTTCGGCGATCCAATGTCATCGTGATCCGCCCCGGAGTCGATGTTCGAGCATTCCAGACTCCTCCGCTCCCGGCTCCCGAGCGCGAGCGGCTGCGTGCGGAGTGGAGTGTCGGGCCGGAGCACATGCTGGTGGGGACGGTGGCCCCCCTCAAGCCCCAAAAGGCTCCGCATGACTTCGTGGCCGTGGCGGTGCGCGTGTGTGCGCACGTTCCCTCGGCGCGTTTCGTGTGGGTCGGGGACGGCGAACTGCGCGGCTCGGTCGAAGCGCACATCCGGTCCGCGAAGCTGGAGGATCGGGTCAGGATCGTCGGCTGGCGCCGGGACATCCCGGCCCTCATGCGCGCGTTCGACGTGTTCCTCCTGACCTCCCACTGGGAAGGGCTCCCGCAGGTATTGCTGGAGGCTCGGGCAAGCGGTCTGCCGGTCGTCGTCACGAAGGCGGGAGGGGCGCCCGAGACCGTCAATGACGGCTACAGCGGGTGGCTCTGCGAGGTCGGCGACGTGAATGGACTGGCCGCGCGTGTCCTTGGGATCCTGACGGACGCGGACGAACGGGCGCGGTTCCGCCGGAACGCCGAAGGCATCCCGAGCGAGTTCCTGAATTTCACGGCATTGAGGAAACGGGAACAGCTTTATGATAAGTTGCTGCAGCATCTCGGGCGCGGCGTCCGGGGCGAGACGCGCGGCGACCAGGAGCTCAGGTTCGACGGGAGGGCGGAGTGAAAGTTCCCTTGCTGGATTTGAAGGCGCAATACCGGCCGATCCGAACGGAGATCATGGCCGCCGTCGAATCGGTCTGCGACGACCAGGCGTTCATCCTCGGGGCGCGCGTGGCCGATCTGGAGAAGGACATCCAGGGCTACGTCGGCGCGAGCCATGCCGTCGGCGTGGCGTCCGGAACCGATGCAATCTTATTGTCGCTCATGGCCTGCGGCGTGGGTCCCGGAGACGAAGTGGTGACGGTGCCGTACACGTTCTTCGCCACGGCCGGCTCGATCTCCCGGCTGGGCGCCAAACCGGTGTTCGTGGACATCAAGCCGGACACCTTCAACATGAACCCCATGCTCATCGAGTCGGCGATCACGGTGAAGACCAAGGCCATTCTGCCGGTGCACCTGTTCGGGCAATGTGCGGCGATGGAGCCGATCCTGCATCTGGCGACCCGCCGCCAAGTGGTCGTCATTGAAGATGCCGCCCAGGCGATCGGAGCGACCTGGCGGGGCCGCAAGGCGGGGACTCTCGGCCAGGCGGGGTGTTTCAGCTTCTTCCCCTCCAAGAACCTGGGCGGATTCGGTGACGGAGGCATGGTCACTACGGACGACCAGGCGCTAGCCGACCGCGTCCGCATGCTGCGGGTCCACGGCAGCCGCGTGAAGTACGTTCATGAAGTGATCGGACTGAACAGCCGGCTGGATGCCCTCCAGGCGGCGGTACTGCGCGTCAAGCTGAAGTATCTGGAGGAGTGGACAAAGGGGCGGCAGCGGAACGCCGCACGCTATGAGGCCCTGTTCAAGGAGGCGAATCTCCTCGATCGCGTGACACTGCCCATAGTCACTGCCGAGAACCGCCACGTGTACAACCAGTACGTCGTCCGGGTCCCCCGGCGGGATCAGCTCCGAGCCTTCCTGCAGGAGCAGGGTGTGGGGAGCGAGATTTACTATCCGACTCCCTTGCACCTCCAGGTGTGCTACAAGGACCTCGGTTATCGCGAGGGCTCGTTCCCGCAGTCGGAGCGCGCGGCCCAGGAGACGCTGGCGATTCCCATCTATGCCGAGCTTGCCGCCGATCAGCAGGCCTACGTGGTCGAAACCATCAAGAAGTTTTTTAGCAGGAGCTGAAATCCGATGATGAAGGTTGGCGTGTTCGGTCTTGCTCTGGGTCTGGGGTTGCTGACGTCGGGGTGCGGGACGCTGGACGAGCTAAGAGACGGCCCGAAGCCTGTTCCCAAGCTGCCGCAAGTGCAGACTCAACAGGTCGTGCCGCAGGTTCCTTCAGAGTCGCCCACGCCGCCGACGGTCACTGTGCCGCGCGTCGAGCAATTGCCGCCGTACTGGTACTGGTCGGACAAACAGCAGCAACAAGCCGATCGGTACTTGCAGCAGCAGTGGAACTTCTACAATCAAAACCGCCAGCCGCCCCCGCAGTTCCCCCGCGCGCCGATCTGCGAGAGCACCGTCCTCGGCGGCCAGGTCCTCACCACCTGCCGCTGACTAGAGGGGACTGGCTCCATTTCCGAATGGTGCCTGTCCCCCTTCTTCGATTCGCATCAAAAGTCCTTGATCTTGCCGTCCTCGATCGTAACCGCTTCCGATTGGCCGGCCACCTGCACGAGCACCGTTCCGATCGGCAAGCCAAACTGGTGGCTGCCATAGCCGCCCGTGAGCGCCTGTTTGGTGGCGGGATCCAACAGGTTCACGCGGGTGTTGCCGCCCGCGCTGACCCGGAGCACGCCCACCTTCATCCTCGTGTCGTGACCCGATTGGACAGTCACGCCCTCGACCCGTTTGCCGGAGATGACGACGGCATAGGTGTCGGGCAGCAGGTCCAGGGTTTGGCTCCCATACCCGCCGGTGAGCGCCTTGGGCTCGCCGGCCTTATAGACATCCACGCGCGCGTTGCCCGCGTTGGCTCCCTCGGGAAAGGTGACGAGCAGCCGGCCCAGCCGGCCTTTCAGCGCCGGGTTAGCGACGATGTCACAGCACGTTCCACTCGGGAGCATGGGCGGCGTCTTCACTGCGGTGGGTTGGGCCTGCGGCTCCATGGGGGCGGGCGGGATCGCCTTGCTGCCGGTCTCCGACACGATGTTACAACAGGCCCCCGCTCCATTCACGGAGACCTTCTGCGCGCCGAAGTCGGCCGAGACCTTCTGGCTGACGTGTAAGGTGGCCAGCAGCGCCTTATCGTCCACCTGGAACTGAAACGTGCGCTTGGCGCCCACGAGCTCCTGCGCCGTCACCTGGCCGTCCGCATGAATGCTCGTGATCTCGCAACAGGGTTGTGGTTTTGCCGAGCACGCGACCGGTGCGGCACCCAGCCCGACCGCGGCCAGCGTCATCAACAACGTCCCTAGCCCTCGTACAATGGTTCGCAGTGTGGTTGACATGTCAGCCCCCTTCTTGCTGGGTGATTACCCTCACCCCGATCGCCTCACCTGCTCCCCGCACTTCGCATCAGCACATGGCCCTCTCGCTCGACCACTTCATACGCTTGGCCCGGCGTGACCTGAAGACGGTCGGTGCGCACGCGCACCGTGAGCCCGCGCGCCGTGTAGCCTGCCGCATGTCTGCGAAGGTGGGTGGTGATCCGTTGCTTCAAGAGGTTCCGGTGAAACGGCACACGTTCGCTCGCGGAGAAGCCCAACGCAATGACCCGATGATACCCCAAGGCCTCCTGGTCCAGTTGCAGATAGTCAAACCCGATCTCTCCCTCCGGGAGGGGCAGGACTCGTTCCCCGATCCTGGCGGCGTTGTCGATGGTGTCGAAGCGAGCCAACACGATTTCCTCGATGGGCCTCGCCGCATCGGCCAGGAACAGCATCACTGCCATCACCCCGATCGCCGCCAGCGCCATCGCCGCATCTCCGACGCGGGTCAGCACCCCTGGGTGCCCAATCCGCAGGGCGCGCCCGCCGGACCAGCCGACAACCGCCAAGGCCACCAATGCCAGGCCTAAAAAGAGCCGATGCAACGCCCCTTGTGGAGCCAGCACGCCTGTAGCCGTGACGATCAAGACTGAAAGCAACAGAAAGACGAAGCTTCCAAGCAGGTGACTGACCCACCTGAGCCGCCGTATAAAAGTTCCCTTTCCTCTTCTCGTGAACAACGTCCAGAGCCGCACGACCATGGGGATGCCCAGGTCCTCTTTGCAAATGCCGCACCTACGGCCGGTCACGGTCGTGCGCTTCTGGCAATGAGGGCAGATCATCACCCATCGCTGTTCCATTCCCGTGCGCGCGGTTAAGGACTCCACCCAGACCCGCCACACGGGAGCCAGCACCACCAAGAGCAGGAGGGCCAGCCCGCCCCAGTACAACAGTAACGAGACCTGCGCGAGGGAGGGACCAAGGCTCTGCTCGATGTTTTGGAATAACAGTCGCAGCATCGCCTAGGGCCTCTCGGGCAAAAGCACAATGCAGTTCGGGTTGAGCCCCTGATTTTTCAACGTGTCTACGCGTGCGATTGGCTTTCCTTTGGCCACGTCGATCACGGTGATCGAGCCATCGCTCATCTCCGGAAGATTGAGGAAACTATTTTGGACGAAGAGATATCGCTC
>CAZMPH010000015.1:0-15457 GCA_964568195.1 uncultured Nitrospirales bacterium | reverse complement strand
CTTGCGCTTGACGTCCCAGTTGTCCACGTACAGATATCGCTCGTCGGGGGAGAGGACCAAATGGTGAGCGCCGGGGGCTGCCGGGATTGCCTTGAGGAACTTGGGGTGCTGGGGATCACTATTATCATACACGCTCACATGGCCTGGCTTGGCGGTGGTGACAAACAGGCGATTCCCTTTGCGGTTATAGAGTATCTCTAAGGGAACACCGTGCCCTCGAGCACCATACTCATCTACCTGATGAAAGCTAAAGTCTTTGGACTTCGCGTTCCACACGGCAGCCCATAGCGTGCCCTCGAACATGACTGTGATGTGGGCAACCGGGGGCTCTGCTGCAGGGGAGAACATGACTTCAACCGGTGCGGCCTTCGAAGGGGAGGGCTTCTTCGAAACCTTGTGGGTGGACAACACTTTTCCAGTGCTGGCTTCAAGAACCGTCACCGTTTCTCCCGGGTCACCCAAATCCGATGGCCTCACCGTGCTGGTGATCATGACGCGGTCAATGCCGTTGTGGATGCTGATGCCGTGCGGGTAACTGATAAAAGGAGGTCCCGGCGGTGGCGCGCTGATGGTCTTGAGCGGTTTGTCATTCGTCGCGTCCCCCATGATGACAGTGCTCGAACCCATACAGGTGAGGTACCAGGTGCGATTGTCTTGAGAGAAGACAATGTCCTCCAACACCTGGCAGTCTCGGACCTCCACGGCCTTCATCCGGTAGGGAAAGCGTGTGAGATCAAGAACATGGAGGATGCTTTTACCCAGCGCGGTGACATAGGCCTTGCTCTGATCGCGATTATAAAAAATGTGATGCGCAACCAGATCGGGCGGCAGCGGGATGTCCATGAGCATCTTCCCAAACGTCGGGGACTTCGGGTCCACATCAATGACCGCTAGCCCTTCTTTTCGGATTACCTGCTCAGGTTTGGTCTCATAATTCAGCATGGCGAGAATCTCAGCATTGACAAGAGAAACCGAGAGCGTGAGGCCTATGAAGGCAATCAATAAGCAAAGCCATGGCCGCTTCATCGCATATCTCCTTCCCTTAAATTTCTCTTGGTCGCGTGCGTTCGCTGAGTGGAGGATAAAGGAATGTGCGCCTTAAGTCACGCAGTCTTCAGAGCGAGAGGGGACTGGCTCCATTTCCGAATGGTGCCTGTCCCCCTTCTTCGATCCGAGCAGGATAGATTGGGCGGCTGATTCTATTGAGGCTTGGAGTTATTGAACTCGGTCAGGCGGCCGGCGATGAAGGTGATGTCGGCGGTCCAGCCTTCAGGCATCGTATAGGTCCAGAGTTGCGGACAGACGACCGTGGTCGTGCTGCCGGCGGGCCCTTTGCTGGTCTCGCCGGTGCAGGACAGGGTCGTGCGCGCGATGGGGTTGCCGAGCTTGCTGAGCACCTGGCCCTCCGTCAAGCCGCGGCTCAACATCCGGAACTGCTCGAAGGTGATCTGCCCCGGCGGCGCCTGCGCCGCCCCCATCTCCGGCCGCAAGACCCCGATCGCTAAAACGACCAGACTCACCGCCCTCATCCATCGCATAGGGGCCTCCCTTGTTGAGCAGCTACAGGATAAGGAAGGGTGAACGGAATTTCCAGCACCACCATCGCCCAGATCGCCCTATGATTGAATCGAGGCAAGGACTATGCTCCATCGACTACCGATAGACGTCCTTACGATGGCCGATGAGAAGCAGTTTTCGTGCCTGCGCCATCGTAAGCGTCCCGTCCTTCTTATCGGCGCGGCGCGCAAGCGCGAGCTTGGCATCTTGGTACTCGGAAGATTGGGGCTTACTCTTTTTTCGATTCATCTAACACACCACCTGCTGCAGCACCACCATCCCCCAGATCGCCTTCTGATTGAATCGAGGCATGTCCTACGAGGGAAGGATAAAGGAATGTCCGCCTTAAGTCACGCGGCAAAGGGCGGTGTTGCTTACAGCGATTCGCCGCTCGTAGAATACCAGCGGAGGGGCACATGCGCTTCGACAAGTTCTCGTTCGGTTCGATCCAAATTGACGGCACTACCTACGAGCACGACGTCGTGATCGACCGCGGGGAGATCAGCAAGCGCAAGAAGAAGCCGTCCAAGAAATTCCGAGACAAGTTTGGGCACACGCCGCTGTCCATCGAGGAAGACATTCCCTGGAAGTGCCGCCGTCTCGTGATCGGCACCGGCGCGAACGGCGCCTTGCCTGTGATGAAAGAAGTGAAGGCCGAAGCCCAGGAGCGGAAAATCGAATTGCTCGTCCTGCCGACGTACACGGCCATCGAGGCGCTGACGCGCGACATGGACGACACCAACGCGATTCTGCACGTCACCTGCTGAGAGAGTTCTTCTCCCCCCTGAAAGGCCGGCAGGGTTAATCGTCCAGGCTGTGTGGGGCCATTCGCGCTTTCTGAAACGCGATGGCTCCGTCCACCAGGATAAATAGCGCAATCAGCGTGAGCAACCCGCCACCGGTAAACCAGCCGATCGTGCCCAATTTCCAGGAGTGGTCAGTCAGACCGGCAAGAAGACCGATGACCCCGCAGGCAAACCCAAGGGCAGCTCCGAGGCGAGCAATTAACGTCCTCTTGTATCCAACTCTCATGATCGATCCTCCCTTTCCGTGCTGGAAAAACACACAGAACCTGCCACTGAATGAGCACAGAGAATCATTTCAAGACCAGTATCTCCAGGTCGTCGAAGTAAGTCACCGCATCCGACTTCGTCCACAGACCGACGCGGCCTCTCGTGAAGGTGTTATCGCAGAGGTCAAACACCTGCCGCTCGTCATACAGCACCCGGATCTGACAGCCGCGGGTGATGACCCGAAGGGTGTGCCACCGCTTCAGTGAGATCGTCTGGTTGAAGTTCTGCAGCAGATGACGGATGCCCTTCACGACCTGGTAAATCCGAATGTTCTGCTCCAGGGGATTCGCCCGTGTCAGATAGTAATTTCGATCGTCCGACGCCCGCCAGATGAGGCCGCCACCCATGTCGGCTTTCCCGTCAACGGGCAAGAACGAGACTTCAAGGTCGGCATCGGATCCATCGGTCCCGTTGACGAGGACCACCTTGTACGTATGCTCCCCGCCTTTTCCCTTCACCTGCCCCAGTACATGCGGCGGGCTTTTGGCCTGGTCTGTTCGGAGCACCTTCCAGTCTCCTGCGGGACGCCCATCGACCAGCGTCCCGATGACAAACTCCTTGGGGAGTGAATCCAAAGTATCACCATCGAAGTTCCAGACCTTCTCTAAGGCCGTCGCCTCCACACCCGCTGACAGAACGAGCAGAGTGAGCACCACCATCGCCCAGATCGCCTTATGATTGAATCGAGGCATGCCTTAGGCTCCATCAGAAATGGACTCTGACCCTAACTGCTACTCCTCTTTGAGAGAGGAGCTAAGCTGAAAATAGTGTCGTCCCCGTTTTCTCTTCGCTAGTTTTTTGAACTCTTCTTTCTGATCTCCGCGGTAAGTTCATTTAGTGTGCTCACAATGGTGCCACCATTCTTGTGGATGAAATACTCGACTTGTAGGTTTACCTTAACTTTTCCTTTTTCCCCTGTTCGACGAAAGTCACTCCTATAGCCAATAATCCATCTTTTCTTTCCAGTCGTTCCTGCGGCATAACCGATCTCGGCAGCTGTACCACTGTCCACATCTGTGCCGTCTAAAGCAGCAACTAGCCCGTCAGCTTTTTTGATATCTTCAGCATTCTTTTTGCCAAGTTCCATTAGTTCTTCAAAAGTTGGTTTGGGGGACACGTTATGGCGCCAGGGGTCTAGGATTTCGCAGCCAGCTTTCTTAATGGCTGGATAGAAGTGCTCCTCCATAAACTTTTTGGTGCTTTCAGCAAACCCATATGGGCTTGCAACGTATACAGAGCATTTCTTTTCCATGTTTTTACCTTGTCTCACCGTGTTTGTCTTCTCCAACGATTAACGATCTCATCAACATTGAGATCCTCCTGCCCTTCTCGCCATTGCTTGTAAAAATCAACGTCATCGCTTTTCGGCGTTGGTGCAGGCCGATCGAAGATAAGGCGTGTCGGAAGAGGGGCGGCCTCACCCAGAACCATTGCTTCTCCTCTGCGCAGTCCAGCAAGGATGTTGACAAGATCGCGTTCAGCTTCCGGGACAAGCTTCTTGATGTACTCTTGGTCGTCTGGGTTTGTCATCCGAAGGCAAATAAAAGTGCCGCATTGTGAGAGGACAGTTTCAGAAAGTTCATGAGGGCGTTGACTGACAACAGTGAGACCAACACCGTATTTTCGTCCTTCCTTGGCGATCCTCTCCATAGATTTGCGTGCTCCTTCAAACTGGACATCACTCTCCCGTCGGATGTAACTATGGGCTTCCTCGCAGACAAGTAAGATGGGAAACTCTGCATAACTCGGATTCCAGTAATTAAACTCGAATACGAGTCTTCCGATCTGGGCCGTCACTGCAGGACGCACATCAAATGGCACAGGACTAATGTCAATCACCGTGATGGCTTTACGAGGTGTGCCTAGGCCAACAAAATCCCGAAGGAGAATTTCAAGACTGGCAGAAGTGTTCCTTATGCGTGGTTTTAAAAGGAAGTCGTAGCGATTATCATTGAGCCGACTATCCAATCGCATAAGAAAGCGATCGAAGTCGCCATACATAGGGCCCTTGATTGGTTTACCGCTAGCCCCTGTTACCATTCTTTCGTTTTCTGTCTGGATCGCGGCCCGCAGATTATCTAGCGAGAAATAGACCGGTGTATCTACCGTCGTTCTTGGGAGGCTCAATCTTGCCCCCTCTGCTTGCTTGAGACTATTCAAGGTATCCCGAAAGAATGCTATCTGGTTATGAGCAGCGAACTCCGTCCTATCTATTAGCAAGTCGCAAAGCTCGCCGTACGTCATTAACCAGTAAGGTATTTCAAAGGCAACGGCATCAATGGTCCGACTAATGTCTTCGCCGAAGGCGTTGCGGTACTCTCCATGCAGATCGAGCAAAATGATGTGAGCTCTAGGCATCAGGTGCACTGCCTTTTGGAGTAGAGAGGCCACCGTCCAGGACTTCCCTGCCCCGGTTTGTCCAACGATCGCGCAGTGCCGACCAAACAAAGGCGATGGTTCTAGATAGACACGCAGGGCAGGATTCGATGATAGAACGCCCACATCGTAGCCGCGATCCTTGAATCGCCTGAACATACGTGCCAGGTCTTCTTTCCCAACCGCATGTACTTCAGCTCCTGTAGTCGGGTATTCTGAGATCCCACGCTCAAACTCTTCGTCTCTGTTGAGCGATCCAACCGGAATAAGCTGAATAGTCCTAACAGCAAGAGGTTCGCGGTCCTCTTCACCTTCTGTTCCTTCAGATATTCCAGGTGGCAACTTCTCACGTTCGGTCATTCGGGCAACCATGGCCAAAACCTTAAGGCTTCCTTGTTCGACACGAACATAAGATCCCAAGCGACCGACAGCGATATCTTCCTCACCAATAGTCACTGTAGGGGCAACACCCTCTTCGTCCTCGATAAGATCAGCGATGAACGAGGATCCCTGGACGTCTAGGATATGACCAATCAAGGTCGGGGTATCTTCAGGCATGAGATTTCACCTCCTGTGCAAGCCATTCGAAACTCCATAGTTCGCTATGGCCTTCCCCCTCCTCCCCATAGAGGGAACACCGATCACGCGTCGCAATTATTACATTCTTATGGGACTTCCACGAGTTGAATTGATCATCCCCGATCGATCGTGAAAGAATGATAATCGTGCAGTGTTGTCGTGCTCGAGCTGCTTCGAGAGCTACGTTCACATGTCCGTCGCGAAGGCCATAGCCAACGCATACAAGACGGCTAAGAAGATGAAATTTATCCCGAGCTAATTGCCCGAAAAATTCAGACCACAGAGTAGAATAGGGAGGGTAAAGCGTGTCGCTTCCTTTTCGGTGTCCTGGGGGGATCATAAAAAGACGAGTTCCAGTGGGCAATGGTTGGTTGGGATGGCCACGCCTAATAACCCTAGTTGAATCGAGATACCATTCCGCCGAACCGTGCAACTTGTAGAGATTGATGACTCCACGGAGGGGGGCGACAACCGATTTTCCTTTCCTCCGTTCAGGAACACCAAGCCGATAGCTGAAGCTCTGCGAATCAAAGAAAGCATTAGTGCCTCCCATAAATCCGTCGCAAAAGAGCAGCGACTCTGCATCAGCAGCCCTTTCAATAAGCGAATCATAATTCAACGTGAAGACAGGAATCCGTCGTTCGCGTAGTTGTGCGATGCCTTTTACGAAGGCACGATGATATTCCAGCGTCGGACTACAAGCGCGAAAGTGAGTGGCGACAGCACTTGCCGTTCGATCTCTGAGCCCGAATGTGCTGGCTATACCATCATCAAGCTGATCAAGTGCCTCCTCCAGCCCCGGTGCGCCGCTATCAAGTTTTTGTTGGATCTTTTCTTGGTCATCTGAATGAAGGAGAGGCTTTATTGCAGACCAGAGAGCTGCCGCTAAAGGATATCCTTCGCCGTTTAAATACGAAGATCCGGCACCAAGCAGAAATCCTACATTAGTGGACCTCAAGTGCTGTTTGACCTTTGCAGTCAATCTGTCTGAAAAACTTGCAGGCATGGTCCTCCTACGTGGAAACGCTTGCTTGAACGTTACACCTAGGAAGAGATGATGTCTAGCAGGGAGAAGTTGAATTGGCTTCTTGCGGGTGGCGGCGAGTGGGACCCTGGCGGAGCGGAAGGGCGTACAGCCGAGTCTGCGGGGCTGCGACGGCGAAAGGCCATGAGCACGTCAGGGTGGTCGCCGACAGGACCCGCTCTTAAACGCCGCGTTCTTTCAGGCGTGCGCCGATCAAACGCAGCGCCCCTTCGGTGCGTTTGGTCATGGCGCGGTCCTTGCCGATGAGCGCGATGAAGGCCTTCAGGTTCTCAAGCGTGTCCACGTCGCGGCACTCCGGCAACAAGCCCAGTGACAAGCCCGCTTGCTCGATCTTCTTCTTCGTCTCCGCCAACACCGACGCCGTGCTCCACGCGATGCCGTCGAACAAGGCCGGCACCATCTTGCGAAGCCCGATCAGATAGTACCCACCGTCCGCCGTTGGCCCCAGCACGACATCGTGATTCTTGACGAGCTTCAGCGCTTCGACCAGATGGGCGCGCGGCAGCGTGGGCAGATCCGTCCCGGTCAGGAGCACGTCTTTGGCTCCCTGATCGAAGGCATCCTGTATGGCATTCATCATGCGCGCTCCCAAGTCCGGCCCCCGCTGAAGTAACAACCGCGCCCCGTAGCGCCCCTCCATCACCTTGAAGAAGGGATGCGCGAGGTCCGGCGTCCCCGCGACGTAGAGAGTGACGCCCTGCAGCCCCTTCGTCCGCTCGACCGCGTCCAGCACCAGCGAGCCGTGGAGCGAGGCCGCCTCGTCCGGGTCCAGCGGCGGGCACAGACGCGTCTTGACCTCCCCCGGAATCGGCGCCTTCGCGAAGATGATCAGCGCCGTGCTCACCGCGCGTCCCCGTACATACGTTTTAAACGATCGGGGCTCGCCCCCCAATAGAAGAGCAGGCGGAGCCACCACATCAAGAGGATGGTCCGGATCGCGCCGTGCCGTTCCCACCGGCGTCCCGAGGTCATCACGCAGCTGCGCAGCGCGGCCACCCGGCCGGCGCGCTTGAGACGCCGGCAGAAGGCGATGTCTTCCATGATCGGGATGTCTGGAAAGCCGCCGAGATCCGTGAAGACTTTCCTTCGCACGAAGAGGGCCTGGTCGCCCGTCGCGATGCCGGTCAGGCGGGAACGCCAGCTCATCATACGGCCCACGACCCAGAGCAGGCCGCGGTCGGGGGTGAGCCGCGCGTCGAACCGCCCGCCTACGAACCGGGTATCGGCCATGGTGTGGGTGATGTCCTCCGCGGCCGTCGGGGGCAGCAGTGTATCGGCGTGGAGAAACAGCAAGAGCTCGCCCTTGGAGACGGAAGCGCCCGCATTCATCTGCCTGGCCCGGCCCGTCGGCGTGTTCATGACGCGGGTCAGGGGATGGGCGAGCGCGATGTCCGCGACGGTCTTGTCCCGGCTGCCTCCGTCCACCACCAGCACTTCCGAAAAGGCGGGGTGCCGGAGCCTGGACAGCGTCTCGGGGAGAGCTTTTTCCTCGTGTAAGGTGGGAATGATGACCGAGATGGTCATTCCTGGGGCGGCGGGATATTGATGCGCCGGACCGGCGGCTTCTTGGCGAAGAGGATGAAATAGGCGACCACGGCGATGGTGCCGTACACCACCAGGCCCTTCTCCCAGCGCGCGGCCGATCCGAGGGATTTAATATGGTAGATCAAGGCGAGGCCGGTGACGGTCGCCGCGCCCATGAGCGGGTATTTGTACCAGGAGGCGGTGATCGTGCCGTTCATGAAGATGAGGAGGCCGACGAAATAAAAGACGAATGGGAAGTGATCGGCGTCCGACCCGCTGCTCACGGCCATCAGCAGCTGCAGCCAGGCGAGCACGATCATCACGAAGCCGACGAACTTCTGGAGCGCCGTGATGTGGCGCTCGCCCTCGGCTTCCGCTTCGTGCTCGGTCTGCCGGTCGTCCTGCTGCTGAGGTCGCTCGTCCATCTGTTCAGCCTCGGTACGGCTTGAAGTGCTTGCTCAGCGTCAGGCCCTGGAACTGATAGGACGACCCGATGCCCTGACCATACACCTTTTCGGGGCGCTCGTGCATCCGTTCGAAGAGCACCTTGAAGAACGTCTGGCCGTCGTGGATCAGGAACGGCACGTCGTGCGCCCGCACTTCCAGGACGATGGGCGTCCCGCGCAGGTCGCCGGCCCCATACCCGAACCCGGGGTCGAAGAACCCCGCGTAGTGGGTGCGCAGCTCGCCGATGGCGGCCTCGTAGGCCACCATCTCCGCCGCGTACTCCGGGGGGATGCGGATGCGCTCCTTCGACAGGAGAATGTAGAAATCCTCCGGCTCCAGGAGCAGGGTCTCGTGCCGGTTCTGCGGGATGGGCTCCCAGAAGTCGGTCGGGTCATAGTAGCCGATGCGGGACAGGTCCAGCACCTGGCTGTTCTTCTTGGCGCGGAATCCGACGAGCCCGCCTTCGGCCTTCAGATTGATGCGGAGGAAGAGCCCCTCGTCGAGCGTGAGGTCCTTCCCCGGCAGCGGCGCGTGGTCGTCGTACAGAATGGGGTCGGCCTTGTGCCACGTCCGCAGCTCGTTGTCTCCGACCATCGGATGCCCGCTGACCACGCGGAGCTGGTTGAGGCACATCCCCGCCGAGATCCGGATCGAGAACGACCGGGGGACGACTTCGAGATAGAGCTTGCCGCGGTAGCCGGGGCGGATCTCGTCGAAGCGCGCGTGCGAGTCGGTGATCGTGCGGGCGAAGACGTCGAGGCGTCCGGTCGTGCTCTTCGGGTTGGTCTTGGCGGCGAGCGTCCTCGGCAGGGCGAGCTCCTCCATCAGAGGGATCAGATACACGTGCCCTTTCTCCAGCACGGCGCTCTTGCGGAGGTCAAGCTCGTACATGACGAGGTCGGAACTGAACAGGTCCTGGACCACGAGCTTCTGCTCGACGGGCGCTTGTTCGGGGAGGAAGCTGCTGAGCATGCGATAGGCGGTGTCGCCGAGTCGCAGGTCGAGGCTGGCCGGCTGGTATTGGCCGGATTCGATCGGGGCCTTGGCGGAGATGACGCCGTCGTGGACCAGCGCGCGAAGCTGCTGGTAGGCGAGGACCCCGCGGTTGCGGTTGCGCGCTTTGCGTTTGGGAGCCGGTTTGCTCATCGCCCCGAGCGCGCGTTATCCGAGCATGGAGTCGGCCATGCCGCAGCCGGTGGAGGGGGCTGTGACCATCGGCAGCTCGCGGCGCTTGCCGTCGCCGTTGCCGTCCGGCTGTGTGGCTTGCGGGTACGTATAGGTGTTCCCCTCGTAATTGGTGAGGGTGGCCTGCTCCGGCGTGAGGTTGACGAGATAGTCCGCCGGCAGCAGCGGGACCTTGCCGCCGCCGCCCGGCGCGTCGATCACGAAGTGCGGCACGCCCATGCCGCTCGTGTGGCCCTGCAGGGCCTTGATGATCTCCAGACCGGTCTCGACCGTCGTGCGCAAGTGGTTCGTGCCGCGGGTGAGATCGGCCTGGTAGAGGTAGTAGGGCTTCACCCGCGCCAGCAGCAATTGATGGACGAGGCGCATCATCACGGCCGGATCGTCGTTGACGCCCTTGAGCAGGACGGTCTGCGCGCCCAGCGGCACGCCCGCATCCGCGAGGCGCCCGCAGGCGGCCTTGACCTCCGGGGTCAGCTCGTCCGGATGGTTGAAATGCAGGTTCATGTAGAGCGGGTGATACTTTTTGATCATCTCGCAGAGCTCCGGCGTGATGCGCTCCGGCAGGCTGCCGGGGACGCGCGAGCCGATCCGGATGATCTCGAGATGGGGCACGGTCCGCAGGGCCTTGAGAATGCGCTCCAGCAGGTGGTCGGGCAGCAGGAGCGGGTCGCCGCCTGAGAGGATGATGTCCCGCACTTCCTTGTGGGCCTGCAGATATTTCACCACGCGCTCCAACTCGCCCTGCTTGAGGAAGCCGGGCTTGCCCACGAGGCGCTTGCGGGTGCAGAAGCGGCAGGAGATCGGGCACTGGTTGGTCACCATGAAGAGGACGCGGTCCGGGTACCGGTGCACGAGGTGGGGGACGGGGCTGTCCATCTCCTCGTGCAGGGGATCGTCCGCGGGGCTGTCGTCGGTCAGCTCCTCCGGCTCGGGGACCACCTGGCGCCAAAACGCGTCGCCCTTCTCTTTGATGAGCTTCATCCACATCGGCGTGATGCGCATCGGGTACTCCGCCACCACGTCGGCGATGGCGGACGGGTCCACGTCCAGGTGCTTCGCCAGTTCCTCGGGCTTCGTGATGCTGTTCGCCAGGGCCTGCCGCCAGGTCTCCATAGTCTGGGTCCCTCTCAGGTTATTTATGAGCGCGCGGCTTTCGAGCCGTACGTGGTTTCCAAATGGGACAGGATGTCGCGCGTCTCGCTCAGCACCTTGTCGCCGTCCTTGAGCACGGGGACGTAGTACTGGCCCGAGGCCGCATAGACCTGTGCGCGGTGCGGGCGCATGTCGGGCACGATGACGTCTTCATACGGGAGGCCCAGCTCGTCCAGCTTCTGCTTCACGATCTGACATTCGGGGCACCAGCGCACGTGGTACAAAGTCATGGCGCAGAGGCCTCCTCGCCGGGACGGGCCAGCGCGCAGGGCGCCATCACGGCGTCCGTCATCCCATGGATCAGCTTCTTGTCCAAGGGGCACACGGTCGCCAGGATGCCGGCCAATTCCACCGTCTCGCCTGCGGCGAAGTAATAGGGGGAGAGACGGACCCGGCCCGGCATGGGGACGATCTCGTCTTTGACCGGATCGTGATAACTCGAGGCCACGCGCGTTCCCTTGCGGAACTCCTGGAGGATGTACGGCATCTTCGGGAACGACGCCAGCCCCGCGTCGATGGCGTCGGCCCATTCCTTCTGCGGCAGGTCGTGGCCCACCGACACGCCGCGCGATCCCCACGCCAGTTCCGAGAAGCCCGAGGGCTTGAGCACGAACCGGCGCCCCTTCTGGCCGAGTCCCGCCATGGTTTTCCAATCGGAGACGCCGCGTCCCTCCGCGGTGAGGCCGGGAATGACGGCGTGCGGCGGAACCGGGCGGGGATCGAGGATCCAGGTTTTGGGCATCCACCGGCGGAGCAGATCGAACGTGTCCTGACCCAGTTCCTTGCTCCAGAAGGGTTCGAGCGCGGGATGATGCAGGAGCGCGAAGGCCATCTTCTCTTCGAGCCACGGCTTGGCGGGCGGGGTCATGGCCACGCGTCCCTTCTTGACCGCGTAAAGCAGCAACTCGGCCTTGGGAATATTCTTCAGGTCGAAGAGCTCGAAGAACCGGTAAAGCGTGGTGACCGCGTCGCCGTTGCTCAGAGAGAGACCCTCTTCCGTGAATATTACATCACCCGGCGAGACGGTCTCTGCCGCCAGGCCGGCCTCGCGCAGACGCGCCGCGAGCCAGAGCATCTCGGGGCGATAGTCTTTGGATTCCTCGGACACGACGATAGCAAGAGAGGTTGGACGATCAATCTGAAGATTGCGGATCATCCGCCCAAACCCCTCGACCATGCCGTTGCGCCCGCCGATGATCGGCCAGCCGAGGTCGGCATAGGCCTGGGCCATGCATCCGGTGAGCCCGATGCCGCCGGGCACGGAATCCAGTTCGCTGATCATGAAGCCGTCTTCGGTGAAGATCAGGTCGGGGCGGATCACGCCCGGCAATGCCGCGCGGAACCGGTTCATGCGCGCGTCGTCGAGGAGGTCGGGCGGCTTGCCCTGATCCAAGTACTCGGCCACCCATCGCGGTTGCGCGCCGCGGACGCTGTCGTAGTACAGGCGATTCAGGGCCTGGGTGAAGCGGAGGAGATGAAGGCCCAGCGATTCGATGGCGGCGCGGTCGGCGGACGTCAGGAGAAACGGAGTCGGTGAGACGCGCCAGGTGGCGCCGTCGTGCAAGCCCGCTTCGACGAGGCGGCTCCGGACTCGGCGGCTGTGCTCGCGGTGGGTGTCGGGGACCAACTCAGTCGGCGGGTTGCCGGCCAGTGCGGTTGTGCGATTCATCACACCCACAATGAAGGGTTATACCGCGACGACCCGCGTGATCTCGGGAACGCTGGCCTTGAGCCGGCGCTCAATGCCCATCGTGACGGTCATGCTGGAGGCTGGACATCCCGTGCACGCGCCCTTGAGGAGGACTTTCGCGGTGCCGTCGTCGGAGACCCCGATCAACTCGCAATCGCCGCCGTCCATCTGCAGGGCCGGCCGGATGCCGTTGAGCGCATCCTCGACCCGGCGCGCGAGAGAGTTTACGGGACTCTGTGATGAGGCCACTCCTGTCGTCCTCAGGGATGCACTCATCCTACCATGGGGGGCTCGCCGGAACAAGGGGACGTTGGATGCCGATCGGCCGTGATGTACAATGATTCCACCCATGAAGACGCCGAAGTCCCGCGAATTGCCTGTTGTCGTCGAGCAGATCGTGCCGAGCAAGGTCTGCTTCGCCTGCGACGTCTGCTGCCGCTTTCCCGAGCGGGACAGCGCGCTGCGTCCCTATTTCACGCGGGAGGAGATCCGGGCGGCCGTCGCGCGCGGCATCTCTCCAGGCGCCTTTCCGGATCACGCGGGCTCGAAGGTCGCCGTCGTGCCGCAGGGGGAAGGCTATCGGTGCCCCGCGTTCGATCCGCAGACCGGCCACTGCGGGATCTACGAGGATCGCCCTCTGGATTGCCGCCTCTACCCGGTCGCCGTCATGTGGGACCACGTGCGCTCGGCGGTCGTCATGGGATGGGACAGCAAGTGCCCCTTCATCCGGGACAACCTGGACAGCCCCGAGTCGCGGGCCTACGTGGAGCGGACCGCCGCGCTGCTGGAATCCGAGGGCATCGTCCGCATCTTTCTCGCGAACCACCAGTTGATCGGCGCGTATCAGGACGACGTGATCGTGCTGAGGCGGCTCCACCGACTGACCCGCGGACTTCGCTCGGCGTCTCGACCACCCGCACGGTAGCATCCGTGCCGGCGCCGTCCCTCCGTCCGCTAGCGCGGGAGGCCCGTCCGTGTTCGAAGCGCGCCTGTCCGCCCATCCCGTGCCGGGAGACCAGAATGCCGCGTACTCCTTTCCCTATCATTTCATCTGGCGCGACCTCTTCACCTACGAATGGATGGAACTGGAGAGCCACGTCTGCCTCGTGGCCGGCAACAAGGAGGGTAGTTTCCTAGCGCTTCCTCCGATCGGACCAGACCCCTGTGGGCCGGCGATGACCAGAGCGTTTGCCTTTCTGTCCGAACGGAATAAGACACAGGCCATGACCCGCATTGAGAACGTGCCCGAGAGTCTGGCCGTCTGCTGCCGCGATCTGGAGTATCGCGTGACCCCCAAAGGGCCGGACTATCTCTATCGGCGGGACGATCTCGTCGGGCTGCACGGAGACCGCTACAAAAGTCAGCGCGTGGACTACAACCATTGCGTGAAACAATCACGTCCAGTGCTACGGGCTTTTCGTCCGGAGGATACCGATGCGTGCGTAGCTTTGTTCCGGCACTGGCAGCAGGGAATGAAACACCATGATGCTTCCGATCTGGCGGTGCATCTCGCAACGGATGCCGAGCACGCGCACCGTCAGGGGATCACCCATGCCGCAGGCCTGGGACTTGTTGGGCGCGTCGTCGAAGTGGAAAGGCGGGTGGCGGCCTACACGTTCGGTTATCCGTTGAATGCGCAAACGTTCTGCGTGCTGTTCGAAATCGCCGACCGTCAGATCAAAGGGCTAGGTGCGTACATCTTCCGCGAGTTCTGCCGCGAGCTGGAGCCCTACGAGTTCATCAACACGATGGACGATTCAGGATTGGAAGGATTGCGTCGCGCCAAGCTCGCCTACCACCCGCTCCGGCTGGTTGAGTCGTACATCGTGAGCCCGGCATGAAAGCGCGGGTCCTGTCGCCGAGCCACCCTGACGTGCTCGCGCTCCGGAAGCCACAGTCGCGCTGCGCTCCGCCAGGGTCCCGCTCAGCGCCACCCGCGCGCTTAGTACCAGGGATCCCACCAGTAGGGATAGAAGGGATGGTAGGGGTAGCGGTATGCGTAGGGATAATAGGGCCAGGGTGAAGGCCGCAGGTACCGTTGCTCGGGCCAGACCTTGAGCGTGCGGATCTTGAGAGTCGGATAGGTGTAGTCCACTTCGTCGAGCGGCTGGGTCTTGTGCCCCGTCACTTCCGCGATCATGGAGACGGCCGTGCCGGCGGGAAGCGTGGCTGGGTCAAGGAATGCTTCCTGGTAGGCGAGGAACCGGCCCCTGGATCGGGCGAGGGTCATGATCGGCGCGTCGGCCTTGTCTAACGGCAGCTGGAGCACTTCGATCTGCGTGCCCTCCTTGAGCCGCTTGGCGGCGAGCACTTTCCCTCCCAGGACGACCACGCGCCCCTTGAACTTGTCCGGCTCTGCCTTGAGCGACTCGAACGGAATGTCCCTGGCGATCTGTGACTCCATCTCCTGAGTCACCAGTTCCGAGGTGACGCATCCCGGCAAGATGAGCAGGGCGCAGAGCAGTCCAAGAGAGGGACTCCGGAGCCGCGCGAGGCGTTGGAGTTGTGGGAGCAGCCGCATATCCTATATTATATCCTAGGACTCAGACTTCGGGAGGAAAGCAGGTGGCCAAAGGAATAGAGCAGGGAGTCGAGCAATTCCGGATCAAAACGGAGCCGTTCTACGCCGAGGTCAACGGCGAGATCGGCCTGTTCAAGGCGGCCGCCGCGTCGAAGATGCCGGTGATGCTGAAGGGGCCGACGGGTTGCGGCAAGACCCGGTTCGTCCAGTATATGGCGCACAAGCTCGGCCGGCCCCTGATCACCGTCGCCTGCCACGAAGACCTCACCGCTTCCGATCTCGTCGGCCGGTTCCTCCTCAAGGGCGAC
>CAZMPH010000014.1:9862-27296 GCA_964568195.1 uncultured Nitrospirales bacterium | reverse complement strand
ACACCTTGGCCTTGTCAGGCGCCAGGTTGATCACGCAGTTGGAAATAATGAGATCAATGCTGCCGTCCTCGACCGGCAAATTCTCCGCATGGCCTTTGCGGAACTCGACGTTCGACGCAGGATAGCCAAGGTTTGCCGTCACGATGGGCGCGTTGCGGCGGGCCATGGCCAGCATCTCGTCGGTCATGTCCACCCCGATCACCCGACCAGTCGGGCCGACGCGCCGGGCGGCATCGAAACAATCGATGCCGCCTCCCGATCCGATGTCCAGCACGGTCTCGCCGGGCTTCACCGTCGCCAGGCCCGCGGGCGTCCCGCAGCCATAGGACACGCGCAACACCTCTTCAGGAACGAAAGACCGAAGATCGTCGAAGTTGTAGCCGGTCGGGCAGCACATCTGCTCGCCGGTGGTCACGGCCTTGGCGTACCGTTCGCTGACTTGCTGCGTGATCGTCTCGTTCGGCATGGGTACCTCGCGTGGGATACAGTTATACAGATGCGTCCATATAACAGGCTCGTCGCTTCGCGTCAACACCGTAGGGGCATGGCACGCCCCCAAGCTTAGAGTCTCGCCGCAACAAGGATCGTTACACAAGAAAATACCGCCGTTCCTCCCCTTATTACGGAGGCGTCATAGGACCGGATTTCAAAACTCCGCCCGTTCTTCTATAATGCCCGCATGTCCGAACGGTTCGACCAGGTCGTTGAGATTATGTCCCGGCTGCGGGGGGAAGGCGGATGCCCGTGGGACCGCAAGCAGACCCGCGAGTCGCTCAAGCCCTATCTGATCGAGGAGGCCTACGAGGTCCTCGAGACCATCGAAGCGCAGGACGATCCCAAGCTGAAGGAGGAACTGGGCGACGTGCTCCTCCAGGTGCTCTTCCACGCCCAGATCGGCCGCGAACACAACACCTTTACCATCGAGGATGTTCTCCAGCATCTGGCCGAAAAGCTCATCCGCCGCCATCCGCACGTCTTCGGTGAGGCAAAAGTGGGTGCGGGAGGGGCGTCTGCGGGGCCCCCTCCCGCTAAAAATGTTACCGCTGAAGAAGTCGTCCACCGCTGGGAGGAAATCAAGCGCCGCGAGAAAGCCGATCAGTCCGGCAACGGCGAGACAGGCTCGGCGCTGGAGGGCGTGCCCAAGTCGCTGCCGGCGCTCCTGCGCGCATATCAACTACAGGTGCGGGCGGCCCGCGTCGGCTTCGACTGGCCGAACGACGAGACCGGCTACGCCCAGGTCGTCAACAAAGTCCATGAAGAGCTGCGCGAAGTGGAGGAAGCGCGGGCCGATGCCGCGCAAGACGCGACGGACGTGGCACGGCAGCGCCTGCAGGACGAGGTCGGCGATATCCTGTTCGCGCTGGTCAACCTCGCCCGCCTCGTGAAAGTAAATCCCGAAGAAGCCCTGCGCGGGGCCGCCAACCGGTTCGCCGCGCGATTCACCCACATGGAGCAGGCGGCCAAGTCCCGCGGCCGCTCGCTGTCCGACATGACCTTGGCCGAGATGGACCGCCTGTGGGACGAGGCCAAAACAGCGGAAGGAAACAAGGCTCAGCCATGACCAACGGTCCTCCCGAATCTGCAGAGACGCCCGAACCCGTCTGGCACAATCCCGGCGCGCCTGAGCCCGGACAGCCCACAGGCGGGCATCCGGTCGCCGCCGTCGTGGGCGGGATCCTCGCACTGTGGCTCATCCTCTGGATCGTCATTCCGAACCCCAAGGACCAGCCGACCGACCCGACCACGGGCCAGACCACCCTCACACCCGGCATGACCACAGGCACGCCAAGCGCCCCGCACGTTACGTCCCGCACGGTGGCCGTGCTGCCGGAATACAACGCCGTCGCCGTGCTCGTGCCGCCGGACACGACCGATGAGCAGGTCGCCCAGTTGCTGCAGCGTTTCAAGAAGGCCCGTCAGAACGAGACCCTGCTCCAGTACATCCCGCCGACCAGCAAGGGCGACAAGCTCGGCCCCCACGCCATCGCCGACATCTACGTGTTCTCCGAGAACGAATGGGCCACCGCCGACACCCTCCTGACGCTGGCGCGCGGCCCCCACGGCCCGTCCGATTCCGGGAAGAAAGGCTTGCCGACGTTCGCGGAGACTATCGGCCGCATCCGGGGCCACTACGTCATCAACCTGCACGAGGCCGAGCGCCGGGACCGCGCCTCGATCGGCTACACCGACGAAGACGGACAACTCCACGGACCGAACTACAAGGAGCTCTTCTGAGCCGACCCCCATCCAGCCGGTGGTACTGGATCGCCGCGCTTCTGATTGTCCTCGCGGGACTGGCGGACTTCACCGTCTACGCGGCCAGGAGCCTCGATAACCTGGTCGGCAGTCTCATCCCAGTCGCGGCGCCCGGCACGGTCGAGCTGACGTTCACGGAGACAGGCACCTACACGATTTTTATGGAATTGGGAGAGGAGCAGCCCGCGGCGAAGCTCAACGTGCGGCTTTTCTCCAAGACGACGGGCGCCTTCGTCCCCGTCGAACCGGTCACCACCACGTTGTTCTATATCTGGGGCGACCGGCGAGCAGTGGCCGTTAAAGAGTTCCGGATCGAACAGCGGGGACCCTATGCGCTGGACGCATTTTTTTCCGCGAGCCCTCGCGAGATACCGGCAACTCTGACCATCGGACACAGTTGGGGAGAACGCTTCCTCGACGTCTTCGTGACCGGCGGAACCGGTTTCCTGGTCTGGGTGGCGGTCGCAGGCGTGGTCGCGGCGATCCCCTTCATCAGAAAGCGACCCGTCGACGCTCGGCCGAGCCTGGCCGGGACAATCCCGAAGGCGGAGGCTGCGGCAGCCGCTCCTTCCGATACGAATTCCGTCCACCGCCTGCGTTTTCACGGCTCCGGGGGTGAGCTCTTCGGCATCTTCATCACCAACGTCCTGTTCACCCTTCTCACCCTCGGCGTCTATTCCTTCTGGGCCAAGGTGAAGACCCGCCAATACTTATGGGGGCAGACGGAGTTCGCCGGCGACCGGTTCGGGTTCCACGGGACCGGCAAGGAGCTGCTCATCGGATGGCTCAAGGCGGCGGTCCTGTTCAGCGGACTCGTCGTCGTTACCAGAACGCTGTTGCCCATGCTCTGGGACGATCCCCGGGCCGACGCGGCCGGGCAAGTCCTGCTTGCCGTCGGTTTCGTCGTCTTGCTCCCGCTGGCGATCATCGGCTCGATGCGGTACCGGCTGAGCCGCACGTCCTGGCGCGGAGTGCGCTTCGGTTTTTACGGAGGGTACCGGGAACTCCTGGGAATCATGCTCCGGGGCGTGTTGCTGACGGGATTCACCCTCGGGTTGTATCTTCCGTTCTACCAGACCAACCTGCGGCGCTTCCTGGCCAGCTACTCCCGTTTCGGCTCCACCTCGTTCGCCTTCAACGGCGAGGCCGGCGCGCTGCTGGGCAGGTACGTGCTCACGCTCCTGCTTACCCTGCCGACGCTGGGGCTCATCTGGCTGTGGTACCTCGCCTTCCAGCGACGGTATTACTGGGATCACACCTCCTTCGCCGGCGCGCGCTTCCATTGCACGGTCACCGGTTCGGGTCTGCTCGGCCTCTATGCCGTCAACCTGACGATCATCATCGCCAGCCTGGGTCTGGCCCTCCCCTGGGCGACGGTCCGGACGAGGCTCTATGAGATGGAAAACCTGGCCCTGCAGGGCCCGGTGGACATCGAGCACATCACGCAGCGGGCACAGGCCGCCACCCCCACCGGCGAAGAACTCTCCGGCTTCCTCGATGTCGATGCCCTTCCCGGCTAGCCAAACCTCCTGGCAAGGCCACTACTTCGACGGCCGCACGACCGCGCGCCACCCCGTCACCATCGTCCTCGCGCCGAGCGGGATCGAGCTGCACATCGCGGACGGCACGCGGGCCTTTTGGCCGTACGGCGACATCACGCAGACGCAGGGCTCGTACGCCAACGAGCCGGTCAGGCTGGAACGCGGGAGCCCCATCCCCGAAGCCGTCGTCGTGGAAGACCCGGCGTTCCTCCACGCGCTCCAACACTTTGCCCGGGAGAACGAGCGGCAGTTCGCCGGGCCGCGCCATCGCGCGAGCCTTGTGAGCCTGGTCGTGCTGGCCGGCGCGGCCTCCATCGTGTTGATCGTCGGCATGTTCCTCTGGGGCATTCCGGCGCTGGCAGAGCTGGTCACGCCGCTCATTCCGACGTCCTGGGAAACCGCGCTGGGTGACTCGGTCGTGCAGCAGCTCGCGCCGGCCGATCGCCGGTGCGCCGACGACCGGCTGCGGGATAGCGTGGACGGCATCGTGGCGCGCCTGGCGGCCGCCCGGCCCGACTCCCCCTACCGCTTTCACATCACCGTCGTGGACGGACCGGTGTTCAACGCCTTCGCCGCCCCCGGCGGCCAGATCGTGGTCTTCAGGAAAATGCTGCAGTCCGCGGAGCGGCCGGAGGAACTGGCTGGCGTACTGGCCCATGAGATGCAGCATGTCTATCGTCGCCACGCAATGAAAGCGCTGGTGCGGGATCTTTCGATCGCCGCGATCGTGGGCGCGGTGTTCGGGGATATCACGGGTATCGGCGCGCTGTCCGTAGCAGCGGGACGGACGTTGACGACGCTCCACTACAGCCGGGAGACCGAAACGGAAGCGGATCGTGAAGGCCTCCACCTGCTGCAAGCCGCGCGAATCGACCCGGCGGGCATGGTCCGGTTCTTCGAGACGTTGAAGAAGCAAACAGGCGGCGCTGCGCTGCCGGCGTATCTCTCCACTCACCCCAACACTGATGAGCGAATTGCCGAGATGAAGGCGTTAGCGGCCGCGATGCCTGTTAACGCCGAGCCGCTGCTGGCGGACGTGAGGTGGGACGAGGTGCGGAAGCTGTGTCGGTGAGCCGTCAGATCTGGAACTGGGCTTCGTAGAGGGTGCGGTAGAGGCCGCTGCGGGCGAGAAGGACGGCGTGCGTGCCCTCCTCGACGAGCCGCCCGTCGTCGAGGACAAAGATGCGGTCCACGTGGCGCAGCGTCGAGAGCCGGTGCGCGATGATGAACGTGGTCCGGTTGCGCGTGAGCTCAACCAGCGCCTCGCGGATCTTCACTTCCGTCTCGGTGTCGATGTTGGACGTGGCCTCGTCGAAGATGATGATCGGCGGATCCTTGAGCAGCACCCGCGCGATGGAGATCCGCTGCTTCTGCCCGACCGAGAGCTTTACCCCGCGCTCCCCGATCCAGGTGTCGTACTTCTCCGGCAGCTCAACCACAAACTCGTGCACGCGCGCCGCCTGCGCAACTTCCTCCAGGCGGGCCTGACTCGCCGTGAGGTCGCCGTACGCGATGTTCTCCCGCACCGTGCCGTTGAACAGGAACGGCTCCTGCTGGACCAATCCGATCTGCTCGCGCACGTAGGCCAGCGGCAGATCGCGGAGATCGCGGCCGTCCAGCGTGATCGTCCCGTCCTGCACGTCGTAGAAGCGCATCAGCAGCTTGATTAGCGTGCTCTTGCCGGCCCCGGAGGGCCCCACCAGCGCGATGCGCTCGCCGACCCTCACCCGGAAGTTCACATCTTTCAGCACCGGGATGTCCGGCCGGTAATGGAACGATACGTGACTGGCGGCCACTTCTCCGCGAAGGCGGCCCGCCGGACGCACGGCGCCGGGCTTGTCCGCGACCTCCGGCTTGGTGTCCAGGATCTCGAACACCCGCTCCCCGGCCGCCAGTGCGTGCTGGAGCATATGGTTCACCGAGTGGATCTGGTTGACCGGCACGTAAAACAAAGCCAGGTAGGAAACAAAGGCGACCAGCTCGCCGACGGACAGGGTCCCCGCCAGCACCTCGCCGGTGCCGTACCACAGGATGATCACGCTGCCGAGACTCCCCACCACGATCATGCTGGGCGAGTACATGGACCAGAGCGTCATGACGCGCAGGTTGCTGTCGCAGTACGCCTTGCTCCGCTGATTGAACCGCCCGCGCTCGTGGGCCTCCCGATTGAAGCCCATCGTCTCCCGGATGCCCGAGAGGGCGTCCTGGAGATACGCGCTCAGCTCGGCCGAACTCTCGCGGACGCCGCGGTAGAACTTGTGCACCCTGTTCGTGAAATAGGACGCCGCATACACGAGCACCGGGATGGGCAGCAGCGAGAGCAACGCCAGCTTCCAGTTGAGCGCGAACAGGATGGCCGAGATCCCGATCAGCGTCAGCGACGACATCAGCAGCGACTCGATGCCGTCGATGAAGATGCGCTCGACGTGCTCGACGTCGTTGTTCACCCGGTTCATGATCTCGCCGGTCGAGCGGTTCTCGTAGTAGCTGATCGAGAGGCGCTGGAGGGCCGTGAAGACCTCGTCGCGCAGATCGCAGATGACCCGCTGCTCCAGGGTGTTGTTGAAGCGGATGCGGAGCGACGACGCGGCGTTCTTGCCGACGTGGGCGAGCAGCAGGCCCCCGATGATCCACGGCAGGAGCCCCGGCCGGTTGCCGCCGATGACGTCGTCGATGATGATCTTGAGGAGCCAGGGCGGGAGCAGCTCGATGGCGGCCGCCGTCGCCGCCGCCGTGAAGGTAATGGCCGCAAGCCCCCAGTAGGGCCTGATGTAGGTGAGTACCCGAAGCAGGGACTTCAAGGCAGGCGAGCTTTCAGGCTAAATGACCTCGGCGTGTTCCGTCCGCCAGTGCTTGTCGAACTCTTCCAGTTGGGTGAGCGTCGAGAAGTCGGTCATGCGATCCAGGAACAGTTTGCCGATAAGGTGATCCATTTCATGCTGGATGCAGACGGCATGCAGCCCCGATGCGTCCAGCTCGACGGACTTCCCGTCACGATCGAGATACTTGACGCGTACCCCGACCGGGCGCGTCACCTTCCCGCGCAGATTATCGACACTGAGGCAGCCTTCCCAGCTTTCGGCGGTCGCCGGCGAGTGTCCCACGATCACCGGGTTGATCAGGATGGTCTGAGGGAACCCGTGCTCGCCTTTACACTCCATGACGAGGACCTGCTCGGAGCGGGACACTTGCGGCGCCGCCAGCCCGATCCCGTCGCTCGCGACCATCGTCTCGATCATATCGTCGAGGAACTGCTGGAACACGCGCTTGCCTATCGTATCCGGATCGACCGGCGCGGCGATCTGCCGCAGGACCGGCGAGCCGAGCTTCGCAATCTTCAGTACGGCCATCCCTGCACTCCTTGAAAGCTGGTCCGATCGACCTTTTTATCGTGCATTATGCTAACACAGACCAAGCGGGACGGACAATGCGGGCCCGAGACTTCCGCGCCGCTCTCAGTAACCCACGCAACATTGAGCCCCTCGCTATTTTTTGATGATCGTGGATTCCGTGCCGCCCAGCGGCGCGCTGCCGGTCCCGCCGTCCATAGCCGTGAACCGCACGTTATCAAAATAGGTGGACACGGGCCCCTGTGCCCAGAGCCCCACCTTTCCTTTTGCATATCGCCCGAACTCCCAGGCGTCATCGCGGGCCGAGAGAAACTGCCGGTTGTTGAAGAAGGCTTCGAAGACAGGCCCGACCGCGTTCAATCGCAAGACGTACCATTTGCCGATATCGGCGTTCTCGACCTTGAGGTCCTGGAGCGGTTTCACTTCGCCGTTCACCACCCTGTCCAGGCGCACCAGCTTTTCCTCGGGGCTGAGCCAGACGACATAGTAATTGCGATCGTCCACGGCCCGAAAGACAATGCCGCTCCCTTGGCCGTCTCCCACCGCCACCGCCTTCATGCGCACCGTAATGTCCAGGTTGGCCGCCTCGGCGCTCTCGATGAAAATCACCTGCGGTCCTTTGCCCAGCGAATCCGCAGGGATGCGCGCCAGCACGTGCGGCGGCGATGATGATTGCGCATCAGCCGTGACTTCCCACCGCCCGGACGATCCATTCGCGCTGCCGGCGGCGAACCCGGACGGCGGACTTCCCGGCGCATCTTTGTCGAAGGACCATTCCAGAATTTTGAAATCGGCCCATGACGGATTTCCCCAAACCAGCGCCACCAACGCAACTGCAAGTATTCGTATGAACACCGAGGCCTCCTATAAATTAAGTATGACGGAGCCTCAGTATACCGTAGCGCGTTTGAGTAAATCGAGAGGGGCTATTTGACCTTGAGCTCGGTCCAGGCGCGGTCATAGAGCTTGATCGCCTCGCCCACGTCCTTGATCCATTCGAGGCGGGCGACCACCGCGTCGGGCGGATAGATGGCGGGGTTCTGCGCGATCTCCTTAGGCACAAAGAGACGCGCCTCCTCGCTGGCGCTGGCGTACTTCACCTTGGTCGTGATCAGCGCGGCGGTCTGCGGCTCCAGCAGAAAGTTGATGAACATCATCGCCGCATCCTTGTGTACCGACGTCTTCAGGACACACAGGTTGTCCTGCCAGATCGTGCCGCCCTCCTTGGGGATCACGTACTTGATGGACGGACGCTCGGCCGCGGCCCGCATGATGGTGCCGCTCCATCCGTGAGCCAACGCCACTTCGCCGGAGACCAGAAGCTGATCATAGTTTTCGCTCGTGTAGGTCTTCACGAGCGCCTTCTGCGCCATGAGCCGTTTCTTGGCCGCCGCCAGCTTGGCTGGCTGCGTCTCATTCAGGGACTCGCCCGCTGCGCGCAGCGCCATGCCGAACACCTCACGCTCGTCGTTGAGGAGGCTGATCTTGCCCTTGTAGCGCTCGTCCCACAGCACCTGCCAGCTCTCCGGCGGCGGCGAGACCAGGTCGGCGTTGTAGCCGATGCCGGTCGTCCCCCAGAGGTACGGCACCGAATAGATGTTCTTCGGATCGTAGTAGAGGCCCTTGAGGTGCTTGAAGACGTGGGCGAGGTTCGGGACCTTCGCCGGGTCCAGCTCGGCCAACAGGCCCTGCTTGATCAGGATGGACACCATGTAGTCCGAGGGGACAACCACATCATAACCCGCCGCCCCGCCCTGGAGCTTCGCCAGCAGTTCCTCGTTCGAGCCGAACGTGTCGGTCACCACCTTGATGCCGAACCGCTCCTCGAACTGCCTGACGACCGTCTCCTCGGTATAGTCCGACCACGTAAACAGATGCAGCGTGACCTTCTTAGGGTCCTTGCCATCCGTCCCCGGCGAACAGGCAGCAAGGGCTACGAACATGAACAAGACAACGGCAGTGGTGAGGAAATTTCTTGCCGGTGGCGCCGAATGGGACCCTGGCGGAGCGGAATGGCCTACAGACGAGTCTGCGGGGCTGCGACGGCGAAAGGTCATGAGCTGATGACCCGTTGCATTTGAAGAGCAACAGGTTCCCCGGCTGCTGGCCGGCAGGACCCCAGAGCCGCAGGCGACAGGACCCGCTCTTCAATGAAAACGGGGACAGGCACCTCTGGAGCCAGTCCCCTTTTCATTTTCGTTGCACCCAGGTCGCCGCGGCCACCAGCGCCATGGACACCAGCACCAGGATCGCCGACAGCGCGTTGACCTCCGGCGTCACCGCCGACTTCAGCATGCCATAGACCTTGATCGGCAGCGTCGTCGAGCCGACCCCCGCCGTGAAGAAGCTGATGATGAAGTCGTCCAGCGACAGCGTGAAGGCCATCAGCAGCGCGCCGACGATGCCCGGCATCAGCAGCGGCAGCGTCACGCGCTTGAAGGCGATCCACGGCGTCGCGCCGAGATCCCGCGCCGCCTCCTCCAGCCGCGGGTCGAGCTTGCGCAGGCGCGCCCGCACGATCAACGCCACCACGGGAAAATTGAAGACCGTGTGCGCGATGGTCATCGTCACGAGCGAGAGCGGCAGCTTGATCATCACGAAGAACAGCAGCATCGCCACGCCCAGCATGATCTCGGGAATGACGATCGGCAGGAGCAAAAACCCCTCGAACGCCGCCTGTCCGCGGAACGACTGCCGCTCCAGGGCCACGGCAGTCAGCACGCCCAGTACGCCGGCAAAGACCGTCGAGGCCACGGCGATGATCAGGCTGTTCACGGTCGCCGCCAGCAGCGCCTGATCCGTGAAGAGCTTCGCGTACCACTGGAGCGAGAAGCCCTGCCAGCGGGCGGAGAGCTTGGAGGCGTTGAAGGAGAACACGATCAAGATCGCGATCGGCAGGTAGAGAAACAGCAGGTCCGCCACGCTCGCCGCGATCAACCAGCGCCCGGTTTTCATGTGAGGCTCCTCGCCCCTCCCGCGCGCAGGTAATACAGCACCGCCGCCAGCACACCCGCCATCAGCACGAACGACAGCGCCGAGCCGAACGGCCAATCGCGCACCACCAGGTACTGATGCTGGATCAGGTTGCCGATCATCATCGTCCGCGCCCCGCCGAGCAGGTCCGGCGTCACGTAGGCGCCGAGCGAGGGAATGAACACCAGCACGCAGCCCGCGATCATGCCCGGCTTGGAGAGCGGCAGAACGACCCTGGTGAACACCTGCATCGGCTTCGCATAGAGGTCCCACGCGGCCTCGATCAGCGAGCGGTCGAGCCGCTCCAGCGCCGCGTACAGCGGCAGGACCATGAACGGCAGGTAGCCGTACACCAACCCGATCAGCACAGCCATGTCGGTGAACAGCAGATTGAGCGGCTCGTGAATGAGGCCGAGCGACAGCAGCGCCTGGTTCAGCAGGCCTTCGGTGCGCAGGATGAACATCCAGGCGTAGGTACGGACCAGGAAGTTGGTCCAGAAGGGAATGATCACGAGGAAGAGCAGGACGCCCTGCCAGCGCTTTGGGGCGCGCGCAATGACGTAGGCCAGGGGAAAGCCCATGACCAGACAGATCACCGTGGTGAGGACGGCCAGCCACAGGGACCGCCAGAAGATACGGAGATAGAGGGAGTCCGCGATGCTGGTGTAGTTGCCGAGCGTGCCGACCCACTCGATGCCGCCGTAGGTGCCGCGCGAGGCGAAACTGACTGCGAGCACAAGAATCAGCGGGACGCCGAACAGGACGATCAACACCAACGCCGGCGGAACGACGAGCCACTTCCCCCCTCCCGCTTGAATGTTATTCATTCGGGCAGCAGCACGGCCTCGGCCGTCCGCCATTTGAGATAGGCGGACTCGCCGGCATGGAACCGCTTGGCCGCGCCGTCGGCATTGGGAATCCGCGCCTTCCAGGTCTGGTTGTTGGGCAGGGTCAGGAGATACTGCGTCTCGTTGCCGGCGTAGATGGCCTTGGCGATCCGCACCGCGAAATGATTCTGATAGCCTTCAGGCGCCTGATCGCGCGAGAGGTGCAGGCGCTCTGGCCGGACCGTGACAAGCACCGGCGCGCCCGCGGTCACGCCCGACACGGCCGGACAATGGATCACGCCGATCCCCTCCACCGCCACGGTCGCGTGCTGCCCGACAATCCCCTCCACTCGCCCAGACAGGCCGTTGGAGACGCCGATGAAGTTCGCCACAAAGGCGGATGCAGGAGCCTGGTAGATGTCCTCCGGCGTGCCGACCTGCAAGAGCCGCCCGTGGTGCATGACGGCGAGGCGGTCCGACATGGTGAGCGCCTCTTCCTGGTCATGCGTCACGCACACGAAGGTGATGCCGACTCTTTCTTGTAATGCCTTCAGCTCGACTTCCATTTCGAGCCGGAGCTGCTTATCCAGCGCGCCCAGCGGCTCATCCAGCAAGAGTACGGCCGGATGATTCACCAGCGCGCGGGCCAGCGCCACCCGCTGCTGTTCCCCGCCTGACAGCTGCGACGGGAGCCGGTCCTGCTTCGCGGCCAGCCGCACCATCTCAAGCGCCTCGGTAACGCGCGGGCCGATCTCCGCTTCCGCCATCCCCTTCATCTCGAGCCCGAAGGCGACGTTCTTGGCGACGGTCATGTGGGGAAAGAGCGCGTAGTTCTGGAACACGAGGTTGACCGGGCGGCGATTGGGCGGGACGCCCTCCATGTGCCGTCCTTCGATGATGATCTTGCCGGAATCGGGCTGCTCGAACCCGGCAAGCAGGCGGAGCGTCGTGGTCTTTCCCGAGCCGCTGGGCCCGAGGATGGCGAAGAACTCGCCTTTGCGGATCGTGAGCGAGAGCCGGTCCACCGCCACGGTCGCCCCATGGCGCTTGGTCACCTCCCGCAGCTCGACGCTGTTGCCTTTTCCGTCCAAGTCCAATCGCTCCGCTGGCGCGGAATTTTATCAAGAAAGTTCCGCTTTTGCCATCTCCCGCCGGTCCTGCTACAATCCTTTCCCCCATGAAGAACTTCCTGACCATGATCCTGGCGGGCGGACGGGGCGAGCGCCTGCATCCGCTGACGGCGGACCGAGCCAAGCCGGCCGTGCCCTTCGGCGGCAAATACCGCATCATCGACTTCACGCTCAGCAACTGCATCAACTCCGGCCTGCGCAACATCATCGTCCTCATTCAGTACAAGTCCCACTCGCTGGACCGCCACATCCGGCGCGGCTGGACCGTCTTCAACCCCGAAGTCGGCGAGTACATCTTTTCCCTGCCGCCCCAGCAGCGTATCAGCCAGGACTGGTACAGGGGCACCGCCGACGCGGTGTATCAGAACTGGTTCATCGTCGAGGACAAGCAGCCCGAGTTCGTCCTGATCCTGGCCGGCGACCACGTCTACAAAATGAACTACAGGGACATGCACAGCTTCCTCCAGCAAAAACAGGCCGACGCGGTGGTGGGCGCCATCGAGGTCCCGCTGGCCGACGCCTCGAACTTTGGCGTCATGACCGTGGACAGCAATTCCCAGATCACCCGCTTCGACGAAAAGCCCGCCTATCCCATACCCATGCCGAACGATCCGGACCGGGCGCTGTGCTCCATGGGCATTTATCTGTTCCGGACTTCGATCCTGCATGAGCATCTCCTGGCGGACGCCGAACGCGACTCGGCGCACGATTTCGGCAAGGACATCATTCCGAGCATGATCGGGAGCCGCCGGGTGTTCGCCTATAACTTCCGCGACGAGAACCGCAAGGCGGTCAAGTACTGGCGTGACATCGGGACGCTGGACGCGTACTGGGAAGCCAACATGGACCTGGTGTCCGTGGACCCGCTGTTCAACCTCTACGACCAGAACTGGCCGATCCGCACCTACCAGGGCCAGTTCCCGCCGGCCAAGTTCGTGTTCGCGGAGGAGCACAGCGCCGGCGGCCGCGTGGGTATCGCGCTCGATTCGATCGTCAGCAGCGGCTGCATCATCAGCGGGGGCCGCGTGCAGAACTCCGTCCTCTCCGCCAATGTCCGCGTCAACGACCACGCCGAAGTGTTCCAGTCGATCGTGATGGAGAACGTCGTGATCGGCGAACATTGCCGGATCCGCAAGGCCATCATCGACAAGGGCGTGACGATCCCGCCGAAGACCGAGATCGGCCACGACATGGAGGCCGATCGCAAGCGCTTCACGGTCACCGAGTCCGGCATCGTGGCCATCTCCAAGGGCATAAAGCTCGACGGGCGGTAAACACAGGCATCATGACCGCAGACATCCCCGACAAATACGGCCGGACCGAACTGGTCCTGATGGTGATGGACCCGCTGCATCTGTTCGCCTACTGGGAGGTGACGCCGGAGAGCCTGCGGCAGGCCCAGGACGCGCTGGGCGCGGAGATGGACGGGGCGCGGGCCGTGACGCGGTTCTATGACATTTCGTTGATCCACTTCGACGGGACCAACGCTCATTCCACCTTCGACGTTGACATCGGATTGGAAGCCCGCGGCTGGTACGTCCCCGTCTGGACGGCCGAGAAATCCTACTGCGCGGACCTGGGCTTCGTGGCCCGCACCGGACACTTCCACGCGATCGCGCGGTCGAACGTCATTCACACGCCCCGCGCCGGCGTCTCCGCCAGGACCGACGAGCGCTGGATGCGCGTCCGGTTCGTGCGCCGGCGGAAACCCGATCCCGCGCGGCCGCTGGAGTTCGTGCCGGCCCCTGACTTCCCGCGTCGGCTGTCTCCCGAAGAACTTCGCGCGCTGCAGGAGCGCCTGGCGAGGGAGAAGGCCCTGTCCGCCGCGCGATTCGCCGGCGGCGCGATGCCGTCGTCGCCGGAGAAGGGCCGCCGATGAGCACACAGCCGACCGGCTACCTCTGCCTCGTTCTCCACTGCCACCTCCCCTACGTGCGGCATCCGGAGCACGACCGCTTCCTGGAGGAGAACTGGCTGTACGAGGCGATCTCCGACACCTACATTCCGCTCCTGCGGATGATGAACGGGCTGGTCCGCGACGGCGTGGATTTCCGCCTGACGGCCACGCTCTCGCCGCCGTTGATCTCGATGCTCCGGGACCCGCTGCTGATCTCCCGCTACGAACGGCACATCAACCGGCTGATCGAGCTGGCCGCGAAAGAAGTGCACCGCACCGCCTCCCAGCCGGAATTCCATCGTCTCGCCACGATGTACCTCGAGCGGTTCCTGCAGTCGCGGAACGCGTTCACGAACGAATACGGACGCGACCTCGTCGGCGCCTTCGGGCGCCTGCAAGACCTGGGCAAGCTGGAGATCATCACCTGCGGCGCGACGCACGGTTTCCTGCCGCTGCTCAATGTCGTGCCCAGCGCCGTGCGCGCGCAGCTTCGCACGGCCGTGGCCCACTACGAGGAGACGTTCGACCGGCCCCCGCACGGCATCTGGCTGCCGGAGTGCGGGTACTTTCCCGGCCTCGATGAAATGCTGCGGGATGTAGGGATCCAGTTCTTCTTCACCGAGTCCCACGGCCTCCTCTACGCCGACCCGCGCCCGCGCTACGATGTGCACGCGCCCGTCTTCTGCCCGACCGGCGTCGCCGCCTTTGCCCGCGACCTCGATTCCTCCAAGCAGGTCTGGAGCGCCGAAGAGGGCTATCCCGGCGACCCGGCCTACCGCGACTACTACCGCGACGCCGGCTGGGACCTGGACTACGACTACGTCCGGCCCTACATCCAGCCGGACGGCAAGCGCGGCAGCACCGGCATCAAGTACTACCGGATCACCGGCAAGACCGACCAGAAGCAGGTGTACGACCGGGCCTGGGCGCTGGAACGGGCCGCGGACCATGCCGGCAATTTCATGTTCAACCGGGAGCGGCAGGTCGAATGGCTCAGTCCCCTGATGGACCGGCCGCCGATCGTGGTGGCGCCGTACGACGCCGAGCTCTTCGGGCACTGGTGGTTCGAGGGGCCGGAGTGGCTGGATTATTTATTCCGCAAACTGCACTTCGATCAGCAAATCGTCAAGCCGATCACGCCCGCCGAATACCTGGAGCGGCACGAGATCAACCAGGTGTGCACGCCTTGCGGGTCGTCCTGGGGGTATAAGGGCTATCACGAGGTCTGGCTCAACGGCGGCAACGACTGGATCTACCGGCACCTCCACACGGCGGCCCGGCGGATGGAGGAACTGACGAGCCGGTTCTCCCAGGCGGACGGGCTCACGCAGCGTGCGCTCGCGCAGGCCGGGCGGGAGCTCCTGCTGGCGCAAAGCTCGGACTGGGCCTTTATCATGAAGACCGGCACTATGGTGGAGTACGCCGTGAAGCGCACGAAGAACCACATCGCCCGCTTCACCCGCCTCTACGAACAGCTTCTCTCCAACCGCGTGGACGCCGGCTGGCTCAAGGACATCGAAGAGAAGGACAACATCTTCCCCTCCCTCGACTACCGCAACTTCTCGTGACGGGCTTCACGCGCGAACTGGACGAGGCGGCGCGCCTCGCGCGGGCAGCCGGCGCAATCCTCATGCGGATCTACGCGACCGACTTCGCCGTGGCCTATAAAGGTCACGACGACCCGGTGACCGACGCGGACAAGCGGGCCAATGAGTTTTTGGTCACCGGGCTCCGCACAGCCTTCCCGGAAGACGGCGTGGTCGCGGAAGAGAACGCGGATAACTCGGACGCGCTCAAAAATGGCCGCGTCTGGTACGTGGACCCGCTCGACGGCACACACGAGTTCATCGCGAAGAACGGCGAGTTCTCCGTCATGATCGGATTGGCCGTAAACGGGCAGGCCCGCGTCGGCGCGGTCTACCGGCCGGTGGGCGATGTCCTCTTCGGAGGCATCGCCGACTGCAACGCGTGGGTTGAGGAGCAGGGCAAGCGGCGCCCGCTGCGGGTCGCCGCCAGGGCGGAGCTGCCAAGCCTGCGCCTGGTCATGTCGCGGTCGCACCGGCACCCTCTGACGGATGCCATCCGCGAGCGGTTAGGCGCCGGACAGGAGATGATTTTGGGCAGCGTCGGCCTCAAGGCCGGCCTCATCGCCACGCAGCAGGCCGATCTCTACCTCGATCTCTCCGGCTTTACCAAAGCGTGGGATTCGTGCGGGCCGGAAGCCATTCTCCGCGGCGCGGGCGGTCGCCTGACGGACCTCGCCGGAAAACCGCTGCGGTACGGTGGTGAGGAGTTGCGAAATCGGCGCGGGCTTGCCGCCTCGAACGGCGCCTGCCACGACAGCGTGATCGCGGCCATCGCGCCGCTTGCCCGCGACGCCAAGCTGATCTAAGCGCCAGGCAAGGAAAGATTAGACCGCCATCGCGCGCCTGTACAATTCGACGTATTGCTTGGCCGAGCGCTGCCAGGAAAAGTCCTGCTGCATCCCCCGCCGCATCAGGCCGGCCCATTCTTCCTTATCGCGATAGACACGCAAGGCCAGAAGAAGGGTACTCAGGAGGACTTCCGGCTCGGGCTTCTCGAAACTGAAGCCCGTCGCCGCGGCGCCCGATCGGACATCCGGCACATAAGGGACGACGGTATCGGCAAGCCCGCCTGTCTTCCGCACGACGGGCACCGTGCCGTACCGGAGGCTATAGAGCTGGTTGAGCCCGCAGGGCTCGTAGCGCGACGGCATCAGAAAGAGGTCCGCCCCGGCCTCGATCCGGTGCGCCAGCGGTTCGTCGAACGCAAGACGTACGGCCAGCTTGTCGGGATAGCGCTCGCTGAGGCCCGTCAGGAGCGTTTGATACGAGGGGTCGCCGCTGCCGAGCGCCACCACCTGCACGTCCAGATCGAGCAGCTTGGGGAGGATGTCCACGATTAAATCAATCCCCTTCTGGAAAGCCAGCCGGGAGACCAGACCCACCAGCGGCACGTCCCGGACGGGCAGCTTCATCTCCGTCTGCAGCGCGTGCTTGCACTCCCTCTTCCCCGCCAGATCGTCCACCGAATAATGCGCCGGCAGATGCGAATCGGTCGCCGGGTTCCAGACGTTGTAATCAATCCCGTTGGTCACGCCGAACAGCCTGTCCTTCCTGACCTGCAGCACGCCCTCCAGGCCATACCCGAATTCGGCGGTCTGGATTTCGCGCGCATAGGTCGGGCTGACCGTGTTGATGATGTCGGCGTAGACGAGGCCGCCCTTCAGCAGATTCACCTGCCCGTAATATTCGAGCCGCTCAGGCGTGTATTCCGACCACGGGAGGCCGATGGTGTCATAGGCCGAGACGGGAAAGTGTCCTTGATAGCCGATATTATGGATCGTGAAGAGCGCACGGGTCCCGATCCACGCCGGGTCGTTACGATAGAGCGTCTTGAGATAGGCGACGGCCAGCGCCGCCTGCCAGTCGTGCGCGTG
>CAZMPH010000014.1:0-9852 GCA_964568195.1 uncultured Nitrospirales bacterium | reverse complement strand
CCGGCTGCTTGCAGGCTTCCATGACAGCCCGACAGAACAGGACGAACCGGTCGAGATTGTCGGGGTAGTCGCGACCGCCCTCGCCGTAGAGTCCGGCTCGCGCGAAAAAGGGATCGTGGCAAATGCAGACGAGCGGGACCTTGCCGTCTCCGAGGACGCCGGTTTCGAGGACGACGTCGAGTTCCCCGCCGCGCCAGGGGACTTGCACTGTGGATGCCTTCTTGAGCTTGATTCCCGCGGAGTCGATGCCGGCATAACGCGGGAGGGCCAGCGTGACCTCATGCCCCAAGCGCGCAAGCTCGACGGGCAGCGTTCCCACCACATCGGCGAGGCCGCCCGTCTTGGCTAAGGGAACCGCCTCGCTCGCCAGCATCAGGATCTTCATTGGCTGTTAGCGGGGAATTTTGCCTGCTGATAGAACTTCTTGCCCCAGCCGGCCAACGTTTCGGTGACGAACCCCAGCGGGAGAACGGTCCGTCCGTCCTCCTGCGTGAGAACACCCGTGCCCCGGATGGTCTCCAGGCACAGCAGGCAGTCCTCGGACTCGTAAAACAGGAAAAAGATCGCCGTGCCCTTCAGATTGACCCACTCCATTCGGACCGGCTGCCCAAACGCCTCGATCACCTCGGGGAGGGTCATCCCCTGTTTGAGCAGATCGCGGTTGAGGTCGGCGGCCCCCGCCTCCGACGGCATCGCCCACAGCACCGCGGCGGTCAGAACACAGGCACCCGCCCATCGCAGGTCTCGCATGATCGCTCCTTTCACCACTCCGGCCCGATGCCGGCCAACAGCTTGAGCGTGGACTCCGCCAGATCCGCCAGTTGCTCCTCGGTCACGTGGGTCCGCCGGAATCCGGTCAGCGGGACGGGATCGATGATGTCCGGCTTGAGGGGAATCTCGTAGGCGCCGTCGATCAGGATCCGCTGACCCTCCGTCGACAGCACGAAATCGATAAAACGCTTGGCGGCGGCGGGACTCGCCGCGCCTTTGACGAGCGCGATCGCATTGAGGTTGAGGAGCGTCCCCGGCCCTCCGTTGTCCTGATCCGGATAGACCACGCCGACCGGATAGTCCGCCTTGCGCGCCAGAAAATAATTCGGCGAGTTGGTCAGGCCGACGGCGAACTCGCCGCGCCCCACGCCCTGCCAGACGTCCGTGTTGTCCGGCAGGATCTTCAGCCCGTTCGCGTAGAGCTTCGCCAGGTAGTTCCGAGCAAACTCGGTTCCCTTGACGGCGACGAGCGAGGAGGCCCAGCTCAAGGTCGTCCGCTCCCGCGTACCGGCGATGGCGATTTTTCCCTTCCATTTGGGATCGGTCAACTGGAACACGGAACGGGGAATGTCCTTCTCCGGCACGAGATTTTTGTTGTAGAGCAGCACGCGGGCGCGGGAGGAAATGCCGGTCCACTGGCCCTCCCTGTCGAGAAAGCCTGGCTCCAAGCCCTTGGTCTCGGGCGAGACATAGGACGCGAGGACGCCGTTCTTGGCGAGCACTTCCATCACGCCGGCTTCCGTCGCGATGAAGACATCGGCCCGCGGTCGGGCTTTCTCCTGGATCAATTCGTTGGCCAGGCCGGACGTCTTGCCGATCTTCAGTCTGACCCGAATGCCGGTCTTCTTCTGAAACGCCTCCGCCGCCGGCTTGATCACCATCTCCTTCCGGCCGGAATATACGACGACTTCGTCCGCCGCCGGCACGACGCCGACGGGCACGCCGACCGTGAGGGTCAACAGGGCGATCAGCAGAAAGCGGGCGTTCATACGTTCGGTGATCCGGGAGCCGGTTTGTCCTCGCCCCAATTATAGATGGTTTTGATGTACTGGTAGGCGGCGATCAGCTTGCGGAGCTGCATCTCGCCGCTCCGGTCGCCGTCGCGCGAATCCGGATGGAGTTCCTTGGCCTTCTTCCGGAAGGCCTTCGTGACGGCCTGGTACGAACTGCCTTCCTCCAGGCCGAGGACGGCGAACGCATCGGCCGCCGTCCGCACCTCGCCCTGCGGATCCGACGAGTCGCCGCCCCACCCGCCGCCACCGGTCGCCTGCCGAAAGAAATCGAACATATTGGGCCGGCGCTTCCGGCGACGCCGGGGACGGCCGTAGAGCTCGGCTTCGATGTCCTCGAACTGCTCCTCGATGAACTCGATGCGCCGGTCCAGGCGCTCCAGCTCGGCAATGCTGGAGACCTCCTCAAGCTCTCCGTCAATCGTCTCCACCATGCGCAGCACTTCCTCCAAAGCGCCCTCCATCTTCAGGGACAGGTCGGGCTGCTCCTGCAGCAGCGCCTCGAAGGCGTAGTCGATGTCCTTGGTAACGCGGGCCTGGATCTCGGCGACGCGGCGCTTCATCTCCTGCCGCGCCTTCGCCTGCGCCCGTTTATTCTGCGAGGAGGCCACGTCACTCCTATACCGCGTCGCCGAGGGCGCCGGGGTCGATGCGGATCATGGACGCCTGGCTCAGCCGGATGATCTGCCCCCGCGCGAGGCCCACGTCCATGACCACGCGATACATCAGCGAGCGACCCTGCCCGACCGGAAAGACGACGAGGTCGTAGACCACCTGGCCCGCCACGTTGCCGTCGCCGGAGCCCGTGACGGATCCCTTGATGGAAGCGAGATCCATCTCGGTCTTGGCCACGTCGAGATTGTCGAACCGCCGAAAGCCCTCGATGAGGTTCTGCTGCGCGACGATGTTGCGGACGGCGAGCTCCTGCGGGCTCTGGACGTTCATCCCTTTCTTCAGGCGTTCGTGCAGAAGCCCGAACGCCTCGCCCCACCGTTCCTTCTGTAGGGCACCGTAGTAGCGGACGAACAGGGCGGTGAACTCGCTGTCCGAGGCAACGGGAGGCGCCGCTTCGACGAGCGGCACGGCCAACAAGAGCACGAGGCCGACGAGAGCGCAACAAAGGCGCACGAACAGCCTCATGGGGTCTGCCCCTTGTCCCTGAGCTGCTTCTTGAGCCGGCCGAGCATGATCCGCCGGTAGATCCGAACCGAAATCGGGATCACGAAGATCAGCGCGATGGTCAGGTACATGAAAAAGTCTTCTGGAGAGATGCGGTACATGGATGTTTCCTATTCTACTCCTGGACGTACGGAGTCGGATCGGGAATCTTGGCTTCGGCGAAGCCCTTGCGCCGCAAGCGGCAGCTGTCACAACGGCCGCAGGCCCTCCCCTGTTCGTCCGGATCGTAGCAGCTATGGGTCAAGTGGAGCGGGGCCTGCAGCGCCACGCCCCGACGGATGATATCCGCCTTGGTCATCCGGAGCAAGGGGGCCTCCACGCGAATGCGCCCGCCCTCCACCCCCGCCTTCGTCCCCTGCCGGGCCAGCGCTTCGAACGCTTGGAGGAATTCCGGCCGGCAATCCGGATAGCCGCTGTAGTCCAGGACGTTCGCCCCGAAGTAGATCGCCTCGGCTCCCAGCACCTCCGCCCACGCCAAGGCCAGCGAGAGAAAGATGGTGTTGCGGGCAGGGACATACGTGGGAGGGATACCGGCGCCGATCGCCTCATCCGGACGATCCTTGGGAACCGGTACGGCATCGGTGAGCGCCGATCCACCGAACGCCCGGAGATCGACATTCACCACCAGATGGCGCTTGGCGTCAAGCGCTGCGGCGATCTCAGGCACCCGCTTCAACTCGACGGCGTGCCGCTGGCCGTAATTCACGGACAATAGATATAGCTCATACCCCGCGGCCCTGGCCTCGGCGGCCGCGACCGTGGAGTCCAACCCGCCGCTGCACAACACCACAACACGTTTCATCACTGTCCTACCGGGGCTGCTCCGTGAGCTTCACCTCGAGTCCCATCCGCTTCCCTTGCCTGAGGATCTCCAGCTTCATGGTATCACCGGGCTGATGCTTGCGGATCAGCCGCCGCAGAGCCTCCGCAGCCTGGATCTTCACGCCGCCGGCGCCGATCACGATGTCGCCGCCGATCACGACGATCGCGTTCCCAATGACGACCTGTCGCGTCCCGCCTTGCAGCCCCGACTTGGCGGCAGGACTGCCCCGCGCGATCCGGACCACAATGGCCCCCTGATCGATGGGCAAGTCGAGCGCGCGGGCGAGGGCTGGCGTCAGCGTCTGCGTCTCGGCTCCCAGGTAGGCGTAGACGACGTAGCCGCGGGTAAGGATGTCCGCCACCACCCGCTTCGCGGTATTGACCGGAATGGCAAACCCGATCCCGATGTTTCCACCGGATGTTGAGAAGATCGCCGTATTGATGCCGATCACGCGCCCCTCGGAATCGAGCAGCGGACCTCCCGAATCGCCGGGATTGATGGCGGCATCGGTCTGGATGACGTCCTCGAGCTCCGTCGCGCCGGTCTTCACGAACTTTCGCACAGAGCTGATGATCCCCGCCGAGAGACTGTGCTCGAGCCCGAACGGGTTGCCGATGGCCAGGACTTTTTGCCCGACCTGCAGGGTTGAGGAATCGCCCAGCGGCAGCGCGGTCAGCGCTTCTGGAGAGGCCTTGATTTGCACGACCGCCAAGTCTGTAACGGGATCCGCCCCGACTAGCTTCGCGATCCATTTAGACCCGTCGGCCAAGCTGACTTCCAGCCGATGGGCCCCCTGCACCACATGGTGATTGGTCAGGATGTGTCCCCGGGAATCGAGGATAAAGCCGGAACCGGAGGAATTGCTGGGGATCGGGTTGAAGAAGAAGTCGTAGGCGACGGCCCGGTTCGTGATGTTGACGATGCCGGCGTTCAGCCGCCGGTAGATCGAAACGCTGTTCTCCTCATCGCCGGTCAGCGCCCAGGCCGACGCCACCACCACCGGGCCGGCCAAGGCGATCACGAGGAACGGAGCTCTCATGTGGTCAGGATTCTTGTTCCTCCGGCTCCATCTCGATCTTCTCGAGGAGTTCCTGCTTGGATTGGCACGCGACGCACCGCCGGGCGAACGGGACCGTGCGCAGTCGCTTCTCGCTGATTTCGACTTTGCAATCGGCGCAGCGGCCATAGGTCCCTTCTTCGAGCTTGGCCAGGGCCTCGTCGATCTGCTGCCGCATCTTATTGCGCATCTCCAGAAGGGAAATGTCCCGGACCCGTTCAGTGTCGAGGAGCGCCTGATCGCCCACGTCGGGCGCCGAGTCCACGCGCCGCTGGTACTCATCCGACATGCGGTTGCCGAGGAGCCCGTCGATTTCCTTCATCACTTCCTGCCGACGGTCCATCAAGATCTTCCGGAGAGCATCCTTCCGCAGACTGGATGCCGTGTCCTTCACGATCGGCGCGGCTTTCGCCTTGGACGCGGATACGTTGATCGTAGCTTTGGCCTTGGCCTTGACCGTAGTTTTGACCTTGGGCCTGGCCTTGGTCTTCGCCTTCGCCTTCGCCGGCTTCACAGCCTTCACCGCCCGGCGAGGTTTGGATTTCACTGTCATGCGGACTTCCCTCCTCCCTGAATGAGACCTATGGCCTTCTCCAGCATGTCGCGCTCGTTCTTGTGCGTCAGCGTCGTGACCGCCTCGTCGAGCGGAAACCAACGGGCCTCTTCGATCTCATCATCATGATCGGCGATATTCCCACCGAGGCACTCCAGCAGAAACAGGTGCACTGTCTTATGCACGCGGCCCCGATCGGCCTTGGAGTAGAACTCATAGGTAATCTCGCCCAGCTTGCGAAGGACCTTGGCGTCCAGCCCGGTCTCTTCGCGCACTTCCCGCACGGCCGTCTGCTCGAGATCTTCCCCTTTTTCGACCCAGCCTTTCGGCAGCGTCCATGCGTGGCCGTCGGCTCGGGCCACCCGGATCAATGCTACCCCGGCCACCTCGTGCGCCGCCCCGGCCGGTCTGAAGACGACGCCGCCAGACGAGATGCGGTGGGTCCCCATCGGCGTCAGTACTGGATCAGGGCCTGGACTTCACAGCCGTCGAGCTGCGCACGCCCCTTGAGCGACAGCAGTTCGACGAGGAAGGCCAGCCCTACAATTTCCCCTCCGAGCTGGCGGACCAGGTTGACCGTCGCGGCGGCCGTCCCGCCGGTCGCGAGCAGATCGTCCACGATCAGGACCCGCTCGCCCATCGCGATCGAATCCCGGTGCACCGCGAGCGAGTTGGACCCGTATTCCAGGTTGTACTTGACCTCGAAGATGTCGGCCGGCAGCTTGCCCGGCTTCCGGACGGGTACGAAGCCGGCGCCGAGCTGGTGCGCCAAGGGTCCCCCCAGGATGAACCCCCGCGACTCGATCCCGACGACCTTGGCCACCTTGTGATTCCGGTAGAGCGCCGTCAGGTCCCCGATGATGCTCTTGAAGGCCTCGCGGTCCTTGAGCAGCGTCGTGATGTCGTAGAACAAAATCCCCGGCTTGGGGAAGTCCGGAACCTCGCGGATGAGCTTTTTGTAATTCATGTGGGGGCAGAGTATAGGAGGACGGAGGAAGGCCTGTCAATCAAACAAACCTGAAACGCGTTCGCGCGCCGTCGCGGCGGCTCTCTCACGGCTTGACAAGAAAACCGCGCGCCGACCCACTCGCCGCTTTCCACGTCACCGCCACGTCGGTCACCGAGGAAAGACGCGGCCCGACGCGAAGGCGGGCGAGCAATTCTTCGACGCGCGCGCGCGGCCCTTCCACCTCGGCCTGCACCCGCCCGTCGGGAAGATTGCGCACCCAGCCGGACAGCTTCAACTCGTCCGCAATGCGCTGCGTGAAGAACCGATACCCCACGCCCTGAACATCGCCGGACACGAAGACCTCGGCGGCGACCAACTCGGGATGCTGAGGAACAGACATAGGATTCAACGTTAAACGTTAATCGTTAAACGGTAACTGCTCGTCTTTTCGAATAACGTATAACGTTTAACGAATAACGACCGCACCGGCGAGGTTTGGTCGGGGCGAGAGGATTTGAACCTCCGACTCCTGCGTCCCGAACGCAGTGCGCTACCAGGCTGCGCTACGCCCCGATTCAGGGATTGAACGGCATCTTATGCGCCTCAGCCACCGCCCGGCAAGTCACCCGGCCGTCGGCGAGGTTGAGGCCCTTCGCGAGAACCGGATCGGTCCGGACCGCCTGCTCCGGCCCCGACTCGGCGAGACGCAGAATAAAGGGAAGCGAAGCGTTGGTCAAGGCAAAAGTCGCAGTGTGGGGAACAATCCCGGGAATATTCGGCACGGCGTAGTGCAGAACCCCGTCCACCGTATAGATCGGATCGGAATGGGAAGTCGGCCTGGTCGTCTCGACGCAGCCGCCCTGATCCACCGCCACGTCCACGATCACCGCGCCCTTTTTCATGCGGCGCACGGTCTCGCGCGTCACCAATACAGGCGTCCGGGCGCCGGTCACCATCACAGCGCCGATCACGAGATCAGCATCAATGACCGCCGCCTCGATCCAGGCCGGATCCGAGGCCATCGTCATGATCCTCCCCTGATAGAGCGCGTCCAACGCTTCCAGCCGCCCTCGATCCAGATTGAAGACGGTCACCTGCGCGCCCAGGCCGACCGCAATCCGGATCGCCTGCGTCCCCACCACGCCGGCCCCCAACACCACCACCTTCCCGCTCGCGACGCCGGGTACACCGCCCAGCAGCACGCCGCGGCCGCCCTGCGTGCACTCCAGGTAATGAGCGCCGATCTGCACCGCAAGCCGCCCGGCCACCTCGCTCATCGGCTGGAGAATCGGCAGGCTGCGGTCGGGCCGCTCGACGGTCTCATAGGCAATGGCGAAGACCTGCCGCTCCAGCAAGGCTTCGGTCAAACGCCGGTCCGCCGCCAGGTGGAGATACGTGAAGAGCGCCTGGCCCTTTCGGAAGAGCGAATATTCCGGCTCCAGCGGTTCCTTGACCTTGACGATGAGGTCCGCGCGCTCGAACAGGGCCTTCTTGTCCGTCGCCACGTCGGCCCCTGCCGCCCGGTACTCGTCATCCTCGAGTCCGCTGCCCACACCCGCGCCGGCTTCCACCAGCACCCGGTGCCCGGCCTGCGCCAGCGCCCGCGCGCCTCCCGGCGTCAGACCGACGCGGAACTCATGGTCCTTGATCTCCTTGGGCACACCGATGATCATGGCTTGCCCTCCGGCCCGACGGCGCCGCCCGACGCGGCGGCCTGGCACGATGACAGCCGCTTCCCATTGACCGCGCCGACCGCGCCGTTCGATGTGCGGAACGTGCCTTCAAGACGGCGCTCCTCAGTGAGCAGCATGCTGTCCTCCTGATACCCGCCGGGGAAGTCCCATCGGAAGTACACGGCGTCCCCGTAGATACGGATCTCGCTTGGAGAAGGTCCTTCCAGCCCCGCCGCCCCAGACGACGGCAGGACGATCTTCGACTTGGCTTCCCGGTGATTCCTGGTATGGGAATGCACCGTCCAGTCCCACATCCCGCAGAGCCTCGCGAGGCCGGCCTCCAGCCGCTTGGCCTCCACCGCCGCGTCCAACTCCAGCGCCTGCGCGGACGAGACGCAGAACGCGAGGCCGATGGCCGCTGCCATGACAAACCGCACACGCATAACCTTATTGTGTTCGATCCCGATGCGGAATCACAAGAGGGAAACGTAGGGGCGTGATTCATCACGCCCCTACGTACCCGAAATGTGGGCGCAATGAATTGCGCCCCTACAATGCTTTGGTGTAAGATTCGACTGCCTTGGGAGGGTGAAAAGACGATCATGAATGCCAACACCGCCTCGCCGTCGGCGGGCAAGTGTGACGGCTGCGGGGCCGCCGATGTCCCGCTCACGAAGATCTCGCTGGGTCGCGACTTTTTCGGGCGCGTGTACGACCGGCTCTCGCCGAGCGCCGATCTGAGCCCCAAGTGGTATTGCGACCGCTGTTCCGTCGAGAAAAATCTCCAGCGCGATTTCCGGGACATCAAGGGCGAGTTCGACAAATTGACGAAAGGGACCGCCTCGGCGCTCAGCCAAGCCGATCAACTCGAGCGGGCGATGCTGCGCGCGAAGGAGATCGCGGCCATGATCGCCGCCAACGCGCTCAAGCAGACCCTGCTGAAGCCGGACGACGTGTCCACCCTCGCGCACGCCCTCGAAGCCCGCCGAGGCTGACATGTCCACCTTCAAGCGCCACATCTTCATGTGCATCAACCAGCGCCCCAAGGGCGACCCCCGAGGCTGCTGCGCGGACAGCGGGTCGGTGAAGCTGCAGGAGTTCATGAAGAAGGAAGTGGACCGGCTGGGGCTCAAGGGAATCGTGCGGGCGAACAAGGCGGGATGCCTGGATCACTGCGAATACGGGCCCAGCATCGTCGTGTACCCGGAGGGCGTCTGGTATTGGGCCGGCACTGAGGCGGACGTGACCGAGATCGTCGAGAAGCACGTCGTCGGAGGACAGATCGTCGCGCGCCTCCTCATGCCCGGGCACGAGCCGCCGAAGATACAACTCGAACCCTTGAAACCATGACGACGCCGGCGAAGGACATCTTTGAGCTCTTTTCGCGGGCCCTGTTCGAAGGAGTCAAACCGATGCTGATCAAGCGAGATCACCTGGTCCGCCACCCCGATCGCTGCACCCACAATGCGATCTGCATCCCGGTCTGTCCGACCGGCGCCTGGCTCTCCACACCGCCGTTCAAATTCGACTCGTCGCGCTGTATCGAAACCTGCCGGCTCTGCCTCGACGCCTGTCCCTCGCAGGCCATCTTCGCCGTCTTCCGCAGGGGCGAGAAGATCCTCGAGCCGACCAAGAAAGAGTAGGGGCGCATGGTAGTGGGGTCTGGCTCATTTTCTTCCGAGAAAATGTGCCTGACCCCGTTTTCGCGGGTCTTAAACTGCCTGTGAATTTCACCTTGTGCCGGTGCATCACTTCTGTTACACTCCTGTGAGAGGTGAGAACTATGCCGACAAAGAATCCTCGGGTCAACGTCGTTCTGGAAGAACCGCTGTATGAA
>CAZMPH010000013.1:4465-28589 GCA_964568195.1 uncultured Nitrospirales bacterium | reverse complement strand
GATACCGTGCAACGGATCGCGGGGATGGGAGATGGGCGATGGCTGGTTCATGCGGTGAGTGCTTCGTGAAGGGCTGCTTCTGGAGGCGGCAGTCCTAGACTTCGGAAATGGAGTCGGACTCTACTTCACCCCAAACAAAGTAGCCTGGCCCCTTTTTCTCTTTCGAGGCGGGAGGAAGCGGAGTGGGAAGGATCCTAATTTATCAGTTCTTGTTGAGTCCAAACTCACGCGAGCACAATACGTTTTTCCAATGAGTCTCTCGATCTATCACATAGTCGTTGCTTGCGTTCAGGCAGGTAGTCCGCCCGACCGTTCGGCGTGTGCAGCTCAAATTGGACTTGCTGGGGGTTCAGCAAATCCCACCCGCTGAACTCCAGCGCCTTGTCGATGAGCACGCGAGAGAACGCTTCATTTTGACCGATCGGCATGGATTTATTCTGCCAACGGAGAAGTGCCCCACCTCAGAACCCACAAACCGTCCGCGAGTATAGCCCCGCCCTTATGTCAAGTCTATGAATTGTCACGGACGGCGGGGGATTATGGGCGGAGCGCGCGGAACGAAAAAGATACAGTTGGGCACAAGTAAGGGGGCCAGGCACCATTCGGAAATGGAGCCAGGCCCCGTCTACGCCCGAAATCCAATGCGGCGGGGCTTGGGCGGGGGTTCTATGGGTGACATGAGTTCGCGGATGGCGTCGAACACCACCTTGAACTGGCTATCGTACTTCTTTTCGAGTTCGTCCAGCCGCTTGGCCAGATCCTTGTTGGAGGCGATCATCTCCCGCAACTTCACAAAGGCCCGCATGATCTCGATGTTCACCTGCACAGCGCGCTTGCTCTTGAGCACGCTGGAGAGCATGGCTACACCCTGCTCGGTGAAAGCTCTTGGCAGCTTACGAGTGCCTCCCCAACTTGATATTCCAAAATGGAATATCAAGTTTCTAACTTCTTGATAAGTCAGTTGAAACATAAAGTCTTCGGGGAAACGGTCCAGGTTCCGTTTCACGGCCTTATTGAGATTAAAAGTCGTGACGCCGTAAAGCTTAGCTAGGTCCACGTCCAATATGACCTTATGCCCTCGGATGAGGAAAATAGCTCGCTCGATTTGCTCAGTTGGTATGAGGTCCTTCATTGCCCGGTTAGACACGGGCTCCTCTGGTAAAGTTGAAGGGATTTATGGAGGGGGCCGGCGGGGGGATCGGTTTGTATCTTGCCGGATACAGTGGGTGGGTTAGGCGGCTGGGCGGAAGGGGGGCGGAGAGGGTGCGGTCAGTGGCCGCGATTGGCGTGTGTCCGCAGGAATTCCTGGACCAGGCTGTGCAGGAACTCTGGCGCAAAGTCCGCGCTGTTCGGCCAGGTGAGCGTCTGATCGACCCGGAAGGCGGCGAAGTAGGCCGGATCGCGCAACGGCTCGAACACCTCGCCCCACAATTCGGAACTCAGGTCCACTTCGCCTTCGAGGCCGTCGTTGAACTTGAGCCACACGCGGTGGCCGTCGCGATAGGCTGCTTCTACAACTTCAATCACCATGACGCTACTCCAAAGGAGGAATCACCTTAACATGATGCCGCGAACTCCTCAACCGTTTCACCTTTGCTGGTTTAGACACAGGGCCGCTCCATTCGTCACTTCAAACTTCCAACCGCTTATGAATTGTCACGGAGGGCGGGGGTTATGGGTGGTACGCGCGGATCTAAAAAGATACAGTGCGGCACAAGAAGGGGGACAGGCACGCCTCGGAAGGCGAGCCAGTCCCCGCTAGGTGCGGAAGCCGATGCGGCGGGCTTATTCTCCCCTGGACGGCTTGGGTCGGTAGTCAATGCGCCGAGCGAGCGCGAGGACGTCGTAGTTGGGGTAGGTGTAGCCGAACGACTCGCGGACAGAATGGTAAAGATTTTGCCCGTCAACGAAGACAACGGCGCGCTTCCGGGCAGGCTCAGGAGGCATTTACCGCCCCCTGAAATAAATAACCCCGCCCGAGGCCTTTCGGCGTGTCGGACGGGGAGCAAGTTCGAACGGAATTATACAGTCATCGCCGATACAGTTGTCAAGCCGCATCATCGTGCACCCGTCATCACTTTTTGCCATCGCATTTTGCGAGGTCAAACAGTTAGACACAGACCCTTGGGGAAAAGTTACGTGGATTGATGGAACCGGCCGGCGCGCGGATCGAAAAAGATACAGGGGGCGGGAGCGGCTTCGGCGTCGGAGATCGGAGCGGGTCCTGTCGCCGTGTCACCCGGACGTGCTCAGGTCCTTTCGGCGTCGCAGCCCCGCGGACTCGCCTGTAGGCCCTTCTGCTCCGCCCTGGTCCCACACGGCGCCGCCCGCAAAAGGGGGAGATAAGCCGCGGAAGCCGGTTTATGGAAGGAGCGAAGCGTGGGTCGAGACGCCGCGGTGTCACCCGCTTGACTTTATGCGCGCCGATGGGGGGAGGGAGCAGGGGGGAAGGAAGAGACCGATGCGGGGGGAGCGGCGCGGCGGGGCTTAGCGAAGCCGCTTCAGCAATTTCTCGGCATCCTTCCTGTCGGTGACCCGAAAACGACGACCTCGGCTCCGTGTATTCTGTAGTACGCCCGAAAGTCTCCGCTGCGAAGGCGGTATAGCGGCGGTGTAAAACCGCTGAGGCGCTTGAGCCGGGTCTTTCCGATGGGAAGAGGAGCGTCCGACAGGTAGGTCGCCGCATCGGTGACGACCTGGATGGCGTCGTCGGGAGCAAGCCGTTCCAGGTCCGCCCGGGCCGCGGCGCTGTAAACGACCCTAAACTTTGCGGGCGGCACGCTTCCGCTTCAACTTGGCCAACATCGCCTCGCTGCTGGTGCCCCCGTGGGCCAGATAGTCGGCATAGGCCGCCTCGATTTTGGTCTTGAACGCCGGATCGTGCTCGATGAGGTAATCGCTCAGGTCCTCTTCAGTCACGTGGTGCAGGACGGCCTTGGGCTTGCCGTGAGCCGTGATGATGATGTCCCCCTTGGCGGTCTCGTTGAGCAGTTTCATCGTTTGCTGTTTCAGTTCCTTGACGCCTGCCAATCGCATGGTTCTCGCTCCCGGTGAAGTGACACTTTAGTGTAACTTCTTCCGGATTGAAGGTCAAGGCAATGGGGCGCGGAAGCCGATCCTGCGAGGTTTGGCGCGCGGCGGCGTCATGAGCTCGCGGATAGCATCAAAGACTACCTTAAACTGTGAGTCGTATTTCTGTTCTAGCTCGTCCAGGCGCTTGGCCAATTCCTTGTTGGAGGCGATCAATTCGCGCAGGCGCACGAAGGCGCGCATGATCTCGATATTGACCTGGACGGCACGCTCGCTATTGAGGACGCTGGATAACATCAAAATCCCGTGCTCCGTGAAGGCATAGGGACGGTATTTGAGATGCTGCCCTCTCTTTAAGGTCACAGTTTGTGACCTTAAACCTCGAACCTCTTGAATATTCAACTGAAACGTAAAATCGCCAGGGAACCTCTTCATGTTGCGCTTGACTGCCTGGACTAGAACTCTGGGCTCAACACCGTAAAGCTCGGCGAGATCCATGCTTAGCATCACTCTGTGGCCGCGCAAGAAAAAGATTCGCTTCTCAATGCGCTCGCTGAGTATAAAGTCTTTCATCTCCGCTCGATGCTCCTGTTCAAGGTCGCAAATTGCGACCTTGAACAGGAGACACAGGAACCCTGAGAAATGTTACTTCGATTTATTCAGGCGGGGGGGGGAAATGGTAAAGATGTTGGGAGCGAGTCCCTGTCAGGTGGCCACGATATTCACGCGGGCGGCGTAGCCAAGCCGGCTCAGGACCGGACTAAGCATTCAAAACCTTATCCAACTCTGCCATCGCCCTCGAGTGGGAAACGACGGCTCCCTTCTCCGCGGCGCGAAGGCCCTCAAGGACCGCTTCCAACAACTCGAGTCGCTGTTGCTTTTTGGTTTTCGGCATGACTAGCTTCGGCAGGCGCGACTTACTTCGTTTTCTTGCGAGGGTGGGTGTAGAAGTACATCGCAATAGCCCCGACTACCCCCACGAACGCAATAACGGTCATGAGCTGGTCAAAGAATGTGAGTTGTGGCATCGTTGTCTCTCCGTCCTTCCAGCCAATATGCCATGAGGAAGAATGTGCTCATCCCAATCATGCCTAGTATGGCACCCCACGGAAAGGTTAAAAAGGAAGAAAATAAGGAGCACTCATTCGACAAGTCCGGTGGCGGGGGGTTACGATGGGGTTATGAAACCGTTCACGTACATTGCCGCCGGGGTCTTCGCGCTGGTGGCCCTCCTGCATGTGCTCCGGCTGCTCTTCGGATGGGAAGCCACGATCGCCGGCCTGGCCGTGCCCCTCTGGGTCAGTCTGCTCGGCACGGTCATCGCGGGAGGGCTCGCCGTCATGGTCTGGCGCGAGTCCCGGGGCTAAGGCAGGAGCCCGGCGACGGCGGAGTCGCCGCTCATGCCGGAGAAGATCGACGCCGCGGCGACGGTGAAGGTCATGAAGGGCTGGGGCCAGATCCCCACAATCAAAGTCCCCGCCAGGCCGACATAGATCACGGCCTTGAGCGCGCCGGGGACGGGGACGGGCGAGGGATCGGCCGGCTCGCTGATGTACATCTTCTTGACGACGATGATGTAGTAGTACAGGGAAATAACGATGCTGATCAGCCCCACCGTGATCAGCGCGTAGAGCTCCTCCTGGATGGCCGCCGCGAACACGTAAATCTTGCCGATGAACCCCGCCAGCGGCGGCACGCCCGCCAGCGAGAACAGGAAGACCAGCATCGCGAAGGCCAGGAACGGCGAGCGCCGGTTGAGCCCGCTGTAGTCCTCGATCTCGTCGCTGTTGCTCGTCTGGCTGAAGGCGATCACGACCGCGAAGGCCCCGAGGTTGGCAAAAAAATACGTCAGCAGGTAGAAGAGCACCGCCTCCGCCCCCATCTTCGTGCCCGCCGCCATCCCGATCAGAATGTTCCCGATTTGGGCGATGCCGGAATAGGCCAGCATCCGCTTGATGTTCTTCTGCGCGATCGCCACGATGTTCCCGTACAGCATCGAGAGCATGGCCGTGCCGATCATCAGCCAGACCCATTGCGGCTTCAGCGCGACCAGCGTGGAGAAGAAAACCCGTAGCAGGATGGCGAAGGCGGCGCCCTTCGGGGCGATGGAAAGGTACGCCGTGACCGGGGTCGGCGCGCCCTGGTAGGTGTCGGGGATCCAGGAGTGCAGCGGCACGGCCCCGATCTTGAAGCCCAGCGCCGCGAAAATCAGCAGCCAGCCCACCGCGAGCCCCGGCGTCAGGTCGGCGCCGCCCGCTGCGATCACGGTGAAGAGGAAGGTCCCCGTCTCGCCGTACACCAGGCTGATCCCGTAGACCAGCAGGGCGGCGGCAAAGATCCCCAGGATGAAGAACTTGAGCCCCGCCTCGCTCGAGCGCAGGTCGCCGCGGAGGTACGCCACCATGACGTAGAAGCCGAAGGTGCTGAACTCCAGCGTGACGAAGACGGAGAGGAGGTCGTTGGCCGAGGCCATGAACATCATGCCCAGGGCCGCCATCATCACCAGGAAGTAATACTCGCCCTTGAAGAAGCGGAACCGGCCGACGTAGTCGATCGAGGCCAGGATGACCAGCATCGCCGCGCCGACGACGAAGATCTTGAAGAAGAGCGCCAGCCCGTCCAGCACGAACATCCCCTTGAACAGGACGCCGTGGGTCCCCTCCGCGTAGTACCCGAGCAGGAACAGCAGCGCGACGCCCATGCCGGCCACGCTGAATCCGGCGATCGTGCGCTGCGAGAGGCGCGGCATCAGGAAGTCCACGCAGAGCACGACGCAGATCCAGAGCGTCACCCAGAGCTCCGGGAGCATCAGGAGCAGGTCTCTGAGGGACAACTGGAGGTCGAACGTCATGGATTGATCGTTCCCCCCGCCTGCGTCACCACCGGGGCGACTTCCATGATCCGCGCCAGGATCGGATCCACGCCCGAGCGGATCACGTTGAGCATGCGGCCGGGGAAGATGCCGAAGAGGACGCTGGAAAAGATCATGACCAGCAGCGGCAGCCGGTCATACCAGTCCTGGGCATCGTGGGCGTGGTGCCCCAACTCGCTCAACTGGCCGTAAAACAGCCCCCGCATCATCCGGAACAGGTACGCCATCGTGAGCACGATGCCGAGGACCGCGATGATCGTTTGGACGGGGTACCGGGCCCAGCTGCCCAGCACGATCATGATCTCGGCCACGAAGTTCACGGTCCCCGGCATGCCGATGGAGGCCATACAGGCGACGATGAAGCACCCGGCGACGAAGGGCATCTTGGTCATCAGGCCCCCCAGGGACGGGATGTCGCGCGAGTGGGTCTGGTCATAGACCCAGCCGGCCATGGCGAACAGCATCCCCGTGGCCAGCGAGTGGGCGAACATGTACAGGACGGCCCCGGACAGGCTGATGTAATCCAGCGCCGCCATGCCCAGGAACACGTAGCCCATGTGGCTGGAGCTGCTGTAGCCGATGACGTACTTCGTGTCCCGGGCGTAATAGGCCACGTACCCGCCGTACAGGATGCTGAAGATGCAGAGAACGGCGGCGATGGGCATCAGGTCGCGGGTCGTGTCCGGGAGGATCTGGAAACACGTGCGGATGATCGAGAAATGGCCGAGCTTCATGAGCACGCCGGCGTGCAGCATGCTGGTGGCCGCCGGCGCCGCGGCGTGGCCCACCGGCGACCACGAGTGCAGCGGCCAGAGGGGCGCGATCGAGGCGAACCCGAAGAAGCACAGGAGCCAGATGACCGTCGCCAGCGTCCCGTCGAAGTGCGCCCGCTCGGCGAGCCGCGGGATGTCGAAGGTATTGAGGCCCGAGAACTTGTAGATCAGCAGGATGCCCATGAGCGCCACGACCGCGCCCGCCGACAGGAACAGCGTCAGCTTCATCGCGGCGTATTCCTTGCTGTTGCGCGCGAAATTGAGGATGAAGCCGGGCGAGTCGCGCAGATCCTTCTGCTCCGGCGAGGTCATCTCGAGGTAGCCCTTCGTGTGGCTCCCCCAGATGCCCAGCAGCGGGTACATCGGGATCACGGACATCTCATAGAAGAAGTACAGGAAGAAGAGGTCCAGCGAGACGTACACGCCGATGGTCGCGCCGGCGAGGATCAGGAGGAAGGCGTAGAACTCCTTGGTCCGGTCCTTGATGTGCCAGGAGATGAACACGCCGGCAAACAGGAGGATGGACGAGGCCAGCACCATCGGCACGCCGATCCCGTCCACGCCGAGGTAGAACTGGATGCCGAGCTGCTCCGACCAGACGTACTTCTGCTGGAACTGATAGCCGCCCTTCTGCCAGTCGAAGGCGAAGAGCAGGATGAACGAGGCCAGAAACGACAGGCCGGAGAAAAAGGCGGCGATCTGCCGGACCAGCAGGGCCTGGCGGTTGGAGACGAAGATCAGCACCGCCGCCCCCACGAAGGGCGCGAACAGGATGATGCTGAGCAGGTAGCTTTCGGTCATGGTTTTTGCACGGCCTGCATCACCGACCCCTGTTGCACCCGCTCGGCCAGCGCCTGCACGGATCCGTTAATCATGTTCAGGAACGGCGCGGGGTACAGGCCGATCCAGAACACCATCACGCTCAGCGCGACGGCGATGCCCCACTCGCGGGGCTCGAGGTCATGCAGGGGCCGTTTCGGTTCGTGCATCACCGGGCCGAAGAACGCCCGCTCGTAGTACCAGAGGAAATAGGCCGCGCCCAGAATCACGCCGAGGACGCCGACGGCCGCCAGCGCCCAATGGGCGCGGAACGCGCCGAGCAGGATGAGGAACTCACCGACAAACCCGTTCGTGCCGGGCAAGCCGATGGAGGCCAGGCCCAGCACCAGCATGAACGTCGCCAGCAGCGGGACATGCCGCGCGAGGCCGCCGTAGGCCGAGAGCTCCGCCGAGCCGGTCCGCTGATAGAGGAACCCCACGAGGAAGAAGAGCCCGGCCGTCGAGAACCCGAGGTTGATCATCTGCAGCAAGCTCCCCTGGAGTCCCTGGAAGTTCAGGGCGAACATGCCCAGCATGACGAACCCCAGGTGGCTGATGCTGGAGTACGCGAGCAGGCGGCGGAAGTCCGTCTGGACGAGCGCGATCAGCGCGCCGTAGATGATCGCCACGAGGCCCAGGCCGGCCATCAGCCAGAGCCAGTCCTTGGACGCCTCCGGCAGCAGCGGGATGGTGAACCGGATGAAGCCGAACGTGCCCAGCTTGACGCCGGCCAGGAGCACGCTCATCACGATGGGCCCTTCGACCAGCGCGGTCGGCAGCCAGGTGTGGAACGGGAAGATCGGCGCCTTGAAGGCGAACCCGAAGAACATCAGGAAGAAGATCAGCGCCTGCTTCTCGGGCGGCACCGGCACGTTCAGGAGATCGATAAAGTCGAAGGAGTAGAGGGGCTCCGTGCGGGACGCCAACGCCGCGGCATGGTAATTCAGGTTGAGGAGCACGATGCCGACCAGCATCAGCACCGACCCCGACAGCGTGTACAGGACGTACTTCAGCGCGGCGTACTGGCGATTCGGCCCCGTGCCCCAGAGCTTGATCAGGAAGTAGCTCGGCACCAGCAGCAGCTCCCAGAAGAAGAAGAACAGGATGAGGTCGAGCGACGCGAAGACGCCCACCATGGTGCCCTCGAGGCCGAGGAGCGCCATGAGGTAGGGCTTGAGCAGGTTCCGCTCGCGGTCCCAGGAATAGACCATGATCAGGAACGTGAGAAACGCCGTCAGCGGGATGAAGAGCACGCTGATGCCGTCCACCCCCAGGTGATAGCCGACGCCGATCGCTGGGATCCAGGAGGCCCGCTCGGCGAACTGGATCTGGGCGCTGTTGGGGATGAACTCCCACATCAGCAGGACGGAGATGAAGAGCTCCAGCCCGGCCACCGCCAGCGCGGATTTGCGGATGAGGTCCTCGTCCTCCTGGAAGAGCCAGAGCACGACCGCGCCGACGATCGGCAGAAAGGTCAGGATCGTGAGGATCGGAAAGCCGATCTGCTGGACGGCGGCGACTTCGTTTAGGATCATGACGCGCCCCCGAGCCACAGGAACAGCACGATCAGGTTGACGAGGACGACGAGGCCGGCCACGAGGATCGCCGCGTAATGGTGCACCAGGCCGCTTTGCAATTGCCGCAGCACGCGCGCCCCGAGATGGTTCGCATACCCCATGACGTTGATGGAGCCGTAGATTACGTATTTCTCGAATCTCGTCGACCAATCGGCGGCCATCTCGGTGGCCCGCTCCACGCCGACCACGGCGCGGTCGATGCCGTCCTGGTCCGCCCGGTCGAAGCCCCGCCCGACCACCTTGCTGGGCTCGACGAAGGCCTTGTCGTAGGCCTCGTCCACCCAGTACTTGTTGAACAAGAGCTGGTAGGCGCCCTGCATCTTGTTCATCAGGAGGTCCGGCTGCGCCGGCTTGAGCTTGTAGAAGTAGTGGGCCGTGAACCAGCCCGCGACCCCGATCAGCGTCGTGACGCCCATCAGGATATAGGCCAGCAGGTGGCCGTCTTCATGCGCGGCCTCGCCCCCCGCGCCCGCCGAATGGACGACCGGCTGCAGAAACTGATGGAACCAGCCGTTCTCCAGTCCCCCGGGGATCACGCCGATCAGTCCCCCGACTACCGACAGAAGGGCCAGGACCATGAGCGGCACGATCATCACGTTCGGCGACTCGTGGATATGATGCGCCACCTCGTGATCCACGCGGGACTCGCCGTAGAACGTCACGTAGAGCAGGCGGGACATGTAGAAGGCCGTGCAGAAGGCCGTCGTCGCGCCGAGCGCCCACAGGACGTAGTGGCCGTGCGTGAACGCGTGGCCGAGGATTTCGTCCTTGCTCCACCAGCCGGACAGGAACGGAAACCCGGCGATGGCGGCCGTGCCGATCAGGAACACCCCGTGCGTCCACCCGATCTTGTTCCACAAACCGCCCATCTTGCGGATGTCCTGCTCGCCGGAGAGCGCGTGGATGACCGAGCCCGCCGACAGGAACAGCAGCGCCTTGAAGAAGGCGTGCGTCACCAGGTGGAAGATCGCCGCCGCGTAGGCGCCCACGCCGCAGGCCAGGAACATGAAGCCGAGCTGCGAGACCGTGGAGTAGGCCAGGACGCGCTTGATGTCGGTCTGGACCAGCCCGATCGTGGCCGCGAAGAGCGCGGTCGCTCCTCCGATGACGCCGACCAGCATCAGCGCGTCGGGGGTGAGGTCGTAGATCACGTGGTTGCGGACGACCATATAGACGCCGGCGGTCACCATCGTGGCGGCGTGGATCAGCGCGCTGACGGGCGTCGGGCCTTCCATGGCGTCCGGCAGCCAGGTGTAGAGAGGCAGTTGCGCCGATTTGCCGATGGCGCCGATCAGCAGGCACACGGCGATCGCAAAGGCGGTCGTGGAATCGAGTTTGCTTGCTTTGGCGAAGACCTCGGTGTAGTCGAGCGTCCCGAAATTGGCGAAGATGAGGAAGATCGCCATCAGGAAGCCGGCGTCGCCGATGCGGTTGACGACGAAGGCCTTGGTCGCCGCCTTGGCGGCGGAAACCCGGTCGTAGTAGTAGCCGATGAGCAGATAGGAGCAGAGCCCGACGCCTTCCCAGCCGATGAAGAGGACCAGGTAGTTGCTGCCCATCACCAGCAGGAGCATCGAGACCATGAAGAGGTTCATGTAGGCGAAGAAGCGCGTGAAGCCGTCCTCGCCGTGCATGTAGCCGACCGAATAGACGTGGATGAGGAAGCCCACGCCGGTCACCACCAACAGCATGACGCAGGTCAGCGGATCGATCAGGAACCCGAAGTTGACCGTGAGGTCCCCCCCGAAGAACCACTGGTAGACGATGACGGTGCGCGGAGCGGGATGGCCGAGGGTCTGCTTCAGGACCCAGACCGCGCAGAAGAAGGAGAGCAGGACCGAGCCCCACCCGATTCGGTGGGCGATCTCGTGCGAATACCGGTGCCCCATCATGACGTTGAGGCCGTTGGCCAGCACCGCCAGGAGCGGAAACAGCGGAATCAGCGTGACGATCAGATCGTACATGTCACCATTTCAGCAGATTGATCTGATCGACGTTGGTGGCGATCTTGCCGCGGAACACCACGATGATGATGGCGAGCCCCACGGCGGCCTCGCCGGCCGCGATAGCGATCACGAAGAGAGTCATCACCTGACCGGCCAGCGAGTCCAGGTGGTAGGCGAAGGCCACCAGGTTGATGTTGGCGGCGTTCAGCATGATCTCCACCGACATCATCACGATGATGAAGTTCCGCCGGATGAGGACGCCGGCGAGCCCCGTCACGAACAGGATCGCGCTCACCATCACGTATGCGGAGATTGGCACCATAAACCGTTATTCGTTAATCGTTACTCGTTAACCGCATGGGACTTCACGTTTAACGTTTCACGTTTAACGATATTCCCCCTCCGACGACGACGGCGTCTTGGCCAGGACGATCGCCCCGACGATCGCGCCCAGCAGGAAGACGCCCACGATTTCGAACGGCAGCAGATAGTCGCTGAACATCAGGATGCCGATCGCCATGCTGTTGCCGATCTCTTCCACGGCCGCGACCGTCGCCGGCCCCTTCGCCCCGCTGAAGCGGGAGGCGAGCAGGACCAGCAGTAGTTCCACGGTCAGCGCGCCGACGCCCGTGATGTACCAGGCATGGCGGCGATGGAAGTACCGCTCCTCGCTCTTGAGGTTGAGCAGCATGAGGACGAACAGGTAGAGGATCAGGATGGCGCCGGCGTAGATGATGATCTGCACCACCGCGACGAACTCGGCGTGCAGCAGGACGAAGAGCCCGGCGACGTGGCCGAGCAGCGCGAGCAGCGCAATGCCGCAGTGCACGGGATTCCTGAGCGACACCGTCAGGATGCCCGCCGCGACGCTCACCAGGGCGAAATAGGCGAAAAAGATTGGGACCATGCTCAGGAGTCGTGCGGGGGGGTGAGTGCTGCGACCTGATGCGGAAACTTATATCGGTAGTCGCGGCTGTCCGCGTCGTTCTTCTCCTGATTGTGAGCGTAGAGGTATCGTTTCGCGTCCTCGATGTGCTGCTCGCCGATCTCGTACAGCCGATTCTTGTCGAAGATCAGCTGGCGCTTGTCGGCGGTGGAGTACTCGTACATCTTGGTCATCGCCAAGGCGTTGACCGGGCAGGCTTCCACGCAATAGCCGCAGAAGACGCACTTGGTGATGTCGATGTAGAACTCGGTCGCGTACCGTGACAGCGGCTTGTTCGGGTCTTCGGCGCTCACGACCTTGATGCAGCGGGCCGGGCAGGCCGCCTCGCAGGGGTCGCAGCCCACGCACCGCTCCGCACCGTCGTCGTAGCGCAGCAGCCCCAGGGCGCCGCGGTGGGCGTCCGGGATCGTCCGCTTCTCCCGCGGGTACTGGAAGGTCACGGGCTTCACGAACATGTGCTTGAGCACGACCCGCATCGCCGTCCGGATCTCGGAGAACGACAGGGCGTCCCAGAATTCCCGCAGCAGGCTCTTCTCTTGGCTCCTCGCGCTCATGCTGAATCCTTTCCCGCTACACCTTCTCGATCGCGACGCGGACGAACTTGAACGCCGGCACTCCCGTGGCCGCGTCCACGACGCAGTCCGCCAGGTCTTTCACCGGCGGCTCATTGAAATGCTCCGGGAAGAAGCAGGTCCCAGGCGCCAGATCGGAATTCGCTTCGGTCCGCAGCTCGACCGCGCTCCGCGCCGACGAAACGCGCACCGCGTCGGCGGCGCCGATCTCGAGCCGCGCGAGGTCGGCCGGGTTCATCTGCAGCCGGCCCTTGCTGGGAGAGAGCTGCACCAGCCCCGACGCGCGCGTCGAGAGCTTGCCCGAATGGTAGAGCACCTGGCCAATGGTCAGGGCGAACGGCCTGTCGGCCTGGACGGCCTCAGCGCCGGCGGCGTACCGGGCCGCAACGGTGTGCACGTAGCCGTTGCGCAGATAGGCGGTCGGGTTCGCCGTGAGGGGCTTGGCTTCGCCGAGGTTGTAATAGCCGGGCAGCAGCTTCATGATCTCCCGCTGCACGGCCTGCGGGCCGTCGTAGTCCATCGGATAGCCGAGCGCCCCGCCCAGCGCCGCGAAGATCTCCCAGTCCGGATGCGCGTCCTCATACGGCTCCAGCGCGGGACGGACGCGGTTCACTTTGCCCTCCAGATTGGTGAAGGTGCCGTCCTTCTCCGCGAACGTGCAGGCCGGCAGCACGACGTGCGCGAGCCGCCCGGTCTCGGTCAGGAAGGGGTCCTGGCAGACCAGCAACTCGATCTTCTCCAGCGCTTCGCGCACGCCCGTCGAGGCCGGCAGCGTGGCCAGCGGATTTTCGCCCACCAGATACAGCGCCTTGATCTCGCCGCGCCGGCAGCGTTCGAGCATTTCCATCAGGGGCGCGCCGGGACCGGCGGGCAGCGCCACATTCCAGGCGGATGCGAACCTGGCGCGGGCCGTCTCGTCGGCGTAGGACGCCTGTCCCGGCAACAGCTCGGGCGCGACGCCCATGTCCACGGCCCCCTGCTCGTTCGCTTCTTCCGGCAGCGCGTTCACGCCACAGCCGGGCTTCGTGAGCTTGCCGGTTACCCAGGCCAAGTCCACCAGATTCAAGACGTTCGCATAGCCGTTGGCCTGCCGCGTCACGCCCTCGGCGCAGAGGATCACGGCCTTCGGCGCTTCCGCGTACAGCCGAGCCGCCTCGACCGCCGCCTCCCGGGACAGGCCCGTCCGAGCCGTCAGCAGGTCCCACGCCAAGCCGGCCACGGCCGCCTTCAACGCAGCGAAAGCTTCGGGCGCGGCGGCGACAGCCGCTTCATCAACGAGGTCCTCCTCGACCACGGCCGTGACCAGCGCTTTGATGACCCACTCCTCGCTCCCCGCCGCGATCGACAGCGGATGCGTGGCCAGCTTGGCGATGTTGGTCATCCGGGACGCGGCGACGATCACCTGCGCGCCGTAGACGCGGAGCGCCTCCTTGACCCGCAGGCCGGCGACGGGATTGGTCTCGGTGATGTCGGTGCCGACGAGCAGGAGCACGTTGGCCTTCGTGATCTGCTCGTAGCCGTTCATCATCCGCCCGATGCCGGCGGCCTGCTGCAGGGCCCGCGTGAAGTTCAGATGGCCGTATCGGGCGCTGCTGTCCACGTGATTGGTCCCGATAGCCGCGCGCATCAGCTTCTGGAACAAGTAGAGCTCCTCGTTGGTGCAGCGGGCGGTGATGAGTCCCGCGATCGCATCGGGGCCATACCGGGCCTTGATGGCCTTCAACCGGCCGACCACGACCTCCATCGCCTCGAACCACGACTTCGGCGTGAGCCCTTCGTCCGTGCGGACCAAAGGCCCGCCCAGCCGCTCCTTGCTGTCGATGTACTGGAAGCCGAACCGCCCGCGGACGCAGAGGCCGCCGTGCCCTTTGGCGGTCTCCGCACGATCGCCCCACTTGTTCTTCCAGGAGAGCGGCGAGGTCACGCGCTGGACGCCCTTCCCGCTGGTCTCGATATGCATCTGGCAGCCGTCGGCGCAGTAGGCGCACGTGCTCGTCGTCTTCTTCAATTGCCAGGGCTTGTAGATGTACTTGGAGTACTTGTTTGTGATGGCGCCGACGGGGCAGACCGCCAGGCAGTCGCCGCAGAATTCGCAGGTGAGGCCCTTGTCGCCCTTTGCCACCACGTGTGTGGTGCCCTCTTTCTTGAAGAACTGCAGGGCGTCCACCATCTGCACGTCCTTGCAGATGTTGATGCACTCGCCGCAGAGAATGCAGCGGTTCATGTTGAAATCGAGGACGAGACTGCGGCGATCCTCCGGCAGGCCCTTGGGCTTGGCGTTGACGAGGCCCGTGACCCCGTGTTGGAACGCCATGTCCTGGAGCTCGCAATGGCCGTCGGCGTCGCAGACCGGGCAGTCGAGCGGATGGATCGTGAGGTGCTTCTCCACCGCCTTCTTGCGGGCCTGGAATAGATCGTCACCTTCGCACCGCACCACCATGCCCCCCTCGGCCTTGGCGGTGCAGGAGCGCACCGGCGCCTTCTTGCCCTCCACCATCACCAGGCACATCCCGCAGGAGCCGAACGGATCGAAGGTATAGTGATAGCACATGGCCGGGATGATTTTGCCGGTCTCGGAGATGACGTCGTAGAGCGACACGCCCGCCTTGGTCTGCACCGGCTGCCCATCGATGGTCAGTTCGATGCTGGGCGCTTCGACGTCCGGGGAGGTGACAGGCTTTAACGCCATTGCTTGCCTCGTGAATCGTTATACGTTATTCGTTCAACGTTAAACGTAAAATAAGGGATTCTCTGATCCCCGATTAACGAATAACGATTAACGTTGAACGTCTTCATCACCGGTCGCATTCGCCCATCACAATGTCGTACGTGCCGAAGATCGTCACGATGTCGGCGATCATGTAGCCGCGGGCCATGTAGTCGAACGCGCCCATGTGAATGAAGGACGGGGCGCGGATCTTCAACCGGTACGGCTTCCCCTCGCCGTTGCTGACGATGTAGAACCCCAGTTCGCCTTTCGCGGCTTCGGTCCCGCAATAGATCTCGCCCTTCGGCGCCTGAAAGCCCTGCGAGAAGAGCTTGAATTGCTGGATCATGCTCGCCAGGTCGTTGAAGACCTTGTCCTTCGGCGGCAGCGTCACGCTCGGCACGTCGGCCATGACCGGCCCCTCGGGGATCTTCTCCAGGAGCTGTTTGACCATGTTCCGGCTCTGTCGCATCTCCTCGACGCGGACCCAGTACCGGTCGTACGTGTCGCCGTTCTTCCCGACCGGGACGCTCCACTCGCACTCGCCGTAGGCGGCGTAGGGCTCGAACTTGCGCAGGTCGTAGTCCACGCCGGAGCCGCGCAGCGTCGGCCCGCTCAACCCGAAATTGATGGCGTCCTCGGCCGAGATCACCGCCACGCCCTTCGTGCGGGAGAGCCAGATGCGGTTGGTCTCGAGGAACGTGACGTACTCGTCGATCTTCGGGGGGAAGTACTCGACGAAGCGGCGCAGCTTCTCGACGAGGTCCGGCGTGAAGTCCCGTTCGACGCCTCCGATCCGGTACCAACTCGTCGTGAGCCGCGCCCCGCACAGCTCGTCGAAGAAGTCGAGCAGGATCTCCCGGTCCCGGAACGTGTAGAAGAACACCGTCATGGCGCCGATGTCGAGCGCCTGCGTGCCGAGCCAGAACAGGTGGCCGATGATCCGCTGCACCTCGCCGACGATCGTGCGTAGGTACTCCGCGCGGGGCGGAATTTTCATATCCATCAGCTTTTCGACGGCCCGGCAGTAGGCGAAGTTGTTGTACATGGCGCAGACGTAGTCCAGGCGGTCGGTGTGGGGGATGAACTGGTGATAGGTGCCGTCCTCCGCCAGTTTTTCCACGCCGCGGTGGAGGAACCCCATGACCGGGATGGCCTTGACGATCCGCTCGCCTTCCAGCGCCAGCACTACCTTCAGCACGCCGTGCGTGCTGGGGTGCTGCGGCCCCATGTTGAGCATCATCTCCTCGGTCCGCAGCGTCGGCAGAGCGAGGGTTTCCGGGTGCTCCGGGTCGACCTTATAGACGGTCGTACGCTGGTCTTCAAACGGTTGCGTCATGGTCCCTTAAACGGTTTTCTCCCCGATGAAGGGGAAGGTGTCACGCCACCCCTTCCCGCGCAAGGGGAAGTCCTTCCGCAACGGATAGCCCTCCGGAAAATCATCCGGCAGGAGGATGCGCACGAGGTTCGGATGGTTGCGGAACCGGATCCCCATCATGTCGTAGACTTCGCGTTCCATGAAATCCGCGCCCTTCCAGATGTCCGTCATGGAATCCACCACGCAGTCGTCCTCCGGCGCCCGGGTCTTCACGCGGATCCGGGCGCGACGCCGGATGGAATAGCACTCGTAAACGACCTCGAACCGCTCCGGGTGGTCCGGCCAATCCACGGAGCTCACGTGGACGATGTAGTCGTAGTCCATCGCGGGATCGTCGTGCAGGTACCGGCAGACATCGTGCAGGTGCTCCCGGGCCACCTGGATGGTCAGGTCCCCCCGCCATTCGACGGCCTGCCGGAAGGCCTCCGGGAACGCCTGCTGGATCTTCTCGGCGACGGGATGCACGGGCTACGCCTTGACCTGCTCAGGGGGCTTCTTATAGAGCACCCGCCGCTGCATGATCTGCTCCTGCAGCTTGAGGATGCCGTCGAACAGGGCTTCGGGCGTGGGCGGGCACCCCGGCACGTACATGTCCACGGGGATGAACCGGTCAACCCCCTGCACCACACTGTAGCTGTCATAGATGTTGCCGGAGGTGGCGCAGGAACCCATCGCGATCACGTACCGGGGCTCCGGCATCTGATCGTAAATCTTGCGGATCACCGGCGCCATCCGGACGCAGACCGTGCCGGCGACGATCATGAGGTCGGACTGCCGCGGCGAGGCCCGAAAGACGCCGGCGCCGTACCGGTCGATGTCGTAGCGCGCGGAGACCGCGGCGATCATCTCGATGGCGCAGCACGCGAGGCCGAATGTCATCGGCCAGAGCGAGCCCTTGCGGGCCCAGTTGACTGCCTTCTCCAGCGTCGTGAGGGTGAGCCCCAGGTCGCCGTCCTTGTCATGCCCCCGAGAGACCTGGATGAGGTTCGTCTCAGGAGGATTCTTGTCCGTCAGTCCCATTCCAGAGCGCCTTTCTTCCAGGCGTAGACGTACCCCACGACGAACAGCGCAATGAAGATCAGCATCTCCACCATGCCGATCACGCCGATCCGGTCGAAGGCGATGGCCCAGGGGTAGAGAAACAGGATCTCGATGTCGAAGATCACGAACAGCATTGCGATGATGTAGTACCGCACCGGGAACGGCATGCGCGCGTCGGAGAAGGGTTCACTGCCGCACTCGTATGCGCTGAGCTTTTCCGGGTCGGGTAGTCTCGGCTGGAGGAAGTAACTGAGGACGAGCGTCCCCACGCCGAACGCGAAGGCGGCGCCGATGAACACCAGCACCGGAAAATAATTCGCAAGATACGATAGGAGATGCGAAGCGCCGTCCACCTTAGAGCCTCCTAAAAAAACAAAGACTTGCGACAAGCCGGATAAGGAAAGTCTAGCATCGCAATTTCCGACAAAGCAAGCGACCAAAAGGCCTAGTGCCTAATGGGTCTTACGGCTTTTTCGGCGGGCGGCGGGTCATCTTTTCCGAAGGGGTCCGCAGGTCGTCCGGGGCGCGGCCGGAGCCCGCATCCCATTGTTCGGCCAGCGGTTCGGCGGTGCCGGTCCTTCTATGGATCTGCGTGCGGATCCGCTTGGGGACGGTCTTGCCGTAATCGGGCGGGTCGGGCTGGTTGGTCAATGTCCGGCGATCATGCTTGGGCAAGACAGGCTCTCCTTACAAATGCCCGCCCGGTTTCCCTTGGGGCCGGGGCGGCAGCGGCACCGGCCCCCGCGGAGCCTCGCCGGGCGTCATGGGGTCATAGAGCCGCTCGTTCCCGTTCACTCCGTCTTCTTCGATGTCGATCCACATTTCGCCCTTGGCCGGCTCGAATTCGCCGTCGCCGTTCAGGTCCACCCAGTAAAACAACGGATGGGAAAACGTGATCGCGACCTCATGACCGTACTGGTTCACGGACGCCTTGTAAGTGCGGCGGGCGGTCATGAAGTCCGGCTTGCCCTCCGCGCTCGTCATTTTGAAGACGCGAAAGAACAGATTGCTCCGCCAGTCGTAGTAGGCGTCCACTTCACGGCGATCGAATTCATCAGGTTCGACGGGCAGGGCCAACTTTTCAGCCGAAGGACTCGCGATTCCCGTCTCATCCGAATCGAGGACGGCGGCAATAAAAAGAGCCCCGATCGCCAGCACGACGGCTCTGAGCACAGGTCGCATTTCGTTACCGTAGCACCATCCTAACCCCTCGTCAAATCAAGTGCTTTATCTTGACATCTGAATGATATCTGCTATCCTGCCTCTAGTACGAACACGGAGGCGACGCATGGGCAAAAAGCTGCGTACGGTGGAATGGGGCGGAGTCCTTGTGGTCATGGCCTGTGCCGGCATTCTGCTCGGAACCGGCGCCGTCGCCCTCGCCGAAGAAAGCGCTCCTCCCTTACAGTTCACGGGGCCGGCCGAGGTCAAGTTGGCGGGCGACCGGGCCACCGCTTTTCAAAGCGGTTACATCCAGCCTTTTCCCGAATCCGCTGTCGGCGTGTTGCAGCGTACGCGCGAAGCCAAAAGCCTGTTAGGCTACGGCGACATCGTGCGTGTCCGGGTTACGCCGACGGCGGATGCCAAGGTGGGGGATCGGTTCACCCTCTTCAGACCCACCAAACCGGTCTACCACCCCATTACGCGGGACTATATGGGACGGACGGTTGAAGTCCTGGGCATCCTTGCGATCTCTCAAGCACCGGACGGCGGGATCGCGTTGGCCAAGATCGTGCAGGCGTTCGACTCCATGGCGACGGGTGACCTCCTGAAGCCGTACGAAGCGCCGCCGGCAGTTCCCGACCAGCAAGTCACCAGCGGACCGGTCACGGGGACGATCGTTGATTTCAAGGATCCGCGTCAGCTCACGGCGCAAGGGGAGATCGTGTACATTGATCGAGGCGAAAAGGACGGGGTGGCCCTCGGCGATCGCTTCAGCATCATCCGCAGGGGCCAACGGCTCTCCGCCACAGAAGGGAACCTCGACCTAAACTTCGCCGAGCTCAAGGTCATCGGCCTGCAGGCGCGGACGGCGACGGCGCATGTGTTGCAAAGTACCGACGCCATCCGGCGCGGCGACGTCATCAATCGTCTGCCTCCTCCCCCCTCTAAAGCGGAACCGGCCGCCGCCCCACCCAAGGAAGCCGCCGCAGACACGATGGCGGTCGCGAAGACCACCCCGCCGCCGACGCCGGCCAGGAGAGAACTCGCGGAGATGCACTTCGCCTTCGACAAATGGCAACTCTCGGATGAAGACAAGAAGACCCTCGCCGAGCATGCGGCTTATCTCAAGGAGAACCCCACGCTCGCGATCACCATCGAGGGGCACGCGGACGAGCGGGGAAGCGCGGAATACAATCGCAGCCTGGGCGAGAAACGGGCGGAGGAAGTCCGCCGCTTCCTCGCCGACGCGGGCGTGAAGAATACCCTCACGGTGACCAGCTACGGAAAGGACCGGCCGGTCTGCACGGAGCCGAACGAGACCTGCTTCGCCAGGAATCGCCGCGGCCACTTGTCCGTTGGGAACTGATAGCTTTCATCGGATGCGTCGATCAGGATAGCGGAATGACGATCCTGCGAATGACCCTCGCCTTCCTCTTTGCCTTCTCCTTGACCGCGACCTCGAGCGCACTTGCGGGGGAACAATTCGCCGGCGAGGTCCTGAAGGTCGACGTCGCGGCGAACAAGCTGACCGTGAAGAAGGCCGACGGGAATCGGTTCACCTTCGTGGTCGACCACCAAACGGCGTTCACGGGCAACCGGAAATCACTCCACGATCTGGCCAAGGGCGACCAGGTCACGGTGGAGTTCCAAACGGGAGGAGGCCGGTACACCGCGCTCCGGGTATCCACACAGTAGGTTTTGGCCCAGTACCTCCAAGTAGCCGTCCCCCGCCGTCTCTACCGCGTCTTCACGTACGCCGCCCCGCCCGGCAGTCCCGCAGGTTGGGCGCCCGGCATGCGGGTGCGCGTCCCGTTCGGACGCGGCACGCTCACGGGCTTTATCGTCGCCGTCACGTCCGAACCCGAAACCGGCGGCAAGTCCACACAGATTCGTGAGGTCATTGCTCGCCTGGAGGACACACCGAGCGTCTCTCCCGACCTCCTTGCGCTCACCGAATGGGTGGCGGAACGCTACCTTGCCCCCTTCGGACAGTGTCTGCGCCTGGCCTTTCCCGGGTCCCCCGAGCGGATTCGCGCCACTGCACATGCGAAACAGACGGACGATCTCTCCCCGGTCACTGCCGTCCCAGCCTCCGCGCAATCCGCGTTAAACGTTAATCGTTCAACGTTAAACGAAAGCCTCGCCCAGCTCCGCACGAAAGCGCTGACTGCCATCGCCCGACAGACCCATGAGAGCCTATTGCTCCCCGCGACCACCGACGAATTGCTGGGCTTCTACGGAGAAGTTATTCAGGCCGCGTTGGATCGCGGGCGCAGTGCGCTTCTGCTGGTGCCCGAGGCCGGACGGATCGACGCAAGCCATGCCTTCTTCGCGGCTCGCTGGGGCGCGCGCTTTCAGGTGTATCATGCCGGGCTGTCTTCGGCGGACCGGCAACGGGCGTGGGCGCGCATCCAGACAGGAGAAGCGGCGGTCGTGATCGGAACCCGTTCGGCCGTCTTCGCCCCGCTTGTCCGCGTGGGTCTGATCATCGTGGACCGGGAAGATCATCCGGCTTACAAAGCGGAAAACGTCCCGAGGTACGACGCGCGCGCCGTGGCGGCCGAGCGCGCCAGGCGGGCGGGGGCCGTGCTGGCTTTGGCGTCCGCGCATCCGTCCCTGGAAACCGTACACATGACCGGCTCGGACCTTGGTACGCTTGCACTTCGGACCAGCCATGCCAATGCGCCGCCGGTGACGGTGGCGGACCTGCGCGACGCGCCTTTCGGGGAAATCCTGAGCGCGCCGCTGTCCGACGCCATCGCCGCCCGGCTCGCCGACCGGAACAACGTCCTCCTGTTTCTCAACCGCAAGGGGTATGCCTCGGTTCTCCAGTGCCGCGACTGCGGGCAGGCCGTGAAGTGTCCCGCCTGCTCGGTCGGCTGGACGTTTCACAAACGCGAGGGGGTGCTGCGGTGCAACTCCTGCGGGCGAACCGGAAACGCGCCGGAGACCTGTCCCGCCTGTACCGGCACCCGCCTGATCCCGTCGGGATCGGGCACCGAAGCCCTCGAAGAGACGGTGAAGGCACGCTTCCCATCCGCACGGATCGCGCGGTTGGAGCTGCGCCGGACCGGCAGGGACAAGGCAAACGCGGCCATCCTGTCCCTCTGGCAGGCGAAGGAACTCGACATCCTGATCGGCACCCAACTGGTCGTCACGCGAAGCCCCCGACCGGTCGCTTCCCTCGTGGGCCTGGTCTATCCCGAGGCGGCCCTCGACCTGCGGGGCTTCCGAGGGGCCGAACGGGCCTATCACACGCTGCGCGACGTGATGGCCCTGGCCGATCCGCACGATTCCACTGCCGAGATCGTAATACAGACCTATGTCCCTCAACACCACGTGATCCGCGCGCTCGCGGAACGCAACCCCTCCATCTTTTATGCAAGCGAACTGGCGGCCAGGCAGGCGCTGGGCTATCCACCGTTCGGCCGGCTGATCGGGCTGCGCGTGAGCGGCACGCGGGCGGAGCTCGTGGAAGCCGCCGCGGTCCGGTGGGCCGCCCTGCTGCGGGCAGGCGGGAAGGTGGGTGTGGGAGGGGCACCTTTGGTGGGGCCCCCTCCCACTCTAATGGAAGTACTCGGCCCGATCCCGGCCACGCCGGCCCGCCTGCGGGGACGATTCCGGCGGCAACTCGTGGTGAAGGGAACGGACGGAGCGGCTTTGCGCCAGGCCGTGCAGGTCACCTTGGCAGAGCTGGAAAAGACGAGCCGCGCCGGCGGGCTCCGCTACGACATCGACGTCGACCCGCAGAGCTTGATGTGAGGGGGACTGGCTCCATTTCTGAATGGTGCCTGTCCCCATTTCTTTCACTTCGGCGGGGGCTCGTCGGGTGGCTCGATCGCTTGCTCGCCGCGCTTGATCCAGCGAAAGACGCCGTAGGCGAAGGAGAGCCAGAAGGTGGCGCAGATGGCGCCCATGAACAGGGTGGGGACGAGGTCTTTCATCTGCTCCTCGGACGGCTCCGTCACGCCGCTCATCCGCAGCTTGATGATCTCCACAAAGGGCCAGCTCAAACTCTCCAACCCGAGAAACAGGAACGCCCAGGCCCAGACATAGCCGGGCGTCGTGCCCAGCCAGACCAGCAAGACCGTAAACCCGACCCCCGCCATCGCCGCCCAGGAAACCGGAATCGGGTTCCACACCATCGTGAAGCCGAACGTGACGACGACGCCCGCCGCGACGGCATTGAGTTTGGGAGTCCAGTCAAGCATTAGAATGCGCGTTAAACGTGAATCGTTAATCGTGAGAACAAGGTCTTCCGTTTAACGAATAACGTATAACGATGAACGTTCCATGGGAGGAAGTTGGTGCCGAAGGCGGGATTTGAACCCGCACGGGTTTCCCCACACGCCCCTCAAACGTGCGTGTCTGCCATTCCACCACTTCGGCACTCTAGCCCGGATTATATAGGGTGCGGCGGTCATACTGTCAACGTGGTTGACAGGCACCGGCGGCGCACATAGAATCCGCGTATGGCTCCAGACTCCCGCATCGCGGCATTCTTCGATCTGGATAACACGATCGTCCCCGGTCCCGCCATCGAGCACCGGTACTTCCGCTTGCTCTGGCGGCAAGGATTGGTGGGGCCGCGTGATCTCGTCCGCAGCGCAGCGGTGCTGCTTCGGAACATCCCACCCTTTTCGTTCGACCCCCTCCGAAGATTCAAGGCCTATCTGGCGGACAAACCCATCGCCGCCGTGGAAGCCTCGACTCAGAACTTTTTCTGGGAGCACGTGTGCCCGCGGATCTCGGAGCAGGCGCGCCTGGCCATCGAAGAGCATCGCGCTCAAGGCCATCGGCTGGTCCTGCTCACCGGATCGCCCGAGTTCATCGTGGAACCGCTGGCGACCTATCTCAAGATCGACGCGGTCGTGGCCGGGCAGCTAGAGAAATCGGGCGAACTATTCACCGGGCGCATGATCGAGCCTTATCCCTATCGGTACGGCAAGCGCTTGGCGGCCGAACGGCTCGCCGCCGAACAGGACCTCGACCTGGGCGCAAGCTTTATGTACGGCGACAGCCCCGGCGACCTGCCGATCCTGGAGGCGGTCGGCCATCCCCGCGTCGTGAACCCGATCCGCGGCATGCACCGCATCGCCCGGCAACGCGGCTGGCCCATCCTGCGCTGGGATTGATCCTTTCCCCATGCGCGTCACCGAAATCTTCTTCAGCATCCAAGGAGAATCCACCCATGCCGGCCGCCCCTGCGTCTTCGTCCGGCTGACGGGATGCCCGTTGCGATGCACCTGGTGCGACACCGCCTATGCCTTCCACGGGGGAACCGAACGCAGTCTCGACA
>CAZMPH010000013.1:2125-4455 GCA_964568195.1 uncultured Nitrospirales bacterium | reverse complement strand
CGTGGGCGAAGTCGAGCAGCACGAGTGCCGGCTGGTCGAGATCACCGGCGGCGAGCCGCTGGCTCAGCCGGACGTGCATGCCTTGATCAGCGCCCTGGCCGACCGTGGCTATACCGTCCTGATCGAGACCAGTGGCGCGATCGACATCGCCCCGGTGGACCCGCGCGCCACCCTGATCATGGACCTGAAATGCCCCGGCAGCGGCATGGCCGACCGCAACTTGTGGGCCAATCTTCCGAAGCTCAAGCAGACGGACGAAATCAAATTCGTCATCAAGGACCGCGCGGACTATGAATGGGCGGCCGCAACAGTCCGCGAACACGCCCTGACGGACCGGCACACGGTGCTGTTCAGCCCCGTGTTCGGCGACATGCATCCACAGACGCTCGCCGAATGGGTGTTGGCCGACCGGCTGCCCGTCCGCTGCCAGCTTCAACTGCACAAGTATATCTGGGACCCCGCGATGCGCGGGGTGTGAAGGAGGCCATGGACATCACGGCACGAAAAGGTCGCATTGAGGATGAGTCCGCCGACGCCGTCCTGCTGATCCATTGCGAGGGCGAGCGGCATTTGTCCCGCGAGGCCGCCGCGGTCGATGCGCGGCTCCGGGGACGGCTTGCCGGCCTCATCACAAGCGGCGAGTTCACGGGACGCCTGGGCCAGGTGTCCATCCTTCACGTCGCTCCAGGGGAACGGCTGCGCGCCAAACGTGTGGTGCTTGCGGGATTCGGGAAGCGCAAGGACGCGTCCCTGGACAAGCTCCGACAGGCCGCGGGCTCCGCCGCAAAGGCCATCCGCAATCTGGGCGCCAAGTCGTTCGCCGTCCCCGTTCAGGACCCGGCCGGCTTCCTGACCAGCGTCCCCGCCGCCGGCCGCGTGCGCGACGTCGCCCAGGCTCTCTCGGAAGGCGCGCTCCTGGGCCTCTATCAGTTCACGATGTACCGCACGGAGCGCAAGGACGAAACGAACAAGGCCGTTCGAAAGATGTCCGTGGTGGTGAGCGATCCTCGCGCGCTGGCTCACGCCCAGCAAGGCGTCCGCCAGGGCCAGGTCTTCGGCGAGGCCACGACCCTCGTGCGCGACCTCTGCAACCATCCGGCCAATGTCGTCACGCCGACGTATATCGCGAACGAGGCCAGGAAGATCGCCAGGGAACGCGGCGTGAGCGTCAAGGTGCTGGACCGGCCGGCGATGCAGCGCCTCGGGATGGGCGCGCTCCTGGGCGTCGCCCGGGGCAGCCACGAGCCGCCGAAATTCATCATCCTGGAGTACCGGGGCGGGCCCCGCGGCGAGCGCCCGGTGGCGCTCGTCGGCAAGACGATCACCTTCGACTCGGGCGGCATCTCGCTGAAGCCGGCCGACAACATGGAGCAGATGAAGGCCGACATGACCGGCGGCGCCGCCGTGCTGGGGGCGGTCCGTGCGGCCGCACGGCTGCGGCTTCCGATCAACATCGTCGCCTTGATCCCGGCCACAGAGAACATGCCGGGAGGAAGCGCGACGAAGCCGGGCGACATCCTCACGAGCCTCTCCGGCAAGACCATCGAAGTCATCAACACCGACGCCGAGGGCCGCCTGATCCTGGCCGACGGACTTACGTACGCCAATCGCTACAAGCCGTCGGCCGTCGTGGACATCGCGACCCTGACCGGCGCCTGCGTCGTGGCCCTGGGCCACTACGCCATCGGCGTGCTGGGCAACAACGACAAGCTGATCGGCGAACTGAAGGCGGCCGGCGACCAGTGCGGCGAGCGCGCCTGGCAACTGCCGCTCTGGGAGGAATACTACGACCAGATCAAGAGCGACGTGGCCGACGTGAAGAACACGGGCGGCCGCGCCGGCGGGACCATCACCGCCGCGGCCTTCCTCAGCAAATTCGTGGGAGACGCGCGGTGGGCGCATCTCGACATCGCCAGTACGGACTGGAGCGATCGGGAACGGGCCTACATCCCGAAAGGCGCGACGGGCGTGGGGACGCGCCTGTTGATCCAGTTCCTCTTCAATCGGGCCAATGGCCGGAAGGCCATCGGCAGGCGAGCCAACGGAAAGCGGACGTGACGCTGCGGGAGAAGATCGGCCAGCTCTTCATGCTCGGGTTCCATGGGACCGAGCCCTCCAAGGAACTGCGCGACCTGTTCAAGTCGCACCACCCCGGCGGCGTGATCCTCTTCAGCCGCAATCTGGAGGATCCCGAACAGGCCGCCCACCTCACGAACGCTCTCCAGAAACTCGCCCCCAAGCTGCCCCTGCTGGTGTCCATCGACCAGGAGGGAGGCCGGGTGGCGCGGCTCAAGGCGCCCTTTACGGAATGGCCGCCGATGGCGACCCTC
>CAZMPH010000013.1:0-2115 GCA_964568195.1 uncultured Nitrospirales bacterium | reverse complement strand
CGACGAAGGCGGCCGGGTCGCGCGGCTCCCGAAGGGCTTCACCGTCTTCCCCGGACAAGGCACCCTCGGGCAGGCCGGCACGGCCGCCCTGGCGTACGCCTTCGCGGAAGTCACAGCATTGGAACTGCGCGCGATCGGCGTGAACATGGACCTGACGCCGGTTTTGGACGTGAACACCAACCCGCGCAATCCGATCATCGGCGACCGCGCGTTCGGCCATGACCCGGAACAGGTGGAAACCCTCGGCCTCGCGGTGATCGCCGGACTCCAGGACAACGGCGTGATGGCCTGCGCCAAGCATTTTCCCGGGCACGGGGACACCGCCGCAGACTCCCACAAAGAGCTGCCGACGGTGGCCCACGGGATCGACCGGCTGCGCGACGTCGAGCTCCGTCCCTTTGTCCATTGCTTCCAGAACGGGCTGGCCGCCCTCATGACGGCCCACGTCCGCTACCCAGCCTGGGACCAGGAGCATCCAGCCACGCTGTCGCCAACCATCCTCACCGATCTCCTCCGAGCCCAACTGCACTTCCAAGGCCTGATCTTGACGGACGATCTGGAGATGCACGCCATACTCGACCACTACGGCGTCGAAGAGGCGGCGGTCCGCGCGCTGCGGGCTGGCGCCGACATCCTCCTGATCTGCAAGGACCACGACAGGCAGGTGGCCGCGATGGAGGCCGTGCACCGCGCTGTCAAGAACGGGGAGATCCCGGAACTGCAACTTGAGCAGGCCGTCCTTCGCGTGCTTGAGGCCAAGGACCGGTTCCTCCTCCCCTACGCGCCGGTGGACCCCAAGAGCGCGGTCGAGCGCGTGGGCACGAAACCGCACCGCGAGGTCGCCCACGCCATCCGGGAGGCCGCCGCGCAGGCCAGCGTCTGACATCTCGCTCCCCTCGCCCCCTTGAGGGAGAGGGCAGGGTGAGGGGTCTTGCATTCATCAACACCCGGAAGGTGTGATGTTGCTTTGCAAGACCTGACCCTGCGGCTGTGGTCTCAAATCAGATTTCCGCGCCGATGCGTTCGGTCGTGATCGTGGTGCTTACGCGTTACTGTTGCGTGGCGCTACCGCCGTCGTCACCGATCGTAACCCCCACCCTCATCGGTGGGTTCGCAACTCCAGCCAGATTCAAGCCTATGCCTATGGCCTTGAACTCAAAATTAGCTCCGCCAAGCGGAGTGATCTTGACATCCAGCGTTCCCACGCCGATGGGCCCTGTAAAAGTGAAGAAACTTGGTTTTTTCTTTGGCGTCGCTTGTGTGAAGGAACCGGCTGGGATGGTCGCGGAAAAAGTTCCAACTTGAAGGAGCACGTCTTCAGTCGGAGGTGCGATGCCACCCGCACCCAGGGTGAACGTCGCCTTCATATTGAACGCGTCATTGTTGGGGAAGGTGCTCAACGTGAACGCGACCTTGGCGGTGAAGGCGGCGAAGGGCAAGGGGCCAAACTTCGTCACGAAGGCGTCGCAGCACCCGCCGGCGAAGGCCGTCTGAAACGCCCCCGACGTCGTCGGGAAGTCGGTCGATGAGGTTTGGCCCGTCACGTAGGCGTTACCCAACGCGTCCACTGCGATGCCGAAGGTGCCGTAATCACCGCCGCTGCCGCCAAGGTAAGTGGAGTAAATAAGCCCGGTGCCGGCGAGATTAAGCTTGGTCACGAAGGCGTCGGAGGGTCCGCCACCGTAGATAGTCTGGAACGCCCCCAACGTCGTCGGGAAGTTGGTCGACTCGGTTTGGCCCGTCACGTAAGCATTGCCCAACGCGTCCACTGCGATGCCGTTGCCAGAGCTAAAGCTACTGCCGCCAAGGTAGGTGGAGTAGATACGCGCCGAACCGGTAGGATTAAGCTTGGTCACGAAGGCGTCGAACCCGCCACCGTAGACCGTCTGGAACGCTCCTGAGGTCGTCGGGAAGCTCGAACCGGCCTGGCCAGTCACATAGGCGTTGCCCAACGCATCCACTGCGATGCTGAAGCCGTTATCATCGCCGCTGCCGCCGAGGTAGGTGGAGTAGACAAGAGCGTTGCCGCTGGGATTAAGCTTGGTCACGAAGGCGTCGGAGGGTCCGCCACCGAAGGCCGGCTGGAACGCTCCCGTGGTCGTCGGGAAGTCGGTC
>CAZMPH010000012.1:0-30602 GCA_964568195.1 uncultured Nitrospirales bacterium | reverse complement strand
AAACCGTCAAGCGCACGGGTGCCAAAGTGGTCGGGCCGATTCCGTTGCCGACCCGCATCAATAAGTGGACCGTTCAACGTTCGACCCATGCGGACAAGAAATCCCGCGAGCAGTTTGAACTTCGAACCTACAAGCGGCTGATGGATATTATGGAACCCACGCCTGAGACCATGGATGCGTTGATGAAGCTCAACCTGGCGGCCGGAGTGGACGTGGAGATCAAGCTGTGACCAACGGGTTATTGGGTCAGAAGCTGGGGATGACCCAACTCTTCCTCGACGGCGGCCGTGCGGACCGGAAAGCGTCGAAGCCGTCCAGGGGGCATTTTGCCAAAGCCAATCTTCCTGTATTCAGACATGTTCGTGAATTTCATGCTTCCGGCGACACCCCGGTCGGCTCGACGATTACAGTGAGCTTGTTCGCCAAGGGCGAGCTCGTGGACGTCACGGGCGTGTCGAAAGGCAAGGGTTTCCAGGGAGTGATGAAGCGGCATCACTTTCGTGGCGGTCCTGAGTCGCACGGATCGATGTTTCACAGGGCGCCTGGATCGATTGGCAGCAGTTCCTCGCCTTCGCGTGTCTGGAAAAACATGCGGATGGCCGGGCATATGGGAAGCGTGCGGGTAACGACCCAGGCGCTTCAAGTGGTCGATGTGCGGCCGGAAGAGCATCTCATTTTTATTCGTGGCTCGGTTCCTGGCGCGCGAGGGAGCCTTGTCGTCATCCAGAAGTCGAAGAAAGCTTCTTAAGGAACCTGGTAGCCATGCCCACGATCGATGTCGTTGACCTGAATCGCCGTAAGGTGGGGGCTGTCGAGCTTCGCCCCGAGGTTTTCGGGGCTGAAGTGAACGGGCCTGTCCTGCATGAGGTTGTCCTTATGCAGCAAGCGGGCATGCGTCAGGGCACGGCGTCCACCAAAACACGTGGTCTGGTCAGCGGGGGCGGAAAGAAACCGTATAAACAAAAGCACACCGGCCGCGCTCGGGCGGGGTCGATCCGGTCACCGCTGTGGCGGCACGGCGGAATAGTGTTTGGACCGCTTCCACGCGACTATGGCTATACGATGCCGAAGAAAAAGGCGCGGGGGGCTGTGCGGTCCGCTCTTTCGGCCAAAGTTCTGGAAGGGAGCCTACTGGTTTTGGAAAACTTCCCCGAAGCAGACGGGAAAACTAAATCACTGGCCACGATCTTCAAGGTGCTCGGCCTTAGCGGAAAGACGTTGATTGTAGCGGGAGGGGACCAGGACCGACTCCGCCGTGCCGCCGAAAATTTGCCGCAGGTAACGGTCGTCTCTCCAGAACGCATCAATGTTCGCGATCTGCTCATCCATACTACCGTTTTGGTGGCGCGCCGGGATTTGGCGAGAGTGGAAGAGGCCTGGGCATGACCCGCAATGCGTTCGATATCATCGTCCGTCCGCTCCTGACCGAAAAATTGACGGAAATGCGAGAAAGCCAGCGCAAGATCGGTCTCCTTGTTCGGGCCGACGCCAATAAGGTTGAGATTAAGAAGGCAACGGAGCGGGCGCTGAACGTGAAAGTCGAAAAAGTCAGCGTGATGAACATCGGCGGGAAAACCCGCCGCATCGGGCGGATGATGGGCAAAAAACCGGACTGGAAAAAAGCGATCGTGACGTTGAAACCGGGTGAAAAGCTAGAGTTCTTCGAGGGCGTCTGATGGGCATCAAGAATTTTCGTCCAACCTCCCCCGGGCGCCGCCAGATGACGGTGCTGACCAACGAGGGGTTGACCGCTGGCACGCCTGAAAAGACGCTGCTGGAATACATCAAAAGCTCCGGTGGGCGAAACAGCCAGGGCCGGATATCCGTGCGCTTTCGTGGAGGCGGACACAAGCGGATGTACCGGCGCGTGGACTTCAAACGTAACAAGCCGGGCATCGCAGCGCGTGTTTGCTCCGTAGAATACGACCCCTACCGTTCGGCCCGGATTGCGTTGCTGCATTATGCCGACGGGGAGAAACGGTACATTCTGGCTCCCGACGGGTTGAGCGTCGGAGACGTCTTGCAGTCAGGTGCTAACGCGGAAGTTCGAGTGGGCAATGCGCTTCCTCTGCTGAATATGCCGACGGGGACCATCGTCCATAACATCGAACTGAAACCCGGCCGGGGAGGGCAACTGATCCGGGGAGCGGGTACCTCCGCTCAAGTGATGGGGAGAGACGGGCTCTACGTCCAGGTGCGCCTCAAATCGGGTGAGATGCGGAAGATCCTCGCGACCTGCCAAGCAACGGTGGGCCAGGTCGGGAACGCCGACCATGAAAACGTTACGGTTGGCAAGGCGGGACGGCAGCGGTGGAAAGGGCGCCGGCCTCACGTTCGTGGAGTGGCCATGAATCCGGTCGACCATCCCCATGGGGGAGGCGAGGGGAAGTCAGGCGCAGGCAATCCGCATCCGGTGACTCCCTGGGGTCAGAAAACCAAAGGGTATAAAACCCGCCGGACCAAACGGACCGGGAAGTTTATCATCTCGCGACGGAAGAAGTAGGACGGTTCAGGCTCAACTGAAGGAAGTCCATGCCGCGTTCAGTTGCTAAAGGTCCTTTTATCGATGCCCGGTTGTTGAGCCGGATCGAGCAGATGAATACCAGCGGGGAGAAGAAAATTCTCAAGACCTGGTCGCGCCGATCCACGATTGTCCCCGAAATGATCGGGCACACGCTGGCCATTCATAACGGCAAGAAGTTCATTCCGATTTATATTACCGAGAATATGGTCGGGCACAAATTGGGTGAATTTGCCCCCACCCGCTTTTTCAAAGGTCATGGCGCCGCCAAGAGCGAAAAAGCTGTGGCGCTGAAGTAGGATCGGGATCGTTATGGCTGAAGCGAGTGCTACGCTGCGGTACGTACGGATGTCGCCACGAAAGGCCCGCCCGGTTATCGATTTAATCCGTGGGTGCGACGTCAATGACGCGCTTGCCTTATTGAAATTCACTCCTCGCGCTGCCGCGCGAGTGGTCGAAAAAGTGCTGCGTTCCGCGGTGGCCAACGGGCAGCAGGCCGGCAAAGAGATCGGCGGCGTGGATGACTTGCGTGTGAGTCAGGCCTATGTGGATGTCGGTCCAACGCTCAAGCGGTTCCAGCCGCGTGCGCAAGGGCGTGCGTTCTCGATCCACAAGCGGATGAGCCATATCACTATTGCCGTGGCGCCGGTCGAAGCCAGGGCCAGGAAAAAAGCAAAGGACTAATCCGTATGGGCCAGAAATCACATCCGATCGGATTGCGGCTTGGCTATGTCAAGCCATGGAGCTCCCGTTGGTACGCCGATCGTGATTACGCCAAACTTCTTCACGAAGATATCCGTGTCCGCAAGATGGTCAAGAGCAGGCTCTATCACGCAGGCGTCTCGAAGGTCGAGATTGAGCGTTCCGGCGATCAGGTCACGGTCATCATTCATACCGCCAGGCCCGGTATCATCATCGGGCGCAAAGGAGCCGAGGTGGATAAGCTCAAGGCTGACCTCGAAAAGACCTTGAGCCGTCAAGTGTATATCACGATCAAAGAGATCAAGAAGCCCGAGCTGGATGCGCAGCTGGTTACTGAAAACATCGCCGTGCAACTCGAAAAACGTGTAGCGTTTCGCCGGGCCATGAAGCGCAGTGTGGCGTCGGCCCTCCGACTGGGCGCCCAAGGAATCAAAATCCGGTGCTCTGGTAGGCTGGCGGGGGCCGAAATCGCACGGACCGAATGGTATCTGCAGGGCCGCGTCCCGTTGCATACGCTTCGCGCCGATATCGACTATGGGTTTGCCGAAGCGCATACGACGATGGGACAGATCGGTATCAAGGCGTGGATTTACAAAGGTGAAATTCTTCCCGTCGTCCAGCAAGGAAAAAGGGCGGGGGAGATGGAACGGCGGTAGGAGGCTCGCGTGCTCGCTCCTAAAAAAGTCAAGCATCGCAAAATGCATAAAGGACGCATGCGGGGCAAGGCCTACCGCGGCTCGCAAGTCACGTTGGGAGAGTATGGGCTCAAGGCGCTCGAACCCGGCTGGATCACGAACCGACAGATCGAGGCAGCCCGCATCGCCATGACCCGTCACGTCAAACGAGGGGGGCGCGTATGGGTACGTATATTTCCTGATAAGCCGATCACGAAGAAGCCTGCCGAGACACGCATGGGTAAAGGTAAGGGCAATCCTGAGTACTGGGTGGCCGTGGTCAGGCCGGGCCGGATTCTTTACGAAATGGATGGCATGACCCTGGATGTCGCCAAAGAAGCCCTCCGCCTGGCGGCGCACAAGCTTCCGATTGCGACCTGTTTTGTCGTGCGGGGAGGGGTTTGATGGAGACGCGGGCGCTCCATGTGAAGAACCTCCGCAGTCTGACGGACGTGGAATTGGAGGAGAAGGCGCGGGACCTGAAAAAGGAACTGTTCAACCTGCGCTTTCAATTTGTGGCCGGCCGTGTTGAAAGTCCGGCCAAAATCAAACAGACGCGCCGAGAAATCGCTCGCGTCAAGACGATCCTCCGTGCGAAGCAGAAAGGCGAAACCGGACAAAGTTCGGCCGTGAAAGCATGAAACAAACGGGACAGACCGAGCAAGCTCACCGGCGCGAGTTCGTGGGGGAAGTGGTGAGCAACAAGATGCAAAAAACCGTTGTCGTGGTTGTGAAGCGGTTGGTACGACATGGCCGCTACGGAAAGGTGCTTCGCCGTGTCACACGGCTGAAGGCGCATGATGAAAAAAACGAATGCCAAATCGGCGATCGTGTGAAGTTGGCGGAGACTCGCCCGCTGAGCAAGGATAAGCACTTCCGAGTCTTGGAAATCGTGGAAAAGGCCAGGGCGCGATGATTCAAATCTATTCCAGGTTGGATGTGGCCGATAACTCGGGCGCGAAAAAGGTCATGTGCTTCCATGTGTTCGGCGGCACGAAGCGTCGGTATGGGGGCCTCGGTGATGTCATCATGGTGACGGTCAAAGAGGCGATCCCGCAGGCGACCGTCAAAAAAGGAGATATCAGCAAGGCGGTCGTCGTCCGAACGACCAAGGGATTCCGGAGGGATGACGGCTCATACATCAAGTTTGACCGCAATGCCTGCGTGCTGATCAATGCCCAGGGGGAACCGGTGGGGACCCGGATCTTCGGGCCTGTGGCCCGCGAACTTCGCTGGAAAAAGTACATGAAGATCATCTCGCTCGCGCCGGAGGTGCTGTGATGCGGAGAAGTGGTTGGCTGAGCGCCAATCGTGTCCTTTCAATGCTTCCGAAGTGCGTGGTGCGTAAAGGGGATACGGTCGTCGTGATTGCCGGGAAGGATCGCGGAAAATCAGGGAAAGTCCTTTCGGTATTCCAGCGCGAACGGAAAGTGACGATCGAGAAGATCAACATCATCAAACGGCACACAAAACCGAACCAGCAGAACCGGCAGGGCGGCATTCTGGAGCGTGAAGCGCCGATTCATCTCTCGAACGTGATGATCTATTGCGCAACGTGCCAAAAACCCGTGCGGGTGGGATCGAAGACAATGACTGACGGATCCCGCGTCCGCGTGTGCAAGAAATGCCAGCAGCTGATCGAATCTCCGGAACGGACTTAACGATGGCGAAGCCTGAGAAAAAGCCGGTCGCGAAGCTCGATCCCAAACCGGCGCCGAAGCCCGAAGGCAAGCCGGTCAAGGCCGCGCCTGAACCGAAAGGTCCGGTCAGGCTCCAGGAGCATTATCAGAAAAAAGTCGTTCCCGCCCTGATGAAAGAGTTCTCGTACGGCAATCGAATGCGGGTGCCGCGTCTCGAGTGCATTGTGCTCAATGTCGGCATGGGGGAGGCGACCCAGAATGTCAAGTTGCTGGATTCTGCGGTGAAGGAACTGGGGATTATCACAGGGCAGCGTCCGGTGGTGACGAGAGCGCGCAAGGCCATCGCAAATTTCAAACTCAGGAAAGGGCTCCCGATCGGAGCCAAGGTCACGCTGCGCGGCCGTCGCATGCATGAGTTTTTAGACCGACTGATCACCGTCGCACTCCCTCGCATTCGCGACTTCAAAGGGGTGTCGCCGAAATCATTCGACGGACGCGGCAACTACACGTTGGGGCTGAAGGAGCAGTTGATCTTTCCGGAAATCAAATATGATGCGGTGGAATCCATCCACGGGATGGACATCACGATTGTGACCACCGCCACGACCAATGACGAAGGGAAGGCGCTCTTGAAACACATGGGCGTTCCCTACCGAACCTGATCGAACAGGAGGTCTCAGGACTGTGTCCCGCTTGGCGCTGCGATTAAAGGTGAAAAAGACCCCGAAGTTCACAACTCGGGCATATAACCGGTGTCCCAATTGCGGCCGGGTCAGAGGGTTCCTCCGCAAGTTCAAGCTCTGCCGCATTTGCTTCAGATTCCTCAGTCTTCGGGGAGAAATTCCCGGCATTATGAAATCAAGTTGGTGATGCCATGGCGATGACCGATCCGTTGGCCGATATGCTCAATCGCATTTCCAATGCGATCCGGCGCCGACACGCTACGGTGCAGATGCCGGCGTCGAAGCTGAAAGCCGAGATCGCCCGCGTTCTGCAGAAGGAAGGGTTTATCCAGTCTGTCGATCGCGTGACCGAAGACGGGCATCCAGTACTCCGCTTGCACCTCCGCTATCAAGAGGACGAAATTCCCATGATCACCGGAATTCGCCGGGTCAGCAAGCCAGGTAAACGGGTGTATGTCCGGCGTTCGCGCATTCCGAATGTGATGGGCGGGATGGGGATTGCCATCCTCTCGACCCCCAAAGGGGTGATGACCGGTCACGACTCGCGCGCGCAGATGATCGGCGGCGAAGTCGTGTGTTACGTCTGGTAAGCAGACAAGGTCTACGATGTCACGTATTGGCAGAAAACCCGTACCCATTCCGGACAAGGTTGAGGTCAAAGCTGACGGCCAGCGAGTCTCGGTGAAGGGTCCACTGGGAAGCTTGCTACGGGTTGTTCCTCCCGAGATCGCCGTTGCGGTGGCGAATGGACAAGTGGAGGTCCGTCGGGTTTCCGAAGGGCGGCATCAACGAGCGCTCCATGGCCTCATTCGCAACGAGATCCGCAACATGGTTCAGGGCGTGACCGAAGGGTTCGAACGAACCCTGGAGATTAATGGCGTGGGCTACAAGGCAAATCTGTCAGGACGGACCATCAGTTTCAACCTGGGCTATACCCATGCCATAGAATTTCCCCTCCCGGACGGCATTGACGCGAAGGTGGATAAGCAGACGATTGTAACGATCAAAGGGAGGGATAAAGCTCTTGTCGGCCAAACGGCCGCGAACATTCGCGCGTTAAAGAAACCGGATGTGTACAAAGCCAAAGGCATCAAATACGCCGGTGAGATTCTAATCCGCAAGGAAGGCAAGACCGGGAAATAGGCTGACCATGTTGGATGTGAGCAAACGGGAACGCAGTCGGGTACGTCGGCATCACCGGGTCAGGCTCCGTGTCTATGGGACGCCGGATCGTCCGCGGCTGAATGTCTTCAGGAGCAACGCGCATCTCTATGCGCAGGTGATTGATGACACCACCGGAAGGACATTGGTGAGCGCGTCGACCCTGGATAAAGAGATCAAAGGCAAGCTGAAGTCGGGAGCAAACCTGGCCGCCGCTATGGCCGTCGGCCGGCTGGTCGCCGAACGGGCGTTGAAGGCCAACCTGAAGGCAGTGGTGTTCGACCGGGGTGGGTATCGGTTCCATGGGCGCGTTAAAGCGTTGGCCGACGCCTCTCGCGAAAAAGGACTGAAGTTCTAGAAGGGAGCGAGGCCGACCGTGAAAGTCAATCCAGATGAACTGAATCTGAAAGACAAGGTGGTCTTTATCAACCGCGTGGCTAAAGTGGTGAAGGGCGGGAAACGGTTTAACTTCACCGCCTTGGTGGTCGTGGGTGATGAGCAAGGCTGGGTCGGGATCGGTAAGGGGAAGGCGGCGGAGGTGCCCGAGGCCATCTCCAAGGCCGTCCAGCATGCCAAGAAAAAACTCGTCCGTGTTGCGATCAAAAATGGCACCATTCCGCACGAGGTTCGCGGGCACTTCGGCGCCGAGCATGTGATGCTCAAGCCGGCGTCTGCGGGAACGGGGATCGTAGCCGGTGGGGCAGTTCGGGCCGTCATTGAGCTGTCGGGCATCCACAACATCGTGGCGAAAACGTTAGGGAGGGGCAATCCATTCAACGTCGTGCAGGCGACTCTTGATGGACTGAACCAATTGCGTGATCCGGAGGAAGTTCTGCGTGTTCGCAAGTCCTTTGTTCAACAGGCGGAGTAAACAATGAGGGGCCAGGCAAAATCTGCGAGCAAGCTCGCGATCACCTTGGTTCGGAGCCCTATCGGGACGCCTAGGGCACATCGGACCATTCTGCTCGGACTCGGCCTCCGCCGCATCCGTCATACGGTCATTCGTCCCAACACGCCCCAGGTGAAGGGATTGGTGCACAAACTGTCGTACCTTTTGGATGTTCGGGAAGCGGGGAAAGAGGCCAGATGAAACTTCACGAACTGAAGCCTGCGCGGGGATCGAGGACACGCCGGAAACGGATTGGGCGGGGGATCGGCTCCGGGCATGGAAAAACGGCGACGCGGGGGCACAAAGGCCTCAAGGCCAGATCCGGAGGCGGGAAACGGCCTGGTTTTGAGGGGGGGCAGATGCCTCTCAAGCGGCGCGTGCCTAAGCGTGGTTTTACGAATATTTTCAAGCAGGAATGGGCGGTGGTCAATATCCGGGATTTGAACCGGCTCATGGACGTTCAGGACGTGACGCCGGAAACTTTGATCCAGGCTGGTCTCGTGCGCAGCCGCGAGTCCCAAATTAAAGTATTGGGTGAGGGGACGCCCTCTCGTCCGTTCTACATCAAAGCGCACCGATTCAGCGCGTCAGCGATTGCGAAGATTCAAGCCGCTGGGGGGAGGGCAGAGGTATTAGGCGGTGCTTGAGCGGCTGATCACCAACATCAAGAATGTTTTTAATATCCCTGAACTGCGTAATCGGATTCTTTTTACGCTGGGGATGTTGGCCGTCTACCGCATCGGGGCGCACATCCCGACCCCGGGTATCAATAACGATGAACTCGCGAAGTTTCTGCTGAAGGAAGGCGGCGCGCTGCTTGGCTTCCTCGATATCTTTTCCGGGGGGGCTCTTTCGCGTCTGACGATTTTCGCGCTCGGCATCATGCCGTATATCAGCGCGTCGATCATTCTCCAGCTGCTGACGGTGGTGATTCCCCACCTCACGAAGCTGGCCAAAGAAGGAGAACGCGGACGGAAGAAGATTATCCAGTACACGCGATTCGGAACGATCGGGATCGGATTGATCCAATCGTTCGGCATTGCCGTCGGGCTGGAAAATATGAATCGTGGGGCCTTCGTGCAGTCTCCCGGATGGGGATTTCGCCTCATGACGATGCTGACCCTGACGGCCGGTACCGCGTTTCTCATGTGGCTGGGCGAGCAGATCACCGAGCGGGGCATCGGCAACGGTATCTCCTTGATCATTTTTGCAGGGATCGTGGCGCGCCTGCCGCACGCGGTGGTGGAAACGTACCAGTTGTTCGAAATTGGTCAGTTGACGGGGTTTTGGCTGATTGTGCTCATCGCTGGGATGGTCGGCGTGATCGCGGCAATCGTGTTCTTGGAAACCGGCCGACGAAAGATTCCGGTCCAATACGCGAAGCGTGTGGTGGGGCGGCGTGTGTTCGGCGGACAGAGCACGCATATACCGCTCAAGATCAATACCGCCGGCGTGATCCCGCCGATTTTCGCTTCGTCCATTATTGCGTTTCCGGCGACGATTGCGGGGTTCATCCAGATTCCCTGGGTGCAAAATTTGGGCTCCATGCTGGCCCCCGGGTCCGTCACATATACGATCCTGTACGTCAGCCTGATAGTCTTTTTTTGCTATTTCTATACGGCGGTCGTGCTGAACCCGGTGGATATTTCTGACAATATGAAGAAGTACGGCGGGTTCATTCCGGGCATCCGGCCAGGCCAACGGACGTCCGACTATATTTATCGGGTCCTCAATCGCGTCACTTTTGCAGGGGCGCTCTATCTTGCAGGTGTGTGCATCATCCCGGAGATATTGATCTATAAACTCGGCGTTCCGTTCTATTTTGGGGGAACCTCGTTGTTGATCACCGTCGGCGTCGGACTGGATACCGCGCAGCAAATCGAATCGCATATGCTCATGCGCAATTACGAGGGGTTTCTGGCCAAAGGGCGCCTGAAAGGACGAAGCGGGTAGAGCCATGCGACTGGTATTTTTCGGCGCTCCGGGAGTCGGAAAGGGGACACAGGCCCAGCGCTTGACCGCGCAGGAGCGGGTTCCCCAAGTCTCGACCGGGGAGATTCTCCGGGAGTCCGTCAAGCAAGGCACGCCCCTCGGCCTGCAGGCCAAAGGGTTCATGGAGTCGGGGAAGCTGGTTCCGGATGATGTTGTGATCGGGCTTGCTCGGGGAAAACTGACGAGTCCAGAATGCTCCCGCGGGTACATTTTGGATGGTTTTCCCAGGACCGTGGCGCAGGCTGAGGCGCTCGATCGGATGTTTCGGGAAACGGGAAACCCTGGGCTCGATCATGTGGTCAGTTTTGACGTTCCGAATGCCGAAATTATCCGGCGTCTGTCGGGACGGCGCAGTTGCCCGTCATGTCAGACGGTCTATCATATCGCACATGATCCGCCCAAGAAGGAAGGGCGTTGCGACAAGTGTGGCGGGGCGCTGGTGCAGCGAGCGGACGACAAGCCGGAAACGGTGGAAGCCCGGCTCAAAGTATTCGACCAGCAGACCAGCCCTCTCGTCGAGTACTATCAGAAGCGGGGTTTGCTGCGACGCGTGGATTCTACGGGTGACATCAACGAAGTCTACCGTCGGCTGCGCAAGGTGCTGGGGTTGGCAGGGGCGTGATGAACGGCATTGAATTGAAGTCGCCAGACGAAATCGACAAGATGAGTCGAGCCTCGCGTATTGTGGCCCAAGTCTTGGAAGCCCTCCGACACCAGATCAAACCGGGAGTCACGACGGGAGATCTTGATGGTTTTGCGGAAAAATTCATTCTGGATCGAGGTGGGAGGCCAGCGTTTAAAGGGTATCAGGTACGAGACCAGGTCTACCGCCATGCGCTGTGCGTGTCGGTCAACGAGGCGGTTGTTCATGGGATTCCATCTGGGCGCGTATTGAAAGAGGGGGACATCGTCGGTTTGGATGTCGGCGTCGTCGTCGATGGGTATTACGGAGATGCGGCGATCACGGTTCCGGTTGGTGTCATCACGGAGCAAGCGCGCCGTCTATTACAGGTGACGGAGGAAGCCCTGCACAAGGGAATCGCCCAAGCTGTCGTCGGCAATCGTATTTCCGACATTTCTCATGCCGTGCAGACGCATGCAGAAGCAGCCAGCTTTTCCGTCGTTACGGAATTCGTCGGGCATGGAATCGGACGGAAACTTCACGAAGAGCCGCAAGTGCCAAACTACGGCGAGCCAGGGAAAGGGCCCCGTTTGAAGCCGGGGATGACGTTGGCTATCGAGCCCATGGTCAATCTGGGTCGTCCGGAAACTGCACACCTTGCGGATGGGTGGACGGCGGTGACCCGGGACGGAAGCTTGTCGGCCCACTTTGAACATACCATTGTGGTCACTGAGGCAGGGCCGAGAATTTTGACCAAGTTGTGAGAAGCTGAATAGCCGGAAGCCATGGCGAAAGAAGATGTCATCGAGGTTCAAGGGACCGTCGCCGAAACGCTCCCCAACGCCATGTTCCGGGTCGAATTGGATAACGGGCACAAAGTGCTCGCCCACATTTCAGGAAAGATGCGGATGCATTTTATCCGAATCCTGCCGGGCGACAAGGTGACCGTGGAGCTGTCGCCCTACGATCTCACTCGCGGCAGGATCACGTACCGTTTTAAGTAGACAGGGGAGCGTTGGGAAAGTCATGAAAGTCAAATCATCGGTCAAGCTTATCTGTTCAAAGTGTAAAGTCATACGACGGCGCGGTGTGTTGCGGGTGCTGTGTCCAAACCCTCGACATAAGCAGCGCCAGGGATAGGAGAAGCTCATGGCTCGAATTGCTGGCGTCGATCTTCCCAGAGACAAGCAGGTCCATGTCGGTTTGACCTATATTTTTGGGATCGGGAGGTCTCTGGCCAGACAGATTCTCGCCAAAAGCGGCGTGGCGCCGGCCACGCGTGTGAAAGACCTGCGCGAAGATGAGATCGTGAAGCTGCGCGAGATCATCGAACGGGAGAACAAAGTAGAAGGGGACCTTCGCAAAGAAGTGTAGATGAATAGCAAGCGGCTCATCGACATCGGATCATACCGCGGACTCAGGCATCGCAAGGGGCTGCCGGTCAGAGGGCAGCGCACGAAGACAAATGCAAGGACCCGGAAAGGGCCCAAGGGCCAGGGCAAGGCTCGGAAGACATTGAAGGTCGGGTGAAGGAGTCTAGCGCATGGGTGTGAAAAAAGGAAAGAAGCGGGAAAAGAAAATCGTTCAAAGCGGCGTCGCGCACATTCAAGCCTCTTTCAATAACACCATCGTGACCATCACGGATATGGGTGGTAATACGGTTGTGTGGGCCAGCGCCGGGAACCAGGGCTTCAAAGGGTCACGGAAAAGCACGCCGTTTGCGGCTACTCGAGCAGGGGAGGTTGCGGCAAAGAAGGCAATGGAGTGTGGGATGCGACAGATCGATGTTTACGTAAAGGGGCCCGGCGCGGGTCGCGAATCCGCCATTCGTGCGCTCCAGTCGGCCGGTCTTCGGATCAATATGATTCGGGATGTCACGCCGATCCCCCATAACGGATGCCGGCCGCCGAAACGGCGGCGAGTCTGAGGACGTGCAACGTTAAACGTTAATCGTCAAACGGTAAGCACGAAGAAAGATGCAGATGCCACGTTTAACGTATAACGGATAACGATTAACGAAGGGGAACGAGCAGTGGCTAAATATCGTGGACCCGTGTGTCGGTTGTGCCGTCGAGAAGGAGTTAAGCTATTTTTGAAGGGCTCCCGCTGCATGACCGAAAAATGCGCCGTGGAACGTCGTGCGTACCCGCCTGGACAGCATGGGCAGGGTCGTCAACGAGTGTCGGAGTACAGCGCGCAGCTTCGCGAAAAGCAGAAACTGAAGCGCATTTACGGCATCCTTGAGCGCCAATTCCGTGGAACGTTCACCAAGGCCGAACGGCAAGAGGGTATTACGGGAGAGAATCTGCTCCGTATGCTCGAGCGGCGTTTGGATAATGTGGTGTACCGGATCGGGTTTGCGGCATCCCGTAAAGAAGCCAGGCTTTTTGTGAATCATGGCCATTACCGTGTGAACGGTCGCAAGGTCAACAGGCCCTCGTTCCTGGTTCGGGAAGGCGATGTGATTGAGGTGAAGGAACGGAGCCGGACCGTCGTGCCGATTATTTCTGCGCTTGATGCTGCTGAGGGGCGGGGTATCCCGGCATGGTTGGATTTGGATAAGGCCAATTTCAAAGCGATGGTACGGGGGCTTCCGACCAAGGATGAAATTCCCTTGCCCGTCAATGAGCAGTTGGTGGTGGACCTCTATTCGAGGTAACGTGCGCGTGCGCCGGCTTGGAACCGTGCCGTTGAGCGCTGTTCCCTTTATAAACCGGTGATAAGGGAGCCAGTATGTTGAAGGGTATGCGTGATTTTCAGATCCCGACGAAAGTTGAAGTCGACAAGGAAAGCTTGACGGCGACCTACGGGCGGTTTACCGCCGAACCCTTCGAGCGTGGGTTCGGCACGACCGTTGGCAATTCCTTGCGCCGGGTACTATTGTCGTCTCTTTCCGGTGCAGCCGTCGTTTCCGTCAAAATCGAAGGCGTCCTGCATGAATTTTCCACGATTCCCGGCATCACCGAGGATGTCACCGATATCATTCTCAACATCAAGAAGGTCCGGTTCAAGCTCCATTCCGACAAGCCCAAGACGGTCCATTTTCGCAAGAAAGGTGCTGGAGTGGCTAAGGCCGGGGATATCGAGCACGATGCCGATATCGAGATACTGACGCCGGAACTTCATATCGCGACGCTTGATAAAGGCACCACGCTGGATATGGAGATCGTTGTCAAGCGTGGACGGGGATATGTCCCCGCGGATCGGAACAAGGAAGAAGGCATGCCGATTGGCGTGATTCCCGTGGACGCCATTTATTCGCCGGTCACTCGCGTGAACTATCTTGTTGAGAACGCCCGAGTCGGACGCATGACCGATTATGACAAGGTGATTCTTGAAATCTGGACCGATGGGAGCATTTCCCCTGAAGATGCGCTGTCGGCCGCAGCATTGATCGTACGCGGGCACCTTGATATCTTCATCAACGTCAAAGACATGGAAGAGACGATCGCGCAGCCTGCCGCCCAAGAGACGATCACCGAGATAAACAAGAATCTTCTCCGCAGCGTGAATGAGCTGGAGCTGTCGGTCAGAGCGGCCAATTGCTTGAAAAACGCCAATATCAAGACGATCGCGGATCTCGTTCAGAAGACCGAATCCGATATGTTGCGGACCAAAAACTTCGGCAAGAAATCCCTCAACGAGATCAAGGAAATCCTTGCTGAAATGGGGCTGAGCCTGGGCATGAAGATGGACCACCTCCCTCAAGCCGGGGCGGCGGATAAGAGAGAGGAGTAGACCGGGAACATGCGACATCGGAAAAGCGGCCGTCAACTCGGCCGGAATACGCATCACAGGATGGCCCTATTTCGGAGTCTGGTGACATCTTTGCTGGAGCATGAAAGGATTGAGACCACCGAAGCCAAAGCCAAAGAGATCCGTATCTTGGCCGACCGCATGATCACGCTCGGCAAAGAAGGGAGTCTTTATGCCAGGCGCCGTGTCGCGGCGTACATCCGAACAAAGTCCGTCGTATCCAAGCTCTTCAAGGATATTGCGGGACGCTTCTCGGAACGGAAAGGCGGGTATACACGCCTTATCAAGACTCGTCGGCGCGTGGGGGATGCGGCTCCTATGGTCGTCATAGAATTAGTCAGCCGGCCGGCGGATAAGAAAGATATTACAAAGGGGCGGCCCGCTGATCAGAAGGACGCAGGCGGCAGCCTGACCAAGGCCGAATCGCCTCAGCCCAAGACACCTGCAGCTGCCCACGCGTAAGACCAGCCGAGCGGATTTGTCCACCCACATACGCCTTTGGCTTTGGCTGTGAAAAGGCCTGAAGAGGCGCACTGCTCTGTCTTTACTCGTATTAAAACGGTGTGCTATAGTCAGCCGCATGATGGCTAAATCCACGCTGTCCTTTCAGCGTATTGCCAAAGTCGGACTTCTAGGCATCATTTTTGCTGTGCTGGCAACCCTCTTGATTTTTATTGTGGGAGGACCATCTCATCGGATTCCGCAAGTTGCTGCGCCTGCGCTCCCGCAAACGGCCGATGCCGGCGTGCAAGGGTTTTCGTTCGTGCAGAGCAAAGACGGCCTCGTTGATTGGAAGATTCAGGCCAAGCAGGCCCAGGTCTTTGACGCCGACGCCAAAGCCGTACTCAGCGATGCTGTGCAGGTCACGCTGATGGGACCCGACGGTGTTGTCATGACAGTCACGGGAGACGATGGGACGATCAGCACTTTGTCAAAGGATTTCGTCATCAGCAAGAAAACAGGGGATCTTGCCTTGGTTCTCAATAGCGGGTATACGATTTATACGTCTCGTTTCACCTGGGATAATCAGAAGCATCGAATTTGGACAGATGAGCCGGTCACCATCAAAGGCCCCCGGTTGGAAGTCACTGGGCAAGGCCTGGATGCTTTTCTCGCCACACAAGAAATGAGGGTCCGCCGTAATGTCCGCGTGGGGATTCACTAGCGTTTTTCTCCTCGTCGGTAGCATGCTGGCCTTGGCGGCGCCACCGCCTGAGCAATCGCCTGCTCCTCCAGAAATCATCATTACCGCACAGTCACTCGTGTTCAAAAACCAGGAAAACACGGCACTCTTTGAAGGCAAGGTTGTGATGACAAAAGGCGACTTTGTCATGCATGCAGACCAGATGGTTGTCCATTTCGTGGGAGAATCCCCTTCCTCACCCTCCCCTAAGTCTGGAAAGGCCAAGACGCAAGCTCAAGCGACTTCAACGGATCTGCCCACATTCGGAAACCGGGCGGTTTCTCTGATCGATGCTACTGGCAATGTCAAGCTGCAAAAGGGAGCCAAGAAAGCCAAATCGAGAAAGGCGGTCTATCACCAGCGCGACGAGGTGCTTGTCTTAACGGGAGACCCGGAAGCCTGGGAAGAAGGCTATCGCGTGATCGGCACGAAGATGACCATGTTTTTGAAGGAAGACCGGAGCGTTGTTGAGGGAAGCCGTGTGGTCATAAATGATGCGGAATCCAAACCGCAGTGAGCGATCTTGCTGGGATCATGAGTGGTGGGCAGGGATCCCTTACGTTTGAGTCGAAGGGACTTAAGAAAAGCTACCGCGGTCGATGTGTCGTCAAGGATGTGAGCTTGGCGGTACAATCCGGAGAGATTGTCGGGCTTCTTGGACCGAACGGGGCGGGGAAAACGACGGTTTTTGATGTGATGGTGGGCCTCACGATGCCGGATGGGGGGGACGTATTCCTGGGCGAGGAAATGATCACACACCTGCCGATGTATCAACGAGCGCGGCGCGGCATCGGATATTTGCCTCAGGAGTCGTCGGTTTTCCGCCGCATGACAGTTGAACAAAACCTGGTCGCGATTCTGGAATTGGTGGATCTGAGCAAGGACCAGCGCGAGGAACGGATGGAAACAGCCATCAAAGACCTTGGGCTTGACCACGTGAGAAAAAGTAAAGCGTTCACTCTTTCGGGCGGGGAACGTCGTCGTGTGGAGATCGCCAGGGCTCTGGTGACGCGGCCTCATTTCCTGATGTTGGACGAGCCGTTTGCAGGAATAGATCCCATCGCGGTCGGCGACATTCAAGCGATTATCCGAGGACTGAAGGGGCGAGGCATTGGTATCCTGATTACCGATCATAATGTCCAGCAGACACTTTCCATCACGGACCGCGCGTATATCATCAACAACGGTGAGATCCTTGAGGAAGGACCGCCCGCGTATCTTGTGAACAGCCGCCGAGCACGCGAGGTGTATCTGGGAGAGGGATTCCGCCTGTAGGCTGAGATTCAGACCATGCAGCCAAGACTCGACTTACGACTGTCGCAAAGGCTGATCATGACGCCGCAGTTGCAGCAGGCGATCAAGCTGCTACAACTGTCTCGCCTGGAATTGCAGGAGGCGCTCACTCAGCAGATGGAAGAAAATCCCATGCTCGAAGAAGCAGGGTCTGAACTCGAAGACGGAGATACTGAGTCGGGGTCGACAGAGGAGACGCCCGAGACAACGAAAAGTGAAGATCGAGAGGAGGAGGCCGCCCCGGTTGGGGCTGGCGGGGAAGAGGTCACTGGAAATGACTTCTCAGGTTCTTGGGACGAGTATTTCGACGATGATCGGAAATGGGGAGATATCGAGACCCCGCGGAACGGGCGTGACGAACTGCCTTCGTTTGAACAGACGACGGCGAAGACCGCGTCGCTTGAGGATCACCTGTTGTGGCAATTGGCGCTCTCTCCGCTCGAGAAGGGTGAGCAGGAAATCAGCAAGGCCATCATCGGCAATCTTGACGAGGACGGTTATCTACGAATTTCGCTGGAAGAACTGGCGGCCGAATCAGGAGTACCGCTCCCGCAGGCCCTTCACGTTCTCAAGGTCATCCAGGCTTTCGACCCTGTCGGGGTTGCTGCGCGCGATCTCCGGGAGTGTTTGCTGACTCAGATCGAACAATTGGGGCTGGGCGGATCTCTGGCCGAAGCGATCATCCGGAACCATCTTGCGGATTTGGAACGCAAGCGGTACCTGGCGATCGCCAAAACTCTCGGCGTCTCTGTTGATGCAGTGGTCCATGCCACGAAGGTCATTGAAGGGCTTGAGCCCAAGCCGGGACGCCCGTTTTTTACCGCTGACAATCATCCAATAATTCCCGACGTGTACGTCGTGAAGTCGGATGGTAACTGGGTGGTGATGCTGAATGATGATGGCATGCCGCGGTTCCGGATCAGTTCATCCTATCGGCGATTTTTGGCCGGCAAGCGGGACCCATCGGACGCCACGAGAGCGTTCCTGGACGAAAAACTTAGATCGGCCCAGTGGCTGATACGGAGCATTGAGCAGCGCAACAAAACGATTGTGCGGGTCGTCGAAAGCATCGTGAAGGTCCAAGAACCATTCTTCGAGCATGGTATTCAATACTTACGGCCGATGGTTCTGCGGGATGTAGCGGAAGATGTTTCGATGCATGAATCCACGATCAGTCGTGTTACATCAAACAAATCTCTCCATTGCTCACAGGGCATTTTCGAGCTGAAGTTTTTCTTTAATACGAGTATTCCCCGTTCCCAGGAAGGCCTGACCGACTTGTCGTCGGTGGCAGTTCGTGAAATAATTCGTAAGATGGTCGATGAAGAAGACGACCAACGGCCCTTGAAAGATCAGGAGATCGTTGCTCGCCTCACGGCTCAAAACGTAATTCTCGCCAGACGGACAGTCGCCAAGTATCGGATGGAACTGAACATTCCTCCGGCAAGCCGGCGCAAGCGCGCGTACTGATTAGGTGCTCTTCCCGCCGCGCGATTCATTTCTTCTGGGTTGTATCGGCCAGCGGTCAGGATATTCCCGTCGCAACTGGTTTTACAGGCAGAGAGGTGGGAAAATCATTGAAAACATTGGGAGAAAAAATTCTTGACATTAAAATTATATTAACTATACTTAAGCCACTTTAAAGTAGGATTTTGCGGTAAACGGAGCATTGCCCATATGAAGGCAGTCGAGGTGAAAAAGAAACCTTCCGGTGCCCGCCATGCGAGCCGGAAATCCTCCCCTCGTCCCCGTCGATTTTCAACCCTTGAAGTGTGCCACTTGTTCGATATTTCTAAGGCGACCTTATTTCGATGGGAACGTGAGGGGCTCATCTCGACGCCGCCGCGTGATTGGAGAAATTGGCGACTGTATACTACGACGAACCTTGAAGAGATCAAGCGGATCATCAGGAGACGTACGTCCAGCTAGACGTAGGAAGGGCAGGGGTACGCAGTGTTTGGATTTGGCTCGAAAGAATACTTGCTCGGACTGGATATAGGGTCCGGATCCGTCAAGGTCTTGCAGCTCACGGAAGCCAAGGGGAAGCTGAAGATCGAACGATTCGGCACGAAATCGCTGCCGGCTGAGATGATCGTTGATGGGGCGATCATGGACGGGCTCGGCGTTGTGACGGCAATCAAAGAACTGGCCGGCGAGCAGAAACTAAAAAATAAGAACGTCGCGTTCTCCATATCGGGCACTTCCGTGATCGTCAAAAAGATCACCCTTCCTTCCATGCCGGCAGGAGAACTGGAGAAGCAGATCAAATTTGAGGCGGAGCAGTACATTCCGTTTGACATCAACGACGTCTACCTTGATTTCCATATCCTGACGCAGGAAGGGCAGCCCGGCGAGGGCCAGGCAGAAATGGAAGTCTTGTTGGTCGCAACAAAGAAGGACAAGCTGAACGATTACGCTAATGCCGTCCGTGAAGCGGGCTTGACCCCCAAGATTGTGGATGTCGATGCTTTCGCTATTGAGAATATGTACTGCGCGAATTACGACGTCATTCCCGCTGAGCTGACTGCTCTTGTCAACATCGGAGCGAGTGTGATGAATATCAACGTTCTGAAGGGCGGCGTTTCGGTGTTCACGCGCGATATCACTATCGGGGGAAACCGTTACTCGGAGCGCATTCAGCAGGATCTTGGATTGAGCCTTGACGATGCAGAAGCGGCCCAAAAGGGACGCTATCCGGGTGTGAATGAGGCTGCGCTCAACGAGGCAATTGCCGCTGTGGATATGGAGGTGGCAACTGAAATCGGTCGTTCCTTCGATTATTTTCGCACGACATCACCGGAAGACGACATCGCGCGTATTGTTGTGTGCGGAGGATGCTCGAAAACCAAGAGCTTGCCGGCACGGATTTCAGAGCAGGTGGGCATTGAGACGTCGGTGGCGAATCCCTTTGCTAAATTGGATGCCACGGGTCTCAAAATGAGTCGAGAAGAGCTGGCAGAGGTGGCGCCTGATGCGGCCGTCGTGGTCGGTCTGGCTCTCCGCCGGGAGGGCGACCGTTGATTAAAATCAATCTTCTGCCGGTCAAGCACGCGGCCAAGAAAACCAAAACCCCGGCTGACGAGGCGATGATGCATCTCGGAATCGGGCTGGGAGTCGCGCTGATCTTCTTGGGGGCGTGCGGATACCGGTGGCAGGTGCTTGTGGATGAAGTCACTCTTCAGACTCTAGCGAAAGAGACTAAGACGAAAGAACTTGATGCCTTAAAGAAGGAGGTCGAGGAGGTCGAGGGCTACGAGAAGAAAAAACGCTTACTGGAAGACAAAATCCGGGTCATTGAGCAACTCAGGAAGAATCAAGGCGGTCCGGTCCGGCTTCTCGATTATCTGAGCCAGGGTCTTGATCCCGTGAAGGTCTGGTTGACGAGCATGGAAGGCGACACGCAGGTCATGGTGGTGGGGAAGGCCTTGACCAATGACGACATTGTCGCGTTCATCAAGAATCTTCAGCAGTCGAATTATTTTTCATCCGTGACTCTGCAGGAGAGTGTGCAGGTGTTGGAAGACGGCGTAACCGTCTACTCGTTTAAAATCAGCATGACTGTAAAGGATTAGTATATGGCACTGCAAATGCCCGACATGGCCGCATTCAAAGCCGTCCCCATGAACCGGAAGATTGCCCTTCTGGTTCTCCTGTTGGGCGGCATCGGGGCGGGATTTTATTACCTTGTCGAAGACCCGCAGCAGCAAGTCATTCAGACTTTAAGAACAGAAGTCGAGAAGCTCGACAAGGAAATCAATATCAACAAGGCGAAGGTGAAGAACCTTGAGGCACTCAAGCAGTTGAACGCCGAACTGGAAATACAGCTTGCCAAGAACCAAGACCATCTTCCCCCGGAATCGGAGGCGGCGACGCTTCTCAAGCAACTTTCTGATCTAGGAACGCGAATCGGCCTCAACCTGAAGAGTTGGAAGCCCGGCAGCCGCCAGGAAGATTCTTCCAAGCTTTTTGTGAAGCTGCCTGCTGATGTTGAAATGACGGGGGGCTACCATACCTTGGCGCTGTTTTTTGATCGCATCAGCAAGCTTCCTCGGATCATTAACGTCAGTAAAATCCAAATGGGAGCCGGAAAAGTGGAAAGGGATCGCGTGTCGGTTCAAGCCACATTCAAGATTACGGCTTTTGCGTCCCCATCGGCTCCGGCTGCGTCTCCCGCTGCCGCGGCGGCCAAACCGTCTGTGAAATAGGAACGAAGGGCGGAAGTCATGAAGGTGCTGAAAATGCGAGTCATACGGGGGGTCGCGCTGCTTGCGGGCGGTCTTGCGTTGATAGGACCCCCTTTTGTTCCGACCGCGGCCGCCCAATCTGAATCGAGCAGTGGACAGATTTTGGTAGCGATGTCCATTTTCATGGGGGAGGAGCCGAAACCCGCTGCGCCGCCACCGAAACCGGCCGCTGCCAAGCCACAACCTGCTCCCGGACAGCCTGGCGCGAACCCCATAGGGTCAGCGACGACTGGTCCCGTAACGGGTGCGCCAGCACAAACAGGCGCGGGCGCTACGGTGCCGGCTGTCAGCGCGCCTAAGTCTGTTGGGACTGGGACGCAACCCGTAACGACGCCAACCACGCCTGCGATGCCTGTGCCACCTACTCAAGCCAGTGGGACGGCAAAGGAGTCGCCTAAACCGGCCGCAACGACAGGGGCGCCAGTGCCGCTGACAGCGCCGCCGACACCTATAGCCGCGCCCGCCCAAGCGCCTGCTTTGGCGGAAGTTACGGAGGGATACGCGTACGATCCTAAGAGCCGGCGTGATCCGTTCCTATCCCTCACTCGCCTGCTCAAGGTCGACAAAACGAGAGCAGAAATGCCTCCGCTGCAACGAGTCCAGATCAGCGACTTAAAGCTGCTGGGCATCATGTGGGGAGGGTACGGCTATTATGGCTTGGTTCAAACACCGGACGGAAAAGGTTATACGGTGAAGGAAGGTGTGCTTATGGGAACGAATAATGGAATAATCACGACGATCACCGATAAAGCCATCATCGTGTCTGAACCGAGCATTGACATCATGGGCAACAAAAGCACGAAGGATGTCGAAATCCTTCTACGTCCAAAAGAGGTGAGCTAATGAAAACGCAATCCCCTCACCTGTGGGTGCTCCTGGCGGGAACATTGGCTTTGGGGGTGGGGCAAGGCTGTGCCCAGACTGAAGCATTGATGGAGCCGACAGGTTCAGAGCCGCTTCCAGCCGCCCAAGCCGAAGCACCGCCTGCTGAACGCGCGGTGAATGTACAGGCTATCCAGGCGGAAGCGCCCCAACCGGCGAGCGAGCCGGCTCCGGCGGTCAAGGCGGCGGAAATTGCCACTCCGGCGTCTGCGCCAGTGGAGGTGACGCCTGCACAACCGTTGGGCCCCGCAAAGACGTTAACGGCTATTGATATTCAACGCCAGGACGACGGCTTGGTGATTGTGATCACGGGTGACGGGGATCTGAGCTACCATGTCATGCGGCTTGGCGGAAATCGTCTCATTCTTGATCTGCCTGGGATCGTCAACGGGACGAAGCGGCATACGATTCCGGTTGGTCACCTCATGGTGCGTCAGATCAGAATCGGAATGCACCAGTTGCCGCAGCCTGAGTTGAGGCTGGTGCTGGATCTGGAACGGGCCGTTCCGTATACGATCGAAAAAAACGGTTTGCAGCTCAGAGTGACGCTGTCTGATCGAGTGCCCATGCCGGGTACTCAGGAAGCGATGGCTCCCGCGCGGAGCGCCCCCGCAACGGCTGAAAAGCCGGTAGCGAAGAACAGCCGCAGGAGCGTGCCGGTTCCTGCTCCGGAAAGATTGAAGTTGTTGGATCCGCTGCCGTCGCTGGCCCAACCAAAGGCGGGTGATTCCGGGGATAGCGGAGCGCCAGCAGGCGGGGAGCGCTTTCCAGGAAAGCGCATCTCGCTGGACTTTCAGGACGCCGAGATCAGCAGTGTCTTACGGTTGATCGCGGATGTGAGTGGCCTCAATATGGTCGTTGGCGAAAGTGTGAAGGCTAAAGTCACCCTTAAACTGCTCAATGTCCCATGGGATCAGGCGCTGGATCTGATTCTGAAATTGAATAATCTCGGTCAGATCCGGGAAGGCAACATTCTATGGATCGACACCCTTGCGAATATCACCAAGCTGCGAGACGATGCCGCGAAGGCCAAGGATGCGAATCTCAAGGCTGAGGATCTCGTCACCCGTATCATGTACTTGAACTACGCGGACGCCGCAAAGTCGGTCGACGTGGCGAAGAGCAATCTGAGCACGCGGGGCGAGATCAAAATCGATAGCCGGACCAATTCGCTGGTCGTGCGCGACATTGCGGACAATCTCGTCAAGGTTGAGAAGATCGTGCGCGATCTCGACCAACGGACGCCACAGGTGCAGATTGAAGCCAGGATCGTTCAGGCAACCAAAGACTTTTCGCGTGGGCTCGGCATCCAGTGGGGGATCAGCGGAATGACTGGCACACGTAACAGGTTGCCGACCGAGGGTGGACATGGTCAGGGGCCTATTACGGTCAACCTGGGTGCGTCGGGCTCGGCTTTTACCCAGGCGAGCGACTTCCTGGTCAATCTTCCTTCGCTTGTAAACCCATCATCAACATTTGGGTTGATGATTGGCAAGTTCCTGGGAACGAGCGGCACGCTTGACATGCGGCTGTCGGCCGGCGAATCCCTGGGGTTGAGCAAAGTCGTCTCCGCGCCTAAGATCATTACCATTGATAACAAGCCGGCAAAAATTGAACAGGGCAGCCAAATTCCATTCGCGACGACATCGCTCCAGGGCACACAGACAACGTTCGTCGACGCCACGCTGACGTTGAACGTGACGCCGCATGTCATTTTGCATGCGAATACGGTGCGCCTTGAGATTAAAGCGACAAAGAATTCTCCCGGTCCGCCTGTTGCAGCGGGCACCACCATCTTAAAAAAAGAGGCGACAACGGAAATCCTTCTCCGCGACGGCGAAACCACGGTGCTGGGAGGAATTTTTGAAGAACTGAGAACGGATGATACGACCGGCATCCCGTGGTTCAATCGCATCCCGTTCCTGGGATGGCTCTTTAAAAATGAGCGTGTTGTCGTCTCACAATCAGAATTGCTGATCTTCGTCACGCCGACGATCTTGAAAGATTAGCCGCAAGTAAGGTACTGTCCCCCTATGTTGCGGTATCTGAACGGGGGGGAATCCCACGGGAAAGGTCTGATCGCCGTCCTGGAAGGGGTTCCCTCCGGCCTGCCTCTGACCGTTGACGATATCAATCGAGACCTCGCCAGGCGGCAAAAAGGCTACGGCCGCGGCGGCCGCATGCGGATTGAGCGGGATCGCGTCGAATTTTGGTCCGGCGTGCGCAAGGGGACGACCCTGGGCACGCCGATCACGCTGCACGTTGCGAACAGGGACTGGGAAAACTGGAAGGATATTATGGCGCCTGAGCCCGGTCCTCCCGTCACGGAGAAAGTCGTCACATGCCCGCGTCCAGGCCATGCCGACCTGGTCGGCGCGATCAAGTATAACCATCGCGACATTCGAAACGTCCTGGAGAAGGCCAGCGCTCGCGAGACGGCCATCCGTGTGGCGGTGGGAGGCGTGGCGAAACGGCTCCTGGCTGAATTCGGGATACACGTCTACAGTTATACCGTCGAGATCGGTGGAGTAAAAGCCTCCTTGGAAGGGCTGACGACGGAACAAGCCTTCCGACAGGCGGAAGAATCTGACGTGCGCTGCCCGGAGGCAAACAGTTCGGCTCTTATGGTGGAACGGATCCGTGAGGCCAAGCATAAGGGCGATACGCTTGGAGGCGTCTTTGAAGTGATCGTGACCAATCCTCCGCTCGGGCTCGGCAGTTACGCGCAATGGGACCGTCGTCTGACCGGCAGGCTGACCATGGCACTGATGAGCATCCAGGCGATGAAGGGGGTCGAAGTGGGCATGGGGTTCGAGTCGGCCAGAAAGTTCGGCTCGGAAGTGCATGATGAAATCTTCTATGAGCAGAAGACAGGATTCATCCGAGGCAGCAACAACGCGGGCGGTTTGGAGGGAGGCATTACCAACGGCCAGCCGATTGTGTTGAGGACCGCCATGAAGCCCATTGCCACGCTCTATTCTCCCAAGAAAAGCGTGGATATACAGACGAAAGAGCCTCTTGAAGCCACCATTGAACGATCTGATATCTGTACGGTGCCGGCGGCAGGCGTGGTGGGGGAAGCCGTGGTGGCGTATGAAATCGCCGCCGCGCTGGTCGAAAAATTCGGAGGCGATACGCTGGACGAGATGCGGCGGAATTACGACTCCTACCAGGCTTACGTCAAACAGTTCTGACTCAGAGTTGCACGAGCTTCGCGCATGCCGTATCCGCCTTGCCGTACCCAATGAAATCCGATTCTCTTGAGAACCACCGTTCTTTGCCTCAGCCCGATCGGGTGCGTGTGGATCTGGCCGATCGCGGCTACGATGTCCTCATCCAGGAAGGGCTGATTGACAGGGCGGGAGAACTGCTGCTCCCGCTCACAAAGAGCTCTGAGGCAATTGTCGTCACGAACGATGTGATCAAGCGTTTCTGTGGCTCCCGGCTGTTGCGCAGCCTTAAAGGTGCAGGGTTCCGGACGAGCGTTTTGTGTCTGCCGGACGGCGAGCGTACCAAGTCGTTGAAATGGGTGTCCGCCATCCTCGATGAGCTTGTCCGCCGCCGGTGCGAGCGCAAAACCGTGCTGCTCGCATTGGGGGGCGGGGTCATCGGCGACCTCGCCGGCTTCGCGGCCTCCGTCTATTTGCGTGGCATTCCTTTCGTGCAGGTGCCGACGACCCTCGTTGCGCAGGTCGATTCCAGTATCGGAGGGAAGACGGGAGTCAACCATCCGCTTGGCAAGAACCTCATCGGCTCGTTCTATCAGCCGAAACTAGTACTGAGCGATCCTGGCATTCTTCGGACGCTTCCCACTCGCGAGTATCGTGCCGGGCTTGCGGAAGTCATCAAATACGGGGTAATCGCCGACGCCGGGTTTTTTGAATTTCTGGAGGATAATATGAGCCGGATTCTCGATCTGGATCCGGCGGTCGTCCATCGCCTCATCCTGACGTCCTCAGCCATCAAGGCGACGGTCGTGTCCGAAGATGAACGGGAAGGTGACCGGCGGCGCATCCTGAATTTCGGACATACGTTGGGCCATGCCTTGGAGACGGTCACGAAGTATCGGCGCTACAAGCATGGGGAGGCCGTCGCCATCGGCATGGTCGTGGCCGCACGATTGGCCGCACATCTCGGCCTAGCTGATCGGCATGTCGCCGGCCGTATCCGCGGCCTTGTGCACAAGGCCGGTCTCCCTGATCGGTTGCCTGCGTATTCGACGTCCGCGCTCCTCCGTGCGATGCGGCAGGACAAAAAAGTTCTGGATCGCCGCATCCACTTTGTCTTGCCTGATCGCATCGGCCATGTGTCCGTGCAGCCCGTCGAGGAATCCCACATCCGCCGAATTCTCGCAGCCCAGCGCGCTGGAACCTGATCCGCTCCCCGTGTTATAGTCGCCCGGCCGCGAGGGGAGCGTGGCGGGATGAAACAGAACAGCCGGGTGCCAGTCGCCACTCTGCAGCGGGCGCTCCGCGACAAGACGCGCGAAGCCGAGATCCTACATCGTATCAGTGAAACGGTCAGCGGAAACCTCGATCTCGATGCCGTTCTGCATGATATCGTCGAGGTCGCAACTGCAGTCACGAAGGCGGATTCGTGCCTCATCTATCTCCTCAATCCCCGCCGTGACGAACTCATCCTCAGAGCGTCCAAGAATCCTCATCCGAAATTGATTGGTCGCATCCGATTGGGTCTTGGTGAAGGGATCACCGGATGGGTCGCACAGCAGGGGAGGCACGTTGCAATCGCCAGCAATGCCAGTGACGATCCCCGATTCAAGGTGTTCCACAATCTCCCGGAAGATCGCCATCAGGCTTTCCTCTCCGTTCCCATCATTGCCAAACGGGAGGTGATCGGAGTCGTCAACGTCCAACACAAAAAACCTCACCGGCACCGCCCCGATGAGGTTGCGCTCATGACCACGATGGGGCGCCAGGTCGGTGGGGCGATCGAGACCGCCAGGCTCCATGCGGAAATCACTCAAAAAGCCCGCCAGGTCGAAACGCTCTCCCAGGTCAGCGCGACGATCACGTCCGGGCGTCTGCTGGAAGAAGTTCTGCATCTCCTGGTGACCATGACGGCGGAGATGATGGGGTCGGCGATCTGTTCGATCGTGCTGTTGGACCCGGAGCACGACGAGCTCCGCATCGTCGCCACCCAGAGCCTCAGCGAGAGCTATCGCAGAAAGCCGAACCTGAAGGTCGGGCAGAGCATCAGCGGCCGCGCGCTCAAGGATCGACGACCCATAGCGGTTCTGGATGTGACCAAAGACCCCGGCTATATGTACCCGGACTTGGCGCGTAAGGAAGGGCTCTGTTCGCTGTTGTCGGTTCCCATGCTGGTGAAAGACAAGCCGATCGGGGTCATCAACAGCTACACGGCGCACGAGCATTTGTTTACTGCCGAGGAAATCAAAGTGCTGCAGGCGGTGGCCAACCAGGCGGCGATCACGATCGAGAATACGAGCCTGATGGAGAAGTCGTTTGAAATGCAGGAAGCGCTTGAGGTGCGCAAGCTGGTCGAGCGCGCCAAGGGCCAGCTCATGCGAAGCAAGCACATTGCGGAAGAAGACGCGTTTCGGATCATGCAGCGCCAGAGCATGGATACGCGGCGCTCAATGCGGGAGATTGCGGAGGCTATCCTGCTCGCCGGGGAACTCGATAAGCGGGTGGCCGGAAAATACCCTTGACACGCAGGAAACGGTTCTGCTATAAGACCGCCGTAGCACGATGCTGTGCTAGTTGACGACGGCGTCTTTCCCTTTAGGAGCCAACAGTAGGTGGCTCCTACGCCTGAGAGGGGAAAGACGCCGCTTCTATTTGTGGACGATGACGTCCTCTTGCTGTGACCCATCAGGGACATGCGGCGAGAGGACGTTTTTTTAAGGGTGTATGGCGCGATGAGGTTATTGCGAATCGCTCTGGCCCAGATCAACACGACCGTCGGTGATCTTGACGGAAATGCGGCGCTCGTGCTCCGTGGGATTTCCGCGGCACGCGAGGCAGGCGCCGACCTGGTCGTGTTTCCCGAGCTGACATTGACGGGGTACCCGCCGGAAGACCTTCTTTTGCGCTCCCAGTTCATTGCCGACAACTTGGCCGTTTTGGACCGGACCGCCCGAAAGGTGAAGAAGGGGATCGCCGCCGTGGTGGGCTTCGTCGACCGCCAGGACGATGTGTATAACGCCGCGGCATTCATTTACGACGGCCGGGTCGTGGCCACACAGCGCAAGACCTATCTTCCGAACTACGGGGTTTTCGATGAGAACCGCTATTTCCAGGCAGGCACCCGATCGACCACGGTCGTTCTGAACGGTGTCACCATCGGTTTCAACATCTGCGAAGACATCTGGTTCCCAGAAGGCCCGACACGCGTGCAATCTCTGCTTGGGGATGCGGAAGTGATCGTCAATATCAGCGCGTCACCTTACCACCGGGGTAAGCTCCGCGTTCGAGAGGAAATGCTGGCCACACGCGCCATGGACAATCTGGTGGTGGTGGCGTACGCCAACCTGGTCGGGGGGCAGGACGAGCTGGTGTTCGACGGGAACAGCCTGGTGGTGGATCAGAGCGGCGGCATCGTCGCGCGAGGCCGGGCCTTCGAGGAGGACCTCGTGGTCGCCGACGTGGATGTCGATGCTGTGTCGCGCGCCCGCTTGCATGACACGCGGAGGAGGCGCGACCGGCGGCTTCTCGAACGAAGGGGCGTCGCAGTCGATAAGATCGTCATTTCCTCGCGCTACCGCCCTGTGCGCCGCAGTCTGGTGCATGGAGGCATTCCTGCCGCGCCGTCTCCCTTGGAGGAGGTCTATCGGGCGCTCGTGCTGGGCATCAGCGATTATGCCCGAAAGAACGGGTTCCAGAAGTCGGTGTTGGGGCTGAGCGGGGGTATAGACTCGGCGCTGACCGCCGTCCTTGCCGTGGATGCATTGGGCGCGCGCAATGTTGTCGGCGTGTTCATGCCGTCTCCTTACTCTTCTACGGAGAGCCGTGAGGATGCCATAGCCGTGGCCCGCCGCCTTGGGATCAGGTTCCATAGTTTGCCCATTACACCGGTTTTTCATGCCTACACCACGCTGTTGGCGCCCGTGTTCAAGGGGCGGAATCCGGACGTGACCGAGGAAAACCTGCAAGCGAGAATTCGAGGAAATCTCTTGATGGCGCTGTCCAACAAATACGGGTGGCTCGTCCTGACGACGGGGAACAAGAGCGAAATGAGCGTCGGGTACGCCACGCTGTACGGCGATATGGCGGGCGGATTCGCGGCCATCAAGGACGTGCCCAAGACACTGGTCTACGAGCTCGCCCGATGGCGGAATGGGCGCGAGGCCGATCCGCTAATCCCGAAACGGGTCTTCATCCGCCCACCGACGGCCGAGTTGCGCCCGAACCAGAAGGATCAGGATTCCCTGCCGCCGTATGAGGTGCTGGATCCGATCATTCGAGGGTACGTCGAAGAGGATCAGGGAAAAGCCGATCTGCTGGCCGCGGGATTCGACCGGCAGACGATCGAAAAAGTCCTGGCGCTGGTGGACGGCAGCGAATACAAGCGCCGCCAGTCACCGCCCGGCGTCAAGATTACGCACCGGGCGCTGGGGAAGGATCGGCGAATGCCGATCACGAATCGCTATCGCAGTTACTGAAACGCTTGGCCTACACAGCGAGGTGTAGGAGAGACGATGGTGTCGCCGGTAGCAAAAAGTCGGTTACGTCTGCTGAATTCAAAAAGGAGGCGACACTGCCATGAAACGACTTGGACGCATCGCAAGTCCCATTCTGTTTCTGTCCCTCGTCCTGACAGGGACTGTTTCCGCCACGCCATCCACCACCTACTGGACCCCCGCCACGTCTGACGTCCAGCCTTTCAATGTCTGGCACATCGGGGTCGATAACTACTTCCGGTTGTCGCGTTCGCAGGAAGAACAAGCCAATAGTCAATTCGATTCGTTTCCAACCGACGTCGGCGTCACGGTCGGCGTCTTGCCTTTTGAGAAGCTGAACATGGAGGTCGGCATTGATGGGCTTTTCCCGGGGACCCGTGTCCACCCGGCTCTCAGGTCCATCGGCAACTCGCTGTTGTTTAACGCCAAGCTCGGGACGCCCGAAGGCGCGTTTTTCGGAAGCTGGTTCCCGGCCATCAACATCGGGGTTTTTAATGTGGGGACCAAGGAGGAAGTCACGGATATGAACATCGTGGACCTGATCATTGGAAAGACCCTCGGGCCGTTCGGTCGCATCCACGGGGGAGGCTATTACGGCAACCCCGGCTACTACGGCGCGCCCTTCGGGGGCGGCTACGCTTACGGCCAGTTCGGCAACGGCTACGGATTTGGGGTGGGGCTGGGCGGCCAGCAGACCGTG
>CAZMPH010000011.1:0-31148 GCA_964568195.1 uncultured Nitrospirales bacterium | reverse complement strand
GACGCAGAAGGAGTGGCTCTCCGTGGTCGCCCGTGCACTCGGCAAACCTGTCCCCGGCTCCATCCCGAAGGAGGACTGCGCGAAGCAGGCCGGCGAGCTGTGGGCGGAATCCATCGCTTGCTCGACGCGGGTCAAAAACGACCGCGCGAAGGCCTCGCTGGGGTGGACCCTCAAGTATCCCACCGTTCAGGCTGGCGTGCCGGCCGCCCTCGACTCGATTAGGAAAGAACGCTGACGCCATGCGGGCCCCGCACGTCTTCATCGAAACGTTCGGCTGCCAGATGAACGAGTACGACACGGAGCTCGTGCGCTCGATCCTGAAGGACAACGGCTACCGCTTCACCGACTCGGCCGACACCGCGGACGTGGTGCTGTTGAATACCTGCGCGATCCGCGAGAACGCGCACAACAAGGTCTATGGGCACCTGGGCGCGCTCAAACCGCTCAAGAAAGGCAAAGGCCTGGTGATCGGCGTGCTGGGCTGCATGGCCCAGAACCTCAAGAAGGACCTCCTGGAGAAGGATTCGCTTATCGACGTCCTGGCCGGCCCGGACAGCTATCGGTCGCTCCCCGAGCTGTTGGAAAAAGCCGCCGCCGGACGTAAGGGCATGGCGGTGGATCTCTCAGAGTACGAGACGTACGCCGACATCACGCCAGACCGCGTCGAGGGAGTCACGGCCTGGATCGCCGTCATGCGAGGGTGCGACAACTTCTGCACGTTCTGCGTGGTCCCCTACACACGCGGCCGGGAGCGCAGCCGTGACTTCGACGGCGTGGTGCGGGAAGCTGAGGCCCTCGCCGCCAGCGGGTGCAAGCAGGTGACGCTGCTCGGCCAGAACGTCAACTCCTACCGCGACGCCGCCCATGACTTCGCGGACCTGCTGCTGGCGGTGGCCGACGTCCGAGGCATCGAACGAGTGCGCTTCACATCGCCGCATCCCAAGGATTTTCCGGAGAAGCTGCTGGAAGCGGTCGTCGGGCATCCCAGAGTCTGCAAGCACATCCACTTGCCGCTCCAGGCCGGCAATGACCGGATTCTGCAGTTGATGGACCGGACCTATACGAGAGCGGAATACCTGGCGCTAGTGGATCGCATCCGTGCGCGCTGTCCGGAGATCGTTCTGACCACCGACATCATCGCCGGGTTCTGTTCAGAGACCGACGCAGAGTTCGCCGAGACCGAGGACCTCATGCGGCAGGTTGAATACCATTCCGCGTACATCTTCAAGTACTCGGAGCGCAAGAACACCATCGCCGCCCGTAAGTACGCCGACGACGTCCCCGACGACGTCAAGGCCGCGCGCGTCACGAAACTGATCGAGTTTCAGCGGGCGATCTCGCTGAAGAAAAACCGGGAGATGATCGAGAAGACCGTTGCGGTCCTAGTAGAGGGAGAAGGAAAGCGTTCGAGCGATCAGTGGATGGGTCGCACCGACGGCAACGTCGTCACGGTGTTCCCCAAGAGGGGACAGGCTGGTTTTCTGTCTTCAGAAAAGCTGCCTGTCCCCTTTTCGCTTCTCAAGCCCGGCAGCCTCGCCTCCGTCCGCATCACCGACGCCACCATCACCACGCTGTACGCTGAATCAGACTGACGGCCTTTAAGGATTCTTTTACTACTTCTCCCTCTCTAGCTCGTGCGGGCATGACTTTCCGTTTTTTGTGGCCCAATTACAATTCATACACAACAGACGGAAGTTCTCTTTGGGGTATCCCTTTTTCTCAAGAGTCCTATACTCAGAGTAAGCGTGATACGTTCATTTTTTATAGAGCCTAGGAGTAACTTTCTTGCCTCCAACGTGGTCCAGGGTCAAAAACTCAAAATGACTCTCGTTACAACAAGCACAGACTCCACCATACATAAGCTGCAAAAGTCTCTCTTTTCAATTTTAAGTTGCTCCGCGCTACTTGCTTACCAGGCAGTTCTCGCATTGGCCGGGCAGCTTGAATCTTTGCCAGCAAGGTTTCACGTTCTTGGGGGAGCATACCGGCCTCTCCCAATTACCTTGGAAGGGATCCCAGCAGCATTGGCAGTTGTTTCAGCTCGCGCGCAGCGGATCGAGGGAGAGGCTCAAGAAATTACTTCTGCTTCTTGCGGGGGTGGGTGTAGAAGTAGGTCCAGATGGCGCCGAGTCCACCTAGGATAGCGATGGTCGTCATCACCTGATCAAAAAACGTGAACCCGAATGTCATCTCCTAGCCTCGTCCTTCAAGCCAATAGGCGATGAGAAAAAACTCTACCATCCCAAGTGTCCCCACCATAACACTCGTCGCCGTAGCCTGTCCACCGACCAGCCCGCCGACCACCGCGATAAGGCCAATCCCTTTGGCCATGTCGTAAAGAAATTTAACTGTGCTATCCCGCTGGCGATCCGTCATATCCAGTGAGACACCGCATCATTCCGAAAGGTAAAAGGCCTCTTCACATTTTTTCCGCTTGAGAAAAGAACGCGAAAAAAAGAGGAAAATAGGCGGGGACACCTCTTACGGCAAGAACGGAACTTGGTCCGCCCGCGGGTCGGGCAGGAATCCGGCGGCCATGAGCTTGTCCATCCAGGTCAGCGGCGGAGTGATACGCAATCCAGTTGTGGCAGTGAGGGCCTGATAGCGAAGGCGCGCGTTTCGATCCATGCCCCGGAAGACGCGGTCCCGCAGGAAACAGCGCACCGGATCCGCCGCGTTCCAGAACAGCACCTGCTCGTCCGCGAGCCGCTGGAGCATCTCCACCTGCGGGCGGCGAGCCTGCTCATAAGCAGCCAGGGCGGTAGCGGACCAGTCTCCGCTCTCCCGGCACCGGACGATTACATCCGTGAGCGCCATCGCATCCGTCATCGCCTGCATCCGGCCCTGCGAGGCGTGCGGGTTCATCGCATGCGCGGCATCACCGATCAACACTGCGCCCTCCACCACCCAGCGGTCAGCGCGGACCCGCGTGCAGGGCAGGAAGCCGACCTGCTCCCACACCGTCAAACTCTCCAGCGGCTTGGCCAGGGCCGCATCAATTTCGGCCACCCGCCTCTTGAACGCATCCAATCCACGAGCTTTGAATGTCGTGACCGCATCCGCCTCGATCATGTAGAGGCACACCACACGATCGCCGGGAGCCGGAAAGAGACCAAGCAACTCCCCGCGTCCGACATAGTAGCGGGCCTCGCCCCGCATCCCCTCCGGCCTTGGCAGCAACAGGGTCAGGTAGCCGTGCCGATAGTGATGGGCATCGGCATTGATCCCGAGAGCGCGCCGCACCAGCGAGCCAGCCCCATCGGCTCCGACCACCAGCCGCGCTTCGATCTCGATACTCGCCTGCTCTCCGGAGCGCCGGACCACGACTCCGCCGACTTTTCTATCCCGCTGCACGATCCCCTGGAACTCGGCTCCGTACCAGAGTTGCGCGCTCTTCTGGGCGGAAAGCCGGTCCAGGATCAAATGATGCACGGCGCTGGAGAGAGCCACCAGCGCGCGATTGTGCGGCGCGGGAAGAACTCCGTAGTCCATCGTGCAGAGTCGCTCGCCTCCGATACGGACGAAGTGAAAGCGCTGCACGGCTTGCACGGTCTCCGGCGTGAGTGCCGGGAGAATGCCCAATTGATCGAGGATTCGCTGGCCGTTCGGCTGGATCGTCTCGCCTCGAAGAGCAGTCGGCGGACCCAGTTGCCGTTCCAGGACAAGGACGGAAACGCCCTTCTGAGCGAGCGCCAGGCCCAGGACCGCCCCGCCGCCCCCCGCCCCGACCACGACGACTTCACATTTCAACGCCAGTCCTCGTAGCGGCTGTGGTCGGCCCACATCTTCAGGAATTTTTCCTTCGCTCGATGCGTGCTGACGGGATCGTGCAAGATATCCAGTCGTTCGTCGTTATAGCGGGCGGCGCTCGCCGTCTGATTCATCGAACCCGACGTGTTCACGCGGTCATCCACGACCGCCTGTTTGAGATGCATCAACCCGTCATGCCGGTTCACCTTGACCGGGATTCCGGCGAGCCTCAGCGTCTCCAGCGCAGCTCGCTGCTTCAGGTCGTCCAACTTCCCGCGATCTGTGATCACCCGGACATCCACCCCGCGTTTCTTCGCCGCCACCAGCGCCCGCACGATCGGAGGGTAGGTCAGCCCATACATGGCCAGATAGATGCTTTGCCGGGCCTCTTCATAGAGAGCCACCAGGCGATCGGCCGGCCGGTCCTCCGGGGAATAGAGCACTTCGGGAGCGGTAACGGAACTTGTAGGGCCGTCTTGCAACCCAACGACCGAGGCCCACAGCGCCGCGGACAGCGCACACGCACCCGCCACGACCGCCCACGGCCACTTTCGACCATGCGTCATATTCATCCCCTCGGTGACCGGCGAGGGGAGTATAGGTGGCGGTCCCCCGATTTGCAACGAAGCCGCCAACCGATGGCGCAATCCGGGTGGCCGTTGCCCCAAACCCGGCATTTCAACGACTAGCATTCCATGACGGTGAAGATCGAACCTCTTAAGTTATTGAAATATTGTTTGTTTACTGGCTCTCCCTGTTCATAGCCATGGCATACGAAATGCTATGTTGTCCTAAGTGAGTACCTACGCTACAAATTAAGGAAGGGGGTGATTCTGAATGAAAGCACTGTTCGCAGCGCTGTTCGCGGTGATGATCGGAGTGACTTTTGCCGGTTCCACCTTCGCGGCTGAAGAGAAGAAGAAGGATGCTCCTGCTGCTGCTCCGGCTGCTCCGGCTGCTCCTGCTGCTTCTGCTCCTGCTGCTGCTCCGGCCGCTGGCGGTGAGATGAAGAAGGACGAGGGCAAGAAGGCTGAGAAGAAGGCGAAGAAGGCGAAGAAGGAGGAGAAGAAGGACGAGAAGAAGTAATTCTCCCCCCACTCTCCGGAATAAAGAAAAGGCCGGCGGCTTATCCAGCGCCGGCCTTTTTACTTCCCCTTACAGTTCACTCTTCCTCGAAAATCATCTTGAACGAGTCCTCGCTGTTGTCCCAGGCCTCGGCGGAAGTCTTCATCAGCCATTCCTTGATCCAGGTCTTCTGCGCCTCGGACAGCAGTTTCTTGATCTGATGCGAACGGCCCTGGAGCGGCTGCAACATGCCCGTCCCGTGACCGACATCCAGAATAGCCGTCCGCGCATAGACGTTCGAGTAGGCCACCGGCTTGCCCTGCTCCTCCTCGCCCTGCACCCAGACGGAGATATACCGCTCACCGTTCAGCGCCGCACTGTCCAACGCCTGAGGGATATCGTGGAACAGTTCATTTTCCGTCTTCTCGACGGGCGTCGTCCCGGTCTGCGTGAACATGAAGTTTTGATTCCACATCGCTCGATCCCTTGCAACTACTCGTACCGCAACGCTTCGATCGGATTCAGCCGAGAGGCCTTGTTGGCGGGGTACAGGCCGAAAAAGACGCCGACAAGCGCCGAGAACCCGAAGGCTATCACCAAAATGTCGCCTGAGATGATGGTCGGCCACCCGGCGATGTTGGAGGCGGCCTTGGCGCCCGCGACCCCCACCCCCACGCCGATCAGCCCGCCCAGGGCGCTGAGGACCACGGCCTCCACCAGAAACTGCAGAAGGATATGGCGGCGTTTGGCTCCGACGGCCATACGGATGCCGATTTCTCTGGTGCGCTCCGTGACCGACACCAAGAGGATATTCATGATCCCGATCCCCCCCACCAACAGCGAAATGGACGCCACGGCCAGCAGGAGCAGCTTCATCGACTCGCTGGTCCCTTCCTGGATTTTCGCCGTATCGAGCTGATTGCGGACCGTGAAATCATCATCTTGGTTCGGCCGCAGCTTATGGCGTTGACGGAGGACCCGCTTGACCTCATCAACGATCGAAGCCATCTGCTCCGGGGTTTCCGCGGAGAGGAATCCCGCTCCTATGGACCCCAGGAACTTGGTGCCCATGACCTTCCGCTCGGCGGTCGAGAACGGAATGAAGACCACATCATCCTGGTCGCTCCCCCGCGTATCGTATCCCTTGGAAATCAGCGTGCCGACGACCTTGAAGGGAATGTTCTTGAGCCTGATCGTGGCGCCCACCGGATCTTCCCCGGGACCGAATAAATTCTCGGCGACCGTATTACCGATCAGCACAACCTTCGCCGCCGTATCCAGATCGCTCTGCGCGAAGAAGTCCCCGCTCACAGTGGACCAGCCGCGGATGACCAGGTAGCCGGGCGTCACGCCATTGACCGTCGTAAACCAGTTCTTGTTTTCATGGATGACCTGCATCGCGTCTCGCCGGGCCCAGCCGACATCCGTCACGCCGGGAATCTTCCTTAACTCCTCCATGTCGGCGATGGTCAACGTCACCGCCCCGCCGTGGCCGCTCCGCACCCCGCTCGTCGTGGTCGCCCATGGCAGAATCGTGATCACGTTGGTGCCGAAGGAGGCGATCTGGGCCTGCACGGCGGCCTTGGCGCCCTCTCCGATGCTGACCATCGCGATGACGGCCCCCACCCCGATGATGATGCCCAGCATCGTCAGCACCGATCGCATACGGTTCCGGCCCAGCACGCGGAACGCCACCAGCACCGTCATCAGGAGAAAATTCATGCTCCCGTCTCTTGCGGCGCGGGGCGAGCGCCGAACCTGTCGCCGGTGGGACGGTCGGACTGGATGACCCCGTCCTTCATCATGATGATCCGATGGGCATACCGGGCGATATCCGCCTCGTGCGTGATCAGGATGATGGTGATCCTCTCAAGGTTTAACTGCGTCAGCGTGTCCATGATGTCCCGGGACGCCTGGCTGTCCAGATTGCCGGTCGGCTCATCCGCCAGAATGATCGAAGGGTTCGTGACCAGCGCGCGGGCGATGGCCACCCGTTGTTGCTGTCCGCCGGACAACTGGGCGGGGTGGTGGTGCTCGCGGTCGGCGAGCCCCACGCGTTCCAATGCGCGCAGGGCGAGGGCCCTTTGCTCGCGAGACGGGATGCCCCGGTAGAACAGCGGCAATTGCACGTTTTCCCGCGCCGTGGTCCGCGGAATCAGGTTGAAGTTCTGGAACACGAAGCCGATCTTCCTGTTGCGGACCTCCGCCAGATGGCTCCCTCCCAAAGTGGACACATCGGTGCCTTCCAATGTGTAGGTGCCGCTGGTCGGCACGTCGAGGCATCCCAGGATGTTCATCAAGGTGGATTTCCCGGAGCCCGACGCCCCCATGACGGCCACACATTCGCCGGCTTCGATCGTCAGCGATATCCCCCGCAGCGCCCGGACTTCCATCTCTCCGAGGCGATAGGTTTTGACGAGGTCCCGGCACACGATGAGGCTCATCTCACATCCCTCTCGGCGTGCCGGTGCTCGGGCGCTGAGATGGCTGGGAGCCGAATCCGGGCGGCAAGCTTTTGCCGTACGACCCCTTCGGCATCTCAACTCCGATGATGACTTCATCGCCTTCCTTCAAGGCGCCCTCGACGAGCTCGGAAAAGATCCCGTCCGTGATCCCGGTTTTGACCTCCACCGGCGCCGGCTCTCCCTGGGGGCTTCGCATCCAGACCTTCGGCTTGGACCTGCCCTCAGCGCCTTCGCGCCCGCTCCCTTCGGAAGAGCCGCCCTTACCGGCGCCGTCCCGTTTCTCCGCAGAGGCCACGGACGGGCCGCCTGACTTCTCTCCGCCCTTTACCAAGGCCGGTTTGAACCGCAAGGCCTGGTTGGGAACCCTCAGGACATCGTCCCGGCGGGCGACAATGATCGCGACATTGGCCGTCATGCCGGGCCTGAGCCGAAGATCGGTATTGTCCACCCCGATCACCACGTTGTAGGTCACGACGTTCTGAACGGTGATTGGCGCGTTCCGCACCTGGAGAATCGTGCCCTTGAACACTTGATTGGCGTACGCGTCCACGACAAACGTGGCGGGCTTACCGTCAGTGATGCCGCCGATGTCCGACTCGCTGACGTTCGTGTCGACTTGCATCTTGGTCAGATCCTTGGCGACCGTAAACAGCACGGGGGTCTGGAAACTCGCCGCCACGGTCTGTCCGACGTCCACGTTCCGCGAGATCACAATGCCGTTGACCGGAGAGTGGATGGTGGTGTACTCCAGATTGACCTTCGCCGTGTCTAACTGAGCCCGAGCTTGTTTCACCTGCGCCTCCGCAACCTGGATATTGGCCTGAGAGGTTTCAAAGGCCGTCCGGGCATTATCCGCATCCTGCTGGGCATTCAGTTGCTGCTCGAACAAGGCCTTCGCGCGGTCAAAGTTGAGCTTCTGCAAGGCAAGCTCGGCCCGCGATCGAGCCAGAAGCCCCAAGGCATTCTGGAGGCTCGCTTCCATCTGCGTGACAACGGTCCGAAAAGGAGCCGGATCAATCTTGGCCACGATCTGGCCGGCCTTCACCACCGAGTTGAAATCGGCGTAGAGCGCCTGAATGATGCCGGAGACCTGGCTGCCGACCTGGACCGTGATGACGGGATTGATCGTGCCGGTGGCCGTGACAACCTGGGTTACCGTCCCGCGTTCGATCTTCGCGGTCTTATACTTGACCGGCGGCTTCTGCTCGCCGTTCCAATAGACATAGCCTCCAGTGCCGAGCCCTGCAAGAAGCAACGCGCCGCCGATAATCCACTTAGCCTTGCTCATGAGCTGCTTTTCACCGGCGTGCTGATGCCCGTCGCCCGATCGAGCTGGGCCTTGGCCGCCTGATAACTCGACATGGCCACCACGTCGTTGACCTGGGCGTTCACCAGCACCTGCTCGGCATCCGTTACCTCGATCGCGTTGCCGAGCCCGGCCTTGTAACGCCCTTCCACCAGCGCCAGCCGTTCCTTCGCTTGGACGACGGTCACCGCCGTCACCCGCAAACCCTCTTTGGCGGCCTCCAGATCGAACAGGGCCTGGCTCACCTCCAGCAAAATGTTCTGCTGGAGGACATCCCCATTGGCTTTGGTCTTGAGGAGGTTCGCGCGCGCCTGGGCGACCTGCTGCTTCGTCAGAAACCCGCTGAAAATCGGGAAATTCACAGTACCCGTGACGTTCCAGTTATACACCAGCGGGGATTCCTGCCCGTTGTAGGAATAATTGGCCGAGCTGCTGACCGTCGGGAAGAAATCGCTTTGGGCCGTCTTGATGGACGCTTCAGCCGCTTGCTCCTGGGCCCGCTGCGAAATCATTTCCGGCCGAAGGCGCATGGCCAGTTCCACCGCCTCGTCCAGGATGATCCGCTCATGCTGGATCGCCGTGGGATCGTCCACGCGATAGCTATCCGAGGCTCTGATCCCCATCGCGTTGTTAAGCGTCACCCTGGCTACCAAAAGATTGTTTTTCGCCTTGATCAAATTCAATTGGGCGTTGGAGAGGTCCACCTCGGCCGTGGTGACGTCGATCTTGGGGGCCACGCCGGCTTGGAACCGCCCCTTGGCCAGATCGAGGTGCTTCGTGAACTGATGAATCGCTTCCTCATTGACCGTGAGGAGACGCTGCGCTTGCTGGAGGCTGAAATAGGCCTGCTGCACATTTACCACGACCGTCTGCAAGGTCGTTTCCGCATCCGAATTGACGGCCTTCAGATTGAATTGCGCCGTGTTGACCTGGGACTTGATCTTCCCGAAATCGTACAGCAACTGGTTGAGGGCGACACTGTTCAGATAAGTCCCGAAGTTGTCTCCTCGTGTATTACGGGTAGTCGGGCCCCCGCCGAAGGAGGTCGCGTTATTGGCCGTCGCTTGCTGGTAGGCGCTCCGGGCCTGGACCTGCGGATAGAGCCCGGACTGGGCCTGTCCCACCAGCGCCTCGTTGACCGCCTGCGTGCCGGAAGCAACCCGAAGGCTGGGGTGGTTGGAGACCGCCAGATCGACGGCCTTCTCTAGGGTTAAGCCCTCGGGTATGGCCCGCGGAGGCACGGCCTCGCCAGCGGTCACCACAGTCCCTCCCCCCTCGCCGAACACGAGGCATACGGTTATCGCCACCAGCGCCATCGTCTTCAGTCCCATTTTCGCCTCCTTCCCACCACTAAATCTTCCCCGCAAGACTTGAATTCGGACTCCACCCCTTGTCATTTGACACCTGGGCCACCGCATTCGTCACTTCCAAAGTTACTTCCAACAATGTGGCATACCCAAATTATGCAACCAAAAGCGCATATTAGGGGAGCCCCGGCCATCGTGTCAAACCGGTGAAATATAAGGGCCATGCCCCCTGCACGGCGGCATGGCCCCCAATCGTCCCTGCGCCTGGAGATTTCGATTACGGACCGACGGTGATCTTGGCCTTGATTTTATCCACCGTCGCCTTGGCGATACCGGCCTTGGTGACAAGCTCCTCTTTCGTCTTGTACGGGCGGTTCTTGACCAGTTTGTCGGAGTCTTCTTTGGCCAATTCCAAAGCCAACGTCAGCTCAGCCGGCGTCGCTCTATTGATGTCCACCAAGGGTACCTGGGGAGACCCGTTCGGGAGTTGATCCGGCGTGGCAGCCGGCGGAGGAGCAAGTGGGGCCTCGGGAGCGGGTGCCACGGGTTTCGCTGGAGGTATCGGAGGCTGCAGAAGAGCCGACTGCTCGCGCTCCTTCAATTCCTTCGCTTGCCGCTTTTGGATCTTCAATGAATCTTCATATTGCTGCTTCGCGACTTCGAGCTCCTGGGACAAGGCCTTTCTGGATGCCGTCGCCTCCTTGACCTGGCGCTCCAGGTCCTTCAGCCTGCTTTCGCCGGTTTCGCCGGCCTGGCGTTCCTTTCCGACCGCCTCGTTCAGCGACGCGATTCGCACGTTGGCCTTGTCGATCTCCTCCTTGAGCTTGCTGTTGGACTCTTTCAAGCTCATCATCTGCTTATTGAGCCCTTCGTTCTGCACACGGACCCGTTCCAGGTCGTTCTGGGCAGATTGCAGCTCTCGGAGACTCTGATCGTAGACGCCCTGGCCCACGCACCCGGTCAGTGCCGTCAGCAGAAGCAGACCCGCCGCTTTCGTGTTCCGCTCTGTCACGCAACTCTCCCTTAGGACCCACGGCCTGACAGGCGTTCCAAGCCCTGAGCCGTTCAAGATTTAGTCGAAACTCCCCTGTTTGTCAACTGCCCGAATGAGCGAACGGCGAACGTCCTTGACAATTCCTCCACCCTTGCCGATGATGCCGGCACTTTTATGACCCTGTGGGCGGCCATCATCCTGGGCGTGGTCGAAGGTTTGACCGAGTTTCTGCCGGTCTCGTCCACCGGCCATCTCATTCTCGTCGGCCATGTCCTGGGTATCACCGGCGAATACGCCGTCAGTTTTGAAATCGCGATCCAGTTGGGCTCCATCCTGTCGGTCGTCGTGTATTTCCGCAAACGCCTGTGGGACCTGCTGCAACGGTTCCCGACGGACCCTCTAAGCAGGCAACTCGTGTACGGAATAGGACTCGCCTTCCTCCCTGCGGCCTTCCTGGGATTGGCGGTCCACAAATGGATCGAGACCCATCTGTTCGGGCCGGTGACCGTGGCCTGCGCCCTCATCGCCGGCGGAGCGGTCATTCTGATCATCGAGCATACCGTGACAGAGCGGCGCATCAGGGGACTCGGGGAAATCGGCTTGCGCGAGGCCTGGTGGGTAGGGATCGCGCAGTGCTTTTCGCTCTTTCCGGGGGTCTCGCGCTCCGGCGCGACGATCATGGGAGGGCTCGTGGTGGGGATGGACCGCACGACCGCGACCGAATTCTCCTTCCTGCTCGCGCTGCCCACTATGATCGCGGCGACGGGGTACAAGATCGTCAAGTCGCGCGCGCTGCTCTTTCAAGATGACCTGCTGCTCTTCCCGGTCGGCCTTGCGACGGCATTCGTCACCGGCCTCCTCGTCATCGCCGGCTTCTTAACCTTCATCAAACGGCATACCTTTAAGCCGTTCGCCTATTACCGGATCGCGCTGGGCATCCTGGTCCTGACCGTTCTGAGTTAGGAAGAGCAACTCACGACAAGACGCTTGCCCCAGTCCGGTGGGGGCACCGCATACTTTTCCATGTCCGGCCGCTCCGCGAACGGGTCACGCAGCAAATCCAGCAGCCGGGCGATCTCGGTGAAGTCCCTCTTCTCCGTGGCCTGCGTGATCGCGATCTGGACTAGATAGTTGCGCAGCACGTATTTCGGGTTAACGCGATTCATCCGCTGCTTCCGCTCGGCATCACGGCTTCCTTCCGATCGCAGCCGCTCCCGATAGCGAGTCGCCCACGCATCGAAAGCGCTTCGATCGAGGAACAGATCCCGAAGCGACTCGTTTCTTTCCGAAGGATCGGATCGGAAACCGCCCAAGGAGCGGAAGGCGTTTGTGTAGTCCACATGATCGGTCTGCATGATCTCCAGCAGACCGGTCAACAGGTCGCCGTCTTCAGGGCGCCATTCCTCGAGGCCGAGCTTCTGCCGCATCAAGTCCTTATAGTGGGCGACCAGGGCCAGCTCGTAGGTGGCCAGCGCCTCCTTGGCCTGGTCCTCGGTCATCAGCGGCAGCAGGGCCTGGGCCAGAGCATGCAGATTCCAATGGCCGATGTCAGGCTGGCGGTGGAACGCATAGCGGCCCCCATGGTCGGAGTGGTTGCAGATGAAGCCGGGGTTGTAGTCGTCCAGAAAGCCGAATGGTCCATAATCGAGAGTCGCTCCCAGAATCGACATATTGTCGGTATTCATCACACCATGGGCGAAGCCGACGGCTTGCCACTTGGCCATCAGGTGGGCGGTGCGGACCACGACTTCGGTGAGAAAACGGTGGTATCGGTCGCTGGTGTCCGTGAGGTGGGGGAAATGTTCGGCAATCACATAGTCGGCAAGTTGAGCGAGATGTTCGTACTGCCGGCGATAGTAAAACACTTCGAATGAACCGAACCGCACGTGGGAAGACGCCAGCCGCACCAGCATCGCTCCCGTCTCAACGCCCTCTTCCCGCAAGACTTCTTCGTCGCTTCCCACGATGCAGAGCCCGCGCGTCGTCGGGATCCCCAGACCGTGCATCGCTTCGCCGCACAGGTATTCGCGTATCGTCGAGCGCAGGACAGCCCGACCGTCCCCGTCCCGGGAGTACGGCGTCTGGCCCGCCCCTTTGAGATGCAGGTCCCATTTGTCCCCGGCCTCGTTCACCACCTCCCCCAGGAGGATGGCCCGCCCATCGCCCAACCGCGGAACGTACTGGCCGAACTGGTGGCCGGAGTAGAGCATGGCGATGGGCTCGCTCCCAGGCAACGGCCGGTTGCCGCTGAAGTAGTCCACGAACTCAGGGCGCGCGGCCTCGTTCGGATCGAGGTCGATCAGAGCCGCGGCATCCGCATTGAAACTGACCAGATAAGGGGGATTGGAGAACGGCGTTGGCGCCAACCTGGAATAAAAGTCCTCCGGCAAGCGCGCGTAGGTATTGCGGAAGCTCAGTTCTTCCAGTTTACGCATGACAGTATGCAGGCAGGAACCGTTCGGACAAGCAGACGCGATGGGTTGGCTCCCCGGGCAGGACTCGAACCTGCGACCAATCGGTTAACAGCCGATCGCTCTACCAACTGAGCTACCGGGGAACGTGTTTGAATACGGACTTAGGAACTTGAGTGCGTCACGTCAGGGGTGTGTCTTATAACACAGCCCCTGGGGAATAGTAAACAATCCCCGCCGTCGCGATCAATTCCTTTCGTCCCTAGAACCCGCCGATCCGGCCCTCGTCCTCGTCGATGTCCTCGGTGGAAGCCTCATCGCCTCCGATCCCCGCATAATGGCGGGCCCAGGACAAGTAAATATGCCCGCTGTCCTTCAGCGCGTCGGCGCTTTTGGCCACCTGGAGAATTTCGGATGGATCGCTCCCTTTTTTCTTGAGTTCGTCCAAATAGTCTTCGAACGCCCGGTTCACCCGTGACAAGGCTTCTTGCGCCTCCTGGACCGACCGCCTGATGTCGTCATTCATGATGAACTCCTCCCGGTCGCTCCAACAAAAAGCCCCACGACGCTATCGCCATGGGGCTCTTCGCAAACCTTCTGAGCAGAGCGGACTATCCAGCGTATGCCTGGCCCAGCCCCGCCGATTCTCCCTGTTTAGCCAACAGCTTGCCGTCGGCGCCCATGGCCAGCATTTCAATCGCCTGGTGCTTGGCGGCATCGCACACCACCTTGCACAGCTCGCATCCCTTGCAGACATCGTTCACCACTTTGGCCACCATCTTAGTGGTATCCAGGAGGATGCAGTCCGCTTCGGGGCAGTACATGATGCAGAGGCGACAGCCCTTCTTCGCCACGCACTTTTCATCCGTTACCACCGCTACGTTGTACATGCGCCGTCCTTTCCTCCGCTCATGCCGCCGCGACCATCAATTCGACGTGATTCTTCTCGGCCCACTCCACGCCCAAATCATAGGCTTTCTTCACGACCGCCAGGTTCTTGGCGAGCAGCTGCTCCTTCTTAGCGAATTTCTTCGTGATCGCCTGATCAAGAGTGGCGGTCCCGCCGGACGCCACGTACTTCTTACCGAACCTATCTTGGAGCGCCAGGTCCAGGGCCTGCATCGTGACGCACTTGGTGATGCCGGCAACAGACCCGATCATGCCCATGTTCGTGGACAATTCAGTACTCGCAATCTCGAGCGCGATCTCGGTGGCATTCACGTAATACACGGCCACCTCCAGATCAACCAGACGCTGTTTGTCTTCGTCGGTCAACAATTCCATGTTGGAGTTGATAATCACCAGCCCGCCCCGCTTGATGCCCGAATAGAACGGCATGGTGTAGCTCTTGCCCTGGTTGATGACCTGGGGATGGAACACCTCAATCACCTCGGGATAGACCAACTCTCCCCGATCGAAAATTCGCTCGATCCCGATCCGGACGTACGCCTCGGCCGGAGCCATGCGCTTCTCGGCTCCGAAGAAGGGATTCGAGATCGCTTGCCTCCCATCTTTCGAGGCCGCCATGGCCATGACATGGGCCGAGGTCACAACGCCCTGCCCTCCTAAGCCGGACATTCGGATGTTAATTCGCCGCTTGATCATGGGCTGTCTCCTCCGTCTTCGGGCGTCGCTATGCCTGAGCCAGTGCTTCTTTCGCGGACGCCTTCTTGGCTTTCTCTTTCTCCGCCAGATCGGCCAGAAAGGCCTTCGCCTGATCAGAGACGTATTCCTTATAGGCAAACCGCTCGCCCGGCTTTTCGGCATCACGCATCTCCTGCAAGCCTTCCATACTGTTCTTGCCGATCTCCAGAATGCAGGGCGTGTAGAGCTGGAGATACGTGGGGCCGATCTCACGCGCGATCAAGACGGCGTTCTTGACCACCTTCTCAATGAGGGACGGCTTGCTCACCGTGCAGTTCACCACGTAGACGCATCCGGACTCTTTGGCGATCTCCGGCAGCCGCACCTTGTCGAACTTCTTGCCGACAGGCGCCATCTTTGCGACAAAGCCCTTCTGCATCAAGCCGCTCTCCTGGCCGCCGGTGTTCGCGTACAACTCGTTGTCGAAACAAATCGTGGTGAACATCTCCTGACGGAACCAGGACTGGAGCGTGTAGTCCAATCCAATGTCCACCGTGGCGCCGTCTCCGGCCAGGACCACCACGTCTTTGATCTTCCCAGGGAAGCGCACCGTGAGCGCCCGCTTCAAGCCTGACGCAATGGCGTTCTGGTTTCCGAAGAGCGAATGGATGTTGTGGATGCCGACGTGCGGGAACACCAGGCTGGTGCAGCCCGTGGACCCTACCATGACCGTATCCTCGGGATTCGGCAGGGACGCCAGAATGTACCGGAAGGCCATGGATTCAGGGCAGCCGGCGCAGAGGGAGTGCTGCTCAATCAGTTCCTTGTTCACCCCGACATCTTTCCAGCCCCGGCCCTCTTTCCCCCAGGTGGCGTTGGTCACCAGGGCCTGATATTCCGGCGGCATGATGTCGTAGAACTCCTCGCATATCTGGATCTTTTCTTTGCTCATGGGCTTCTCCTCTCCTGCAGGCCCTAACGTTTAGGTCCCGGCTGCGTCCTTTCGCTGTCGATAATCAATCAGCTCCCGCGCCCGGCCAAGGTTGCCACGGATTTCCCCAGTGTCCGCTGGATGTGCTCGACGATGACCTCTGGCGGCATCGTCATCCCACCGGCCACGTGCGGACCGGCGATCACGCGATCGGTGTCGGGAACGGTGGCCTTGATTTCCCGAGCCATCCAACCCGCCACGTTGAACTCCGGCACGAAGATATACTTCGCGCTCTTCGTCGCTTCACGGATCTCATTATAGGGCCACGGCCTCAAGGATTTGATCTTGACCAGCCCGACCCGCAGCCCTTCCTCGGCCAGCAAGCGAATCGCCTCACGCCCCTGTGACACGGCCGTCCCCGAGGACACAATCAGAATCTCCGCGTCAGTGTTTTCGGTCTCGATCAGGCCGCCCAGCAACGGAATCGTGTGCTTGCGAGACCGCTCGACGGCCGCCCGGACCTCCTGCTGCCAGGACGCGTGGGTCGCGTAGCTGATGTAGTTGCTCTTCATGACGAACGGGTCGCGCATCATACGGACCGGCGGGCACTCCATGTCCATGCAGGGCACCGGCGACCGGTATGGATCATACGGCGGCAGGCACATGTCCGCGGGCGTCAGGTTCACGACGTCCTTCGTGTGCGTGACGAAGAACCCGTCGCAACAGATCGCAATCGGCAGGTGGACGTCGGGCTGCTCCGCCACCATGAAGCCCATGAGAATCCAGTCGTAGAAGTCCTGAGCCGTCTCCGCATGCCAGACCAGCATGCCGGTCTCCAGAAGGAAGTAAATCTCCAGCGTGTCCGGCTGGATGCTCAACGGCGAATTGATGCCGCGGCATGTCACGATCATCTCGATCGGCAAGCGCGCTCCCGACCACATCGGGAAATTTTCCATGGCCCGCATGGTACCGGGCCCGGCCGTCGTCGTAAACACGCGGGCCCCGCCGAACGCCCCCCCCGCGCACTCCGACATCACGCCGAACTCATTCTCGCCGCGCATGTAGTCGGTGACATAGCCCTCGGCGTACAGCTCGCCGATCAGGGCCGCCGCTTCGCTCTGGGGCGTGATGGGGTAGGCCACCATCAAATCCACGCTGGCCCGCCTGATCGCTTCCTTGATGACCTCGCTCCCGGTGAAAAACGACGGGATGCGCGGCGCCTCAAAAAACAGATGATAGGGATCAGTAAACGTCTGCCCCTTCTTATTCTTGGTGCCGATGATTGAGTGGCTGTCCATCGGTTTGGCCTCCTATTGCGAGCGGTCGCTCGAGAATCCGAGATTGCGTCCGTTAATTTCTGATTCCACCGGCACGATCTTGAGTCTCCAGCGCGGCGACATGCTTCTTGATCGCGCCGAACGGCACCGCGCCTTTTAATTTCTTCACCCACTCCGCCAGATGCATGATCTTTTCGACCGAGGCGTCTCGAAACGACAGGCAGGCGTCCTCGTGACCGGCCTGGGCGCACATCGCAATCGTGTAACAGTTGGTGCCGCCACGGATGATCTTGAGCGAGAGATTGGCCTGATGGCAGTGGACCCCCACGAACATGCAGACATCAATTTTGTTGTGCCAGATGGTCAGGTTCGGGTGATTGGGATTGATCTCAACTTCGGGATTGATCTTCGGATATTTGGGCCGGTAATCCGGCATCGGGATCAGCATGGGCTTGGCGTCTTGAGGCGCACACTCCTTCAGGGTGTCGTACAAGAACTTGATCGCCTTGGCCTTCTTCTTGGCCTTTTCATTCCAAGCCCACAGCACTAGGGGACCCGGAAAGATCGTGGGCACTGTCCCGCCCAGAAACATCCGGGCCGCTTCCTCAAAAGCTTCCTCTTCCGGGACAATCCGCCCATTGATGTGCGCCTGTCCTGGGTCCGGCAACACATTGCCCATCGACGCCGCGTCAGCTCCGACCCGGCCATGTGCGAGAGATCGGCCGGCGGCAGGAACGCTTCCGGTCCAGGCCGGACGGTATACTGACCAGACTGCTGACTCATGCAATTCCTCTCGACAAGCCCTTTCTTGCAAGGTTAGGTGCGAATGGAGAAGTAGTGCTCACCAGGGTATATTCTTGACCCTGGAAATGCAATCACAAAGAAGACCTACCCTCCGATGCAAACGGGCTATCCGCCCCCCCGGAGCTAGGCCTTTTGCCTCACGAACCTTCAAGAATGGAAATCGAAGATTTCCCCTTGAAAAGTCTTACAATTTTACGCGTGGAGCCGGGTCCTTGTCAAACCGATTTTACCCCCAGTTTGGCCTCCCAACGGAATTCCACCCGATTCCCCGCTCGGGCTTGCTTCGGCTCGTTAGTGACATGACCTTGACAAGAACAAGAATTCAGGCAGGATTCATACCCTAATGGCGATGAAGACCGTACAACGCGCGACGCTGCGCCATTTTTTCGCGGTCGTCCTGATCGTCGGCATAGAATCCGTGGTCGCGCTGCCCCGCATCAGCGATGCCATCAAAGACTATAGACTCAACAGCGCTGCCGGTGAAGTCTGGCAGGACATGCACCGGGCCAGGCTCATGGCGATCAGGGAAAAAAGGACGATTCGGGTCGATTTCGACCATAACTCCTATAAAGTTGTCAGGGTCGCCACGGGAGAGGTGGCCTTCAGCCGGCATCCGTCCATTGACTACCCTGAAATCAGCATTATCGTGACTGAAAGCAGGAGCGGGATCGTCTTTGATAGAACAGGTTCGGCGGAAGGCGGCTCCAAAGAAATCGAGATCGCCGGACCGACAGGTAGTCGAAGATTCACCATCCTTCCAACGGGCAAAATAGGCCGGCTCTCTTGAATTGCTTTCCCTGCAATTGAATTCTATAATGTTGCCGTTTCCTGAGTTATTGCACGGATAGCAAGGCCCATGCGCACGACAGAAATTGAGCCCAAAACGCAATTTTCCATCTCCAGCCACTCGAGCGCCAGGCTGGCTTCACTGATCGACATCAGCCGCCTTCTCACCTCCGCGGTCGATCTCGATAACCTCCTCAGCTTAATCCTTAAAACCTCCAGCCAGTTGGTAGGATCGAAGGACAGCAGCCTGCTCCTGGTCGATCCTGCAACCCAGGAACTTGTGTTCGTCATGGCGCAGGGCGCCGTCAGCGACAAACTAAAGATGATCCGGCTGAAACCGGGAGAGGGAATCGCAGGTTGGGTGGTGAAACATGGCAAGCCGCTGCTGGTGAATGACGTCGAGCAGGATCCCCGCTTCACGGCCAAGGTCGACAAGATGACCGGCTTTAAAACCCGGGCCATCCTCGCCGTCCCGCTGGAGGATCATGGACGGACCATCGGCGTCATTGAGGTGCTGAACCCGATGAAGGACAAGCAGTACGATCAGGAAGACCTCGAACTCCTGTCCGCCTTCGCATCCCATGTCGCGGTGGCCATTCGAAACGCGCGCCTTGTTACCTCCATCAAGGAAGCGAATCGCTATCTGCAGTCGGAGATCGACGAACGCTATCGGACCCTGATCGGCAAGAGCAACGGCATTCGAGCGTCAGTCCGCTCCGCGCGGAAGGTGGCGGAAAGCCCCGCCACCGTCCTCTTGCTCGGCGAAACCGGCGTGGGGAAGGAAATGTTCGCCCGATCCATCCACGCCTGGAGTCCCCGCGCAGCCAAGCCGTTTGTCGCCGTGAACTGCGTGGCGCTCTCGGAGGGGCTGCTCGAGAGCGAACTGTTCGGCCACGAGAAGGGCTCGTTCACCGGCGCGCACCAGCAGAAGAAAGGCCTGCTTGAGTTGGCACAAGGCGGCACCGTGTTTCTCGATGAAATCGGCGACACGAAGCAGGAGTTTCAGGCGAAGCTTCTGCGCGTCCTTGAAACCCATCAATTCGAGCGCGTAGGGGGCACGGCCTCCATCAATGTCGATGTCCGCTTCATCGCCGCCAGCAACAAGGATCTGGAGACCGCCGTTCAGGCCGGAACGTTCCGCAAGGATCTGTACTTCCGGCTCAATGTTGTGACGATCACCGTGCCGCCTTTGCGCGACCGCAAGGAGGATATCCCGGACCTGGCCGCCTTCTTCCTGCAGCGGTATTCCCGGGAGATGAAACGCCCCCAGATGTCCATCAGTCCCAGCGCGATGAAAAAGCTCGCGGAGCACGATTGGCCGGGAAACGTCCGGGAGCTCGAGAATGTCATCGAGCGCGCCGTGGTGCTGGCTTCGGAAAACGTGATCGGCGCCGGCGACCTCACACTGGGATCGAAAAACCTGCCGGATGCCCACGTCGAATCGCTTTTGGAACTCCCCTTCCATGTCTCCGTGCAGGCGCACAAGAAAGCCCTCCTCCACCATGCCATCAACAAGGCCAAAGGAAACAAAACCCAGGCCGCGGCATTACTACAACTTCAGTCCACGTATTTGTTTCGCTTATGCAAGCAGTTAGGAATAACCTAAGAATAGCTCTGTACCATCCAGACCAGGTAAAGTTGTCATAATTTTTCAAGCCTATCCGATCCCATAACCTGTCTATCTGTGTGGATAGGAACGCCCTGCTTTCCGGGATGGTGCAAGAAGAATCCGCGTTCACAGCAAGCCAAAGAAATTAAACGTTTTGAAATGGTTAGCGCTCCCACCCATGATCATCCCGCCAGACTCTTGTCGGCATCAAAGTTGCGTTTACATTATGAGTTGTTGCCTATAAAGTTGTTGCCTAAAATTATAAATTAAATTAATAGGTTATTGAGCTTGCATCCGATGCATTTAATGCCTATGATTAATGCCTATAATTTTAGTGCATATAAGTTTTTGAGCTTGCATTCGAGCATTTAGCATTTAGCATTTATACGAGCATATAACATGACCCGAAAAAGCCGGCGTGAAGGTGGCTTCAGCTTCATTGACGTGATGCTGTCCCTCGTCGTCTTGACCTTCGGCGTGCTCGCCTTGGCGGACCTCCAGCGCATCTCATCAAGCGGAAACAAGGCCTCTCAGGGCCTAACGACTGCCGTCTCTCTCGGTGAAGCGAAGCTGGAGGCGCTCAAGAATACGCTGTGTGCGAACAAGATTGTGGCGGAAGCCGCCACACCGGTCACGGCGGCGGATGGCACGACGTATACCAGAACGGTCACGGTCACAACCAACAGCCCGATGATAAACACGAAGACCGTCACAGTCACCCTGAAATGGACGGATGGCTCAAAGACTCACACGATTCCGATGTCCACCATCATCGCCCAATAGCCCGAGGAAATACAGCGTGCGACTGCTCAGGTCAGACAGAGGGTATAGCTTCACAGAGACGCTCATCTCCACGCTGATCGGTGGGATCGTCTTGACCAGCGCCTTCGATCTCTATGTCGAGTCGTCGAAGACCACCCAAGGCCAATCCGAGGCTGTCCAGATGCAGTTGCAAGTAAAATCAGCCATGGATCTGATGGTCCGAGAAATGCAGCTCATGTCCGGATCTCCGACCATCTTCACCACGCTCAAAGCCAATGACACGATCAGCTTTAAGAGAATCGTGGACTCGGGCTATTCTTCGGGCGGCAACACCGCCTCCACTCTCACGGACACGCGCAATACATGGCAGTCCAACCAATATGCTGGCCAATACTCCGTCCTCATCCTCGCGGGTCCGGGTATGAATGAGGTCCGCTCCATCAGCGGAAACAATAGTACGACCCTGACGCTGTCGAATACCTGGGTTAACATCCCTGCTACGACATCACTCTATGTCATCTATCGGAACGAAGGGTTCACCCTGACTGCTGCAAACAAGCTAGGCTATCGAAGAGGGAGCGGGGGTTATAATCCCATCGCCGAGAATATCACCAACTTGGCCTTTTCACAGCCTGATTCCACCTCCATCACTATTGCCTTGACGGGAAAGACCAGCAACCCCGACCCCCATACTGGACTCGACAATTCATACAGCATGACTGATACAGTCCGGAAGAGGAATTGAGAGTGGTTTGGTCATGAGAAACCTTCGCAGGCATATTCGGGAAGAGTCCGGCACGGCCCTGCTCGCCTCTGTCCTTCTGGTAACCCTCCTGACCGGCGCGGCGATGGCGGCTGTGATGACGACATCCGTGAATCAGAATATATCCGAAAACATCCTGACGTCAAAGCAGGCTTTTTACCGGGCAGATGCCGGAATCCAGCACGCAAAGATATTTTTGACCCAGAATCAGGGCAACTGGAATACCTATGCCTCGGCGCAGGCACAGACCCTCCTCCCCTATACTGCGCTGGCAAGCACCGGAGGCTACAGTGTCACCGTTCAAGACGGGGGCGGCGGCAGCCTTCTGATCATTTCGACCGGCACCGCCTCCGGCAATGCTCAGACAGTCATTCAGAGCCTGGTGGCACGCTCTGGCACCACCTATTCTCCACGATATGCCTTTGTGACCGGCGACAACTTCAAATTCGCCGCGGCTGCGTCGATCGCAGGCACGTCCTGCGGGGTGCATGCCAATGGCGACCTCACAATTACCAGCAGCCCGACGATCAGTGCCGATGCCACGGCCAGCGGCGCCTATTCCGTCACAGGCACGCCTATTATTTATGGTACTACGGGCGGAGGTAAGCCTCTAGAAGCGATCCCCACGATACAGCCGGCCGATTTCTACGCCTACCGAGACTGGTTGTTAACTTCGGCTGGACCGGATGGAAAGGTCTATGACAAGAACAACGTCCTACTGGCAACTAATACGTGGAATGGTTGGACCTACATTGCCCCGTATTGGAGGTTGGACAACTCCTCTCCGCTCAACGGCACCTATTATGTCGTAGGAGATGTTTGGATCACAGGGCACTCAGCCTCAGGTGTAACGAACAACCCATGGATCGCTACGATCATCGCGACAGGCGACATCGACGTGGAAGTTAATACGAATCTGACTGTCAGGGCGCCGCTCCCAACCGATGGGAGTTTGTACCATCCTGAGACAAAAGATATCCTCTTTTTGGCAGGCCTGGATGTAGAAATTGATTCGCCCGGTAGCGGGCAGAGTTTCCAAGGACTCATCATAGCCTATGAGCAGGTGAGTATCGAAAACCCAACCCCTTTTCTCACTGGCGCTGTCATTGCCCAGGACCGAGCCACTGTGAGCGCCGAAGTCTCCGTTGACAGCGGCATTCGCACGAGCCTGAGCCTTACCTATAACGGAGACATGGGATTTCCTCTCCCAGGAGTAGGGCCAGTGCAACTCATGACCTGGCAGGTCATGCGGTAGGGATATCCGGGAATGGTCACACGATAGGCTCGGGCACGTGGAAGCCAGGTGACCTCCTGCTCCGTTTCGCTCACCACTTAAAGGGACGGCAGCTCCACCCGGGGTGCAAGAACACTCCCCCGGAAAAATGGTGAAGCCGCCCCGCGTTTCGGGTATACTCCTGCCTAATTGTAATACCCCGTCACATGGAAAAGGGTGAGGACAACCGAGCATGGGCACCGCCGATCTAAAACCTGAGGAGTCGGGAGCCCCGAAACGCCGCCGCAAGCTCGGCGAGGTCCTGATGGAAGCCGGTCTGCTTTCCCCGGACCAGTTGACCAAGGCGCTCGAAGAATGCGCCCGATCCGGCAAACGGCTGGGCGAATACCTGGTTGACCAGGCCATCGTTTCAGAGCACGACCTCACCTCGTGTTTGTCTAACCAACTCGGCTTCCTCTACGTGGACCTCGCCAAGGAAGAGTTGAACCCCGAGCTGTCTTCCACCATTCCCGAACCCATCGCCAGGCGCTACCAGGCCGTCCCGCTTCGCCAAGAAGGCAAATCCTTAACCGTGGCCATGGACAACCCACTCGACTTCGAGGCCATTCAGGATATTTCGTTCTTGAGCGGGTGCACCGTGAAACCGGTGCTGGCGACCCGGTCCGTCATTAAAGAGGCGCTGGAGAAGATCTACATCAAACAGGAGATCGAGGCTGCGATCGACCACATCACAGGGCACAACACCGAGGAGTTTAGCGAGGAGGAGGAGTTATTGGAGGTCCTCTCCGACACCGACCAGCCGACGGAAGCTGAGATCCAGACCCTGGAAGAGGAGACTCGTCGGGCCCCCATCGTCCGGCTCGGGAACATGATCATAACCAAGGCTGTCCGAGCCCGGTCTAGCGACATCCACATCGAGCCGGCCAAAAAGGACACGCTAGTGCGGTTCCGCGTGGATGGCCTGCTCCTCGAGATGTTGCGCCTGCCGAAGGGCGTGCACTCGTCGCTCGTTTCGCGCTTCAAGATCCTCGCCCAAATGGACATCGCCGAGCGCCGCGTCCCTCAGGACGGCGCCATCCGCGTGAAGATTGAAAAGCGCGAGATTGATCTGAGAGTGTCTACCATGCCGACGCTGCATGGCGAGAAAATAGTCCTCCGGGTCACGGACCAGTCGAAATCCTTGATCCGCCTAGAGACCATCGGTCTTTCCGAGAACGACTACGCCACGATCAAGTCCTTTACCCATCGGCACAAGGGCATCATCCTTGTAACCGGTCCGACGGGAAGCGGGAAAACGACAACCCTCTACGCCTTGATTAATGCCATCAAGTCCCCGACGCTCAACCTGCTCACCGTCGAGGACCCGGTCGAGAGCGACATCACGGAGATCAACCAGACCCAGGTCAATCCAGATGCGGGGCTGACCTTTGCCAGCGCCCTCCGGGCCATCCTGCGCCAGGATCCGGACGTCGTCCTCGTCGGGGAAATCCGGGACTTGGAGACCGCCGAAATCGCCATCCGGGCCGCCATGACCGGCCATCTGGTCCTCTCCACCCTGCACACCAATGACGCGCCGTCCGCCATCACGCGGCTCATCAACATCGGCATTCCCCGGTACCTCGTGTCGTCGTTGGTGGAAGGCGTTATCGCACAGCGTCTGGTCCGGACCATCTGCACCCACTGTAAAGGGAAAACGACGCCGGACCCGACTACGCTGAGGGCTCTGAGGATCCCGCCGAAAGCGCTGACGAACGTGCAGTTCTATGCCGGGAAGGGCTGTAAAGAGTGCGGAAAGACCGGATACCTCGGCCGGGTCGCCATCATGGAGATATTTGACCCCACCGCGCGGATGCGCGAGATGATCTCAGCGGAGGCCACGGAACAGGAACTGCGTCTCGCCGCCCTCGCGGCCAAGATGACCACGCTGGGTGAGGACGGCCTCACCAAAGCCAAGGCGGGCCTGACGACGCTCGAGGAACTGCTGCGCGTGATCGAGGTGTCGGGCAAGACCGAGTCGCTCTGCCCGACCTGCGCCAAGGTCGTCCAGTACAACTTCATGACCTGCCCCTTCTGCGGGACCATCCTCAGCCGTAATTGCGTCGGCTGCAAGCACGCACTGCAGCTGGAATGGAAAATGTGCCCCTATTGCGGCACCCGTGCCGAGGCGGCACACTGATCGTCCTGCCCTTTCCTTACAAAAACGCGACCGCCAGTTCGTCGGCTATCGCGAGCGCCGCTGCGCTGGGCCGCAGGACATCGCCGTCCAGGACAAGGCATCCGTCGCGGGTCAGCCGCTCGATGGGTCCCCTAAAACGCGCAACCGGATCGAGGTGATACCGACTCTTCAAGGTTGCCAGGCGCACTCCCTCGACGGTCCGCAAGCCGAACGCGACCGCCTCGCGAACACGCAAATCCGGCGTTCCCTTCTCCCGCTCCACGATCGGCGCCATGCCGTCTTCCACGAGACGGTGGTATTCGCTTAACGACTCCACATTGCTGAACCGGTCGCCATCCAGGTACGAGTGGGCGCTCGGCCCCAGGCCCAGCCATTCCCGATCGGTCCAGTAGCCGAGGTTATGCCGGCACTCATGCCCAGGCCGCGCGAAATTCGAAACCTCGTACCGGCGATACCCTGCGGCTTCGAGCCGCTCCCGTCCCATCTCATACAGATCGGCCATCGCGTCCTCGTCAGGGATGGTCATGCGACCGCGCTGTACGTCACGATGGTACGGCGTCCCCTCTTCAATCGTCAGGCCGTAAAAGGACAGGTGGTCGGGCTCCAAGGCGATCGCGGCTTCCAGATTGGCCAGCCAGCGGGCGGGCGATTGCCCCGGAAACCCGTACATGAGGTCCAAGCTCACAGTGGAAATACCGGCGTCGCGCGCTGATCGGACGGCCCTCGCAATATCGGCAACCCTGTGCGGAGTTCCGGCGGCATCAAGCTCGGCGTCGTCGAACGATTGCGCGCCGAAACTGACCCGGTTGATCCCTCCAGTTCGGAGCGCCAGCCAGGTCGGCTCATCCACTCCGACAGGGTTGGCTTCGATGGAGATTTCAGCCACGGGCGCAAGGTCAAAGCTCTCCCTGCAGGCTTTCAGTATGGCCAGGAGCTGCTCAGCGGAAAGCGTGGTCGGCGTTCCCCCGCCGAAGTACACCGTTTCGACCCGGCGGCCGCGGACGAACCCCGCCGCGCCGACGTGCTCGATCTCCTTCAACAGATCCATGACGAAGGCCGCAGCCCGGCCCTCCCGGTAGTCCCTGGTGAAGAAGGCGCAGAAGCGGCACCGCCTCTCGCAAAACGGGATGTGGAGATACAAGCCGATGCCGTCTTGCCGTAATGCCATCGGATTGTTCATCGCGCGCTGACCACCATATTATCGATCAGGCGCGTCTCTCCGATCCACACCGCCAGCAGCAGGATCATTCGCCCCCGCACCGCGCGCACTTCGTCGAGCGTGGCGGGATGCGCCACCGACAGATAATCGAGCCGCGCCAGCGGTTCCGCCCAGATCAGCTTGGTCATGGCCGCCTCGACTTTTTTCACCGAACGCTCCCCGGCCCGGATCAGATCGCGGCCGGCCGATAAAGCCCGGTAGAGCACGGTCGCGGCCTCGCGCTCTTCCGGCGACAGGAACCGGTTGCGCGAGCTGAGGGCCAATCTGTCGGATTCTCTCACCGTGGGACGGACGACGATCTCCGTCTCCAGATTCAGGTCTGTGACCAGCCGCTCGACCACCACGGCCTGTTGATAGTCCTTCTGTCCGAAGAACGCCTGCTCCGGACGAACGATGTTCAGCAACTTGGTGACGATGGTGGTCACTCCTCCGAAGTGTCCCGGCCTGGAGAGTCCTTCAAATCGGCGCGTCAGCCGCTGCACGGAAACGGCCGTCTCGAACTCCGGCGGATACAGATCCTGGGCGCGAGGGACGAAGACGGCATCCGTGCCTTCCTGCTCGCAGAGACGGAGGTCCTTCGCGAGGACCCGGGGGTACCGGTCAAAGTCTTCCAGCGGGCCGAACTGCAAGGGGTTTACAAATATGCTCACCGCGACCGCATCACACGCCAGCCTGGCCGCGCGAATCAGGGAGCGATGCCCGTCGTGCAGCGCGCCCATAGTCGGGACCAACCCGATCCGTACCCCTTCTCGCTGAAGCTTCCGCGACCAAACGGTCATGGTTTTGACGGTCCGTATCCGCTGCATCAAGTCCTACAGGCGCCGCCTTGGGGCGTCCAGGGAATGACGGAATCCTCCAAGCGCCGGACTTCATGCGGATCGCGAAGAGCGGCCAACAGGGTGGACACGGGCTGGCCCAGAACCGGGTGCAAAAAGTTCCGCGTCACTTCGGCCAAGGGAGTTAAGACAAAGCGCCGTTCGTGCAGCCGGGGATGGGGGACGACCAGATCACCGTCGTGGATGATCCGGTCTCCGTAAAACAACAGATCGAGGTCCATGGTGCGCGGACCTGTTCGTTTTTCGAGGTTGCGGCCTAACCCCCGTTCGGTTTCTTCGAGGAGCAGCATCAGACGCCGCACAGGCAACTCGGTGTCCACCCGTGCCACCAGGTTCAGGAACGGCCCGCCAACGTCCCCCACCGGCTCCGTCTCATAGGCGGATGAATATGCGATCAGGCGGCTGTGCGGAAGCATACTGAGAAGACCGAGCGCCCTGGAACAGAGATCGCGGCGATCGCCGAGGTTCGACCCGATGCCGATGTAGGCTTCGACCATGGGGGCTAGAAACCGACTTTCTCCATGCGCGAGACCGTTTCCAGGAGCCGTTCCTTCGGCGTGCAGAGCGTCATCCGGATATAGCCTTCGCCGGCCTCGCCGAACCCGTTCCCCGGCGTCGTGACGATCCCGGCCTTCTCCAGCAGGTGCGCCGTGAAGGCGGCGGACGTGAAGCCCTTCGGCACGGTGATCCAGGCACAGAATCCCCCACGGAGCGGCTCCACGTCGAGACCGAGCCGCTTGAGCCCCGGAAGCAGCACGTCCCGCCGCTCCTGATAGACCGACCGGATCCCCTCCGCCAGCGCATCGCCATCCCGCAGGCCCACGATGCCCGCTTCCTGCAGGGCCTGGAACACGCCCGAGTCCAGGTTGCTCTTGACCTTGCCGAGCCCGGCCAGCACTTGCTTGTTGCCGACCGCGAACCCGATCCGCCAGCCGGTCATGTTGAAGGTCTTCGACAGCGAGTGAAACTCGACCCCGACCTCCTTGGCGCCCTCCGCTTCCAGGAAGCTGGCCGGCTTCCGCCCGTCGTAATAGATTTCGGAATAGGCCGCGTCGTGGCACACGATGATCCGGTGCTCGTTCGCGAACTCGACCACCCGCTTGAAGAAATCCTTCCCGGCCGTCGCCGAGGTCGGATTGTTCGGGTAGTTCAGGAACATCAGCTTGGCCTTGCGCGCGACGTCCTTGGGAATGGCCTGCAGGTCGGGCAGGTAGTGATTGGCCTTGGTGAGCGGCATCACGTAGGGCACGCCGCCAGCGAAGCTAGTCCCCACCGGATAGACCGGATAGCCGGGGCTCGGCACCAGCACGATGTCTCCAGGATCAACGAAAGCCAGCGGCACGTGGCCGATCCCTTCTTTCGAACCGATCAGCGTGAGGACTTCATCGGCCGGGTCGAGCGCGACGCCGAAGCGCCGCTTGTACCAGTCGGCTACCGCCTGCCGGAAGCTCAGCATCCCCTCATACGAGGGATACTGGTGGTGCTTGGAATTGCCCGCTTCCTGCCGCAGCCGCTCGACGATCGGCGCCGGGGTCGGCAAATCGGGATCGCCGATGCCCAGATTGATGATGTCCACGCCGCGGGCAATGGCCTTCCTCTTCATCTCATCGATGGCGGCGAACAGATACGGCGGCAGGGTCTTGATCCGGCCTGCGGGTTCGATCGGAAATCCGGCCATTCGAGCATGCTCCTTTCGTCACGAGTAGTTGGAGGTAACAGGTTACTGCATGGGGAGAGGAAAAGAAAAGGGGTTTTGACAGGCCCCCCACTGCGTGATAGCGTGGAGCATGTCCCTGCGCGTCGCTTCGTGGATGCTGCTGTGCCTGGCGCTCAGTGTGGGTGCGGGAGTCGCGGCGCTCGCCGAGCAAACCCCTGGACAGACCGATCCGACCCTTCAGATCCTCATCCGGGAATACGTCGAGACCCATGACGCCGAACGGGCCGAACAGCTCCTCGCCGAAGTCCTGACCCGCAAGGACGCGACGCCGGCCGCCGTCTCTTCCATCCTGGCCGTCGGCCGTTCGTACCGGAGCCAGCCGGTGGGCGTGCAGCCCAATCAGATCGTCGGGGTAGGAACCCGCCCATTTTTCTACGGCCTCTACGTCCCGCATTCCTACAGCCCGGACAAGGCCCACGGGCTCGTTGTCTGCCTCCACGGAGCCGGCTTCACCGGAGACAGCTACCTGGAACGCTGGCAGACCCGTCTGGGCGACGGCTACATCCTGGCCTGCCCGACCATTTCGATGGGCAACTGGTGGACCCGTACCGCCGAGGAACTGGCGCTGGCGACCATCCGCACCGTCGAAGTCCGCTATCGCATCGACCCCGACCGCGTGTTCCTCACCGGCATGTCGAACGGCGGCATCGGCACTTATTTGATCGGCGCCCACCACGCCACGCGATTCGCCGCCGTGGTCCCGATGGCGGCCGGCCTGGACGAGGTCCTGCTGCCGTTTCTGGAAAATTTCCGCCAGACGCCGCTCTATATCATCCACGGCAAGCAGGATCAGGTCATGCCGGTCCGCCTGAGCCGTTCGATCGACGAGGCCCTGACGGAACTGGGGTACGCGCACATCTATCGGGAACACAACCACATGCACCCGCATGCGGGCGGCCACATCTTTCCGCGCGAAGAATTGCCGGACCTGGTCGCCTGGCTTGGCAAGCAGCATCGGGACCCGTACCCGAAGAAACTCACCGTCGTCCAGGACGCCTCCCATCTCCTGCCGTTCGGGTGGGTGCGCATCGACGCGACGGACCGCATCGCCGAGTTCTCGGACAACCTCGTCGACCATCGCGACGATCTCATCTCCAACCGGCGCTATGCGAAACTGGAGGCGGCGGTCGCTGGCCCCAATCGGATCGAGGTCCGCACCCAGCGCGTCCGCCGCTATACGCTGTACCTGAACGACGCTCTCGTAGACCTCTCCCGCCCGGTCACGATCGTCACGAACGGCACAACCAGCTTCGAAGGAGCCGTGACGCCCAGCACCAGGACGCTCCTGCGCGAGGCACGCCTCCGACAGGATCCCCGCATGCTGTTCCCGGCCACGGTGTCCGTGAACGTCGCGGGAAACGAGTAGACGATGTGCGGCCGCTACAGCCTGAAGACGCCGGCCGACACCCTGGCCGAGCATTTTCAACTCACGACGCCTCCCCCCCTCCCGCCTCGCTACAACATCGCGCCGTCACAGCCCATCGCCATCGTTCGCATTCACGCGCCGCAGGAGAACCGGGAGTGCGTCCTGGTGCGATGGGGATTGATCCCCTCGTGGGCCAACGACCCAAGCCTCGGCAACAAGATGATCAATGCGCGGGCAGAAACGGTGGCGGAGAAGCCGGCCTTCAGGGGGCCGCTGGCGCGCAGCCGCTGCCTGGTCCCCGCCGACGGCTACTATGAGTGGCAGCGGGAGGGCCGCATGGGACAGAGAAAGCAGCCGTTCTACATCCGGATGAAGGACAAAAGGCCATTCGCCTTTGCAGGCCTGTGGGAGAGCTGGGCGGGACGGGATGGAAAGATCGTTGAATCGTGCGCTCTCCTGACCACCGAGCCCAACGAGTCACTCAAGGCCATCCACGACCGGATGCCGGTGATCCTGGCCCCAACGGATTATGCTGTGTGGCTCGATCCCGCCGTCCGACAGGCCCAGTTGCTGCAACCGCTCTTCCGCCCCTATCCACCGGAGGAGATGACCGCCTGGCCCGTCAGCCTCCGCGTCAACGACCCCAGCCACGACGACGCAGGCTGCATCGCGCCGCTGTAAAGACCTACTGTCGATTTTCCACGGGTATTGGCGTATCCTGGGGTGGCGTCGAGAAAACCATCTTTCCAGGAGGTGCACAATGTTTCAAGAATGGTTGACCTTGAT
>CAZMPH010000010.1:15364-31609 GCA_964568195.1 uncultured Nitrospirales bacterium | reverse complement strand
TCTTCGAGCTGATCAAGCCGGACGGCAACAAGGCCCAGGTGCTCAGCGAAATGGATGAGGGAGATATCGGCGAGACGCTGACCGACATCCCGGCGGCCGATATCGCCATGCTGATCAGAGACCTGCCGGACGACGACCAGGCGTACATCCTGACCACCATGCCGGCGGAGCGGTCTCAGGAAATCCTCAGACTGATGAAGCCGGAGGACTCGGCGGAGGTCAAGGACCTCCTGCAATACGAGTCCAAGACCGCCGGCGCCATCATGACGACGGAATATTTTTCCCTGCCGGAGTACACGACGGCGGAAGAGGCGATCCACAGGCTCCAGGGGGCCAAGGACACCGGCAACGTGTTCTACGTCTACGTCACCGACAAGGACGAGAAGCTCGTCGGGGTCCTCTCGCTGCGCCAACTCTTGCAGGTGCCCCCGCATAGCCGACTTGGGACCATGATCAAGCGAGAGGTCATCAGCGTCGCCACCGACACCGACCAGGAGGAGGTGGCCAAGCTGGTGGCCCGCTATAACCTGCTCGCGATCCCGGTCGTGGACAGGGACAATGCCCTGGTCGGAATCATCACGGTGGACGACGTGGTGGACATCATCCATGACGCCGCCACAGAAGACATGATGAAGATGTCCGGGACGAAGAGCGAGGAGGAGGAAGACCTCCTGCACTCGCCGGTGATCAAGTCGCTTCGCCTCCGGGTCCCGTGGCTCTTGACCAACCTGATCGGGAGCATGGTGTCGGGCATGATCCTCTGGTTTTTCCGGCACACGATCCAGGAGGTGGTGGCCCTGGTGACGTTCATCCCGGTCATCGCGGCCATGGGAGGGAACGTGGGGCTGCAATCGTCGACCCTGATCATCCGCGGATTGGCGACCGGGGAAATCGAGTTGTCGGATGTGAGAAAGGTCTTCCTGCGTCAAGTTGCGATCGGTTTTTTCATCAGCCTGCTCTGCGGCGTCGTGGCGCTGGCCGTGGCTGCGGTCATGCACATCAATCTGACGCTGGGACTCGTCGTGGGCGTTGCCATGGTGTGCGCGCTGGTCGTGTCGACGGCCATGGCCACGATCATGCCGGTCGTCCTGAAGCGCTACGGCGTGGATCCGGCCGTCGCCGCCGGCCCGTTCGTGACCACGGCCAACGACATCACCGGTATCACGATCTATCTCACCCTGGCCACAGCCGTCCTGTCGCACTTGAAGTAACGCCGGATGCCCCTGCTCAAGACCTCCGCCATCGTGCTCAAAAGCCGCAAGTGGGGGGATGCCGACCGGATCGTCACGTTCTTTACCCTGAAATACGGCAAGGTCAGAGGAGTCGCCCGGGGGGCCCGGCGGATGAAGAGCCGCTTCGGCAGCGCTCTGGAGCCCTTCGTCCATTGCGACCTCCTGCTGTTTGAGAAGCCGGGCGATACCCTGTATCGCGTCTCCCAGGCCGACATCCGCCACGCCTTCCCGTCCATCCGGACCTCGCTCGAGGCGATCACCGGCGCGGCCCGGCTCGCCAACCTGGCGGGCGCGGTGACGGCCGACGGCGACGCGGTGCCGCGCGTGTTCCATGCGCTGCTGGAAGGCTTGCGGGCGGTCGAGGACAAAGGTGATCCCGCGCTCACAGCGGCCCTTTACGAGTTGGAGATCCTGCGCTTTGCGGGGTATCTGCCGCATCTGGATCGGTGCAACGCCTGCCAGCAACGCACCAACGGAGGGACATGGTTCTTCTCGCCGCGCGCGGGAGGCACGGTCTGCTCGGCCTGCGTCCGGCGGGAGCCTGTGCGGTGCCCGGCCGTGTCGCCGGCGTGCCTGGCGTTTTTCCGCCAGGCGCTCCGTATGGAACTGACCCTCTTGCCCCGCCTCAAACCCACGGCGGCCATCCGCAACGAGCTGTATGAGGTCATCGAGCTCTACGTGGAGTGCGTGGCCGGCCGGCGCATGCCGAGGACGCACGGCGTCTTTGGGCCAGGGCGCGTCTCGGCGCGCGGGAAAGGTATTGAATTATCCGGCACGTCTGATCGAAGTGCCGGCTCAAGCAAGCTTGGTTTGGCGGGTGAGATGGTTGCGGAAAAACGGCCGGCGTATCGATCCGGAGCGGCCTTGCATGTCTGAGCACGCCGGAACAAGCCATGAATGATGCGGTCGAACCCAAGGACATGGACTGGATCGAGAACGGCGTGCTCGGCATCGAGTGGAACGACGGCCACAAGGGCGTCTATCCGATCCGCTATCTCCGCCAGCACTGTCCCTGCGCGGCCTGCACGGACGAGTGGACCGGCGAGCTGCGGCTCAAGCCGGACAGCATCCCCATGTTCATCGCGGTCAAGGACATCGAGCCGGTCGGCCGGTACGGGCTGCGATTCCGATGGAGCGACGGCCACGATACGGGCATCTATTCCTTCTCGATCCTGCGAAGCAAATTCTGCCGCTGCCCCCTCTGCAAAAGCGACCAGAAAAAGTAAGGAGGCCCTTGCATGACTGCGCAATCCGCATCACCACAGCATATCGTGATCACGGAGACCTTCGTTCGTCTCTACGTCTTTCTCGCGCAGACCCTGGATCGGTGCCTCGATCAAAGCCAGCGGGAGTCGTTTCCGGAGAAAGAGCATCAGGCTTTTCTCACCGAGGCCCGGAACAGGATGCGGGACATGCTCGCGGTGAATCCCGTGGTCAAAGGCAAGGTCGACGATGAGTGCAGCCGGGTGCTTGCGCTGGCCGAGTCCTACCTCAAGAAGGGCGGGGGGCAGAAGGACGTGCTCGCGCAGATCACGCACGAGCGCGACCTCCTGAAGACGAAACTGATGGCGCTCAGCGATCTCCTGGCCGTCTTCCGCGCTCTGTGAATTCTTTTCCCGTACTCCCCATAGTTCGTGCCTGTGCGCTCGCGCTGTGCGTCTTCATGTCGCCCCGCCCTGCTTCCGCCGCGACGCCATCTGAATTGCTGGAGCAGGGAGACCGGCTGACTCAGACTGATGACGGCTTTCCGGACTCGTTCACTCGCGCCCTCACTCTGTACGAGCAGGCGGCGGCGCTCGACCCGCGGAACGCGCTTCCCTCCATTCGGATGGCGCGGACGTGTCTGGCGCTGGGCGATTGGCTCGGCAAGGACGAGCTGCAATGGTACGAGCGGGGGGAGCAGGCCGCCGAACGGGCGCTGGCGCTGAAGGAAGACAGCGCCGAGGCGCACTTCTTCCTCGCCGCGAACCGGGGGAACGTCGTCAACCTCCGGCCGTTCTGGAAAGTCTCGCCGACGGTCGTCGCCGATCTGGAGAAGCACCTCCTGCGCGCGCTGGAGTTGGGTCCGCGCCATGCCCGCGCGCTGCACATGATGGGCGTCCTGCTCGACGAGACCCCCGGCCCTCTCCGCTTGCTTCTTGCCGGAAGAAAGGAGCAGGTCGAGGACTATCTCACGCGGGCGGTGGAGGCGGATGCCAATAGGTATGCCTATATCCGCTGGAGCCTCGTCGAATTCTACCGGGATGCCGGACGGCCCGCCCAGACCCGCGTGCAGGCGCAGGCCTTGCTGGCGATGAACGGTCCGGTGGATCGCCGTCGGTGGGCGCAGAAGTACCGTCCTGCGGCCGAAGCCCTTCTCAAGAATCTTGCCGCTCAGTAATCAGTCCTATAGAATGTTTTTATGGCCGTAATGACTGCGGTTCTGCTGTGCGGAATGGTCTTGGCGGCTCAGCCCGGCGAAGCCGGTCCTTCTCCGACCGGCGCGCTGCTTGTCGAGGAACGACTGGCGGCTGTGCGCAACGCGCCGACCGATCCGCGCGCCAGGATGGAACTCGGCCTGGCGTATCTCCAGGCGGAAGAGTACGACTTCGCGATGGCCGAACTGGTCGAGGCGATCAATCTCAATCCCGACAATAAGGACAACCTGGCGGCCCAGGCGAATTATCATCTCGGGAACGTGCTCCTGGCGATCGACCGCGCGGCTCTGGCGATCAACGCCTTTCGCGAAGCGCTCAAGCTCGGCTGGCGGGATGCCGGCGTGTACCTGGCGCTGGGACAGGCGCTTACCAGTCAGGGAAAATTCGATGAGGCGATCATCCAGTACCGGGAAGCCCTTCGTCTGGCTCCCGGAATGACCGAAGCCTTCGCGGGGCTCGGCCTCGCCTACGAGGCGGCCGGCCGCGTGGACGAGGCGGTCACGCAGTACGAGCGCTACCTCCAGTCCGTGCCGGCGACGGACGATCACGGTGTCGCTGCGATCAAGCAGCGGCTGGCGAAATTGAAAGAGCGGCGGAAGATGTAATGGCGCAAGACGACCAACTGCAATCACGGAAACGCCATCCGCAGGCCCTGGTCACCCCAAATCCCGACGACCAGTACCTGGACATGCTTCCCTAGAACAAAAAGCTCTGATCGGAATGTGGTGACTTGCTGGAGAGTCTGTAGAATAGGCCTGTTGTCATGCCCTGTTGTGGCAACGGCGAGCGATTAGGAGTTGACACCATTTTCACCGGCCCATATACTGGCACCCGTACACGGCCATACACCTAGTAACCAACCATAGGGAGGACGGCATGATGAGAAAACTAGGACTGATGCTGTTGGCGGTAGCAGTTGTGTGTTTTTCGGCCGCCGGGGCGATGGCGGCCAATACTGATAACGGCCCGGGCTGCGGGTTGGGCAAGCTCGCGTGGGCCGATTACAAGCATCAGAAAAACATAATGCCCCAGGCCATGATGGCCACCACCAACGGGACATTCGGCAGCAATACCTTCGGGATCAGCTTTGGAACGTCCGGATGCACAAATGACGGCAAGTGGATGGCAGAACAGAAAGTGACGATGTTCGCGGAGATCAATTTCGAGAATCTCTCGCAGGAAATGGCGCAGGGACACGGTGAACACCTCGCCTCGCTGGCCACGCTCATGGGAGTGCCGGCTGATCAACAGCCCGCTTTCTTTGCGCTGACGCAGGAGCAGTACACCACCCTGATCCAATCGGGGGAGACCGCGCCGGTCGCCATGATCAAGGCGCTGAACGCCGCGATGGCCGGGCATCCGGTTCTCGCGCAACTCTCCGCCAACCGCTAAGAGCAATGCACGGGCTCCCGGCAGAAATGCCGGGAGCCCCTCATTTCAGTTTCACACACGGCACTCCCGCGACGACACGTTGAATGGCTCCTGGCAGTCCTCTTGGTCTTCACGGCCATGGGAACCGCCGAAGGCCGGGACGACGCCTATCTTGCTGAACTGATCCGGCGGGCCGACGACGCGCGGCTCTACGAGCAACGCTACTGGAGCCTGCTGTTGCATTATCGCGAGAACCTCGGAGGCGGCTACACCAGCGAAGTGGACGATCCCGGGTTCTTCATGGCCCCCACCGGCAAGACGGACCCACGGGCCGAACTGGAGGCGACCCTCGCCAAGTTCTTCTCGGATGAGTTGGTCGGCCGGTCCCGCCAGCCCGCGCAGTGCGCGTTCGTGGCTCGCTACCATTGGCTGAAATCGGAGCTGGCCTTCGACGACCGTCGCTTGCCTCCGCAAGCCTGCGAGCGGTTCCAGTCCTGGTTCGTCGAGATGAACGCGCAGTCCATCACGCTCATTTTCGCCTCGGCGTTCCTGAACAATCCCTCTTCCATGTTCGGCCACACCTTTCTGCGCCTCGATCAGAAGGGCCAGACGGAGCAGACGCGCCTGCTGGCCTACACGATCAACTATGCCGCGGAAGTGACGACCGAGAACACATTCGCCTTCGCCATCCTGGGAATGTTCGGCGGATTCAAGGGCTATTTTTCGACCATCCCTTACTACATCAAGGTCCAGGAATACCGGGACTTCGAGAACCGCGACATCTGGGAATACCGCCTCAACCTGTCGTCGGAGCAGATCACGCGGATGCTGATGCACGCCTGGGAACTGGGCAACGCCTACTTCGATTACTTTTTTTTCAAGGAGAACTGCTCGTACCATATCCTCTCGTTATTGGAGGTCGCCGATCCCCGTCTGCGCCTCACCGATCGGTTCATCGCCTGGACGGTGCCCGCCGACACCGTGCGCGTGATCGCGCAGTACTCCGACCTTGTTGCCGACATCGCCTACCGGCCCTCTCGCAGTACGCAGATCCGTCGGAAACGAGCCTTGCTGTCCGAGGCGGAAGATCTGTGGGCTCGCCGCCTGATTGACGTCCCGTCCGCGACCGAGCAGGAGGAATTCAGACAGCTCCCTCCAGGCCGGCAGACGTTTGTTTTGGATTTCGCCACGGACTATCTCCGATACCGAAGCGCGACGGCCCCTGCGGATGAGGCTGCACCCTACCGGGATCGGCAGCGTGCCCTGCTCATCACCCGCAGCCAGATCAAGATTCCCTCTACAGACACGCCCATTCTTCCGTTCACGGACCGCCCGGAGTTGGGCCACAGTACCTCGCGGGTCGGACTCGGCGGAGGCTGGCGGCAGGATGAGTTCTTTGAAGAGCTGTCCGTGCGGACCGGCTACCACGACCTGCTGGACCCCGACACCGGCTTCACGTCAGGGGCGCAGATCGAGTTGATGTCGTTCAGCCTGCGGCATTACGACAGGAGAGACCAGAGCAGGCTGGAACGGTTCAAGCTGGCGGATATCGTATCGTTGACTCCGATGGACGCGCTGTTCAAAAGCCCGTCGTGGAAGATCAGCGCCGGTTACGAGACGGTCAACCGCCAAGACTGCCGCTACTGCGGCAATGCGAACCTGAACGGGGGCATCGGCTTGGCAGCGGAGACGCACTGGCTGCGCCACGAGATGTATTTCACCTTCGCCGAGCTTGACGCCAATTACAGTCACGCCTTCGACGAGAATCATCGGATCGGCGGGGGCGGCACCGTCGGGGCGCTGGTTGATCTCACCGAACGCTGGAGAGTCCTGCTCTCGACCACGTATCTCCGGTATCCCTTGGGTGAAGATTCCGATGACTGGCGGGTCTCGTTCCAGCAGCGGTTCACTTTACAGAAAGACTTGGCTCTGCGGCTGGAGTTCAACCACCTGGACCGTCACGACAATGAAGCGGTGCTGTCCGTGCAGGTCTACTTCTGAAGGAGGCGGGGAGGCCTTAAAACGACTGATTCACCGGCAGGGCGAGGGTCAGGTAGCGGCCCTTTTCCTCGTAGAGAATCCGTTTCCGCAGTAAGTCGTCGAGCGCGCGCGTGACCGCCGCGTCGTCGTACGCGGCTCGGCCCTTGCGATCGTTCAACTCGCCGCGGATCTGCCCGAAGTACCTGGGCGCCTCGTTGCAGAACTCGATGATGCCGGCGTGCGGCCAGTCGTAGCGCTCCTTGACGGGCTTATCGGCCATGCGGCCGTCGAAGATCGTGACGAAATCGGGGGCCTTCGAATAGTAGAGAAACGGCTTGTCGTCCGAGGCGTACCGGCGCTTCCACTCCGTCGTCGCGCGGGTCAGTTCCTCGATCAGGCTCGGATCCACCCGCTTCTCGATGAGCTCGTACTCGAAGTCATAGGCGATCTTCTCGACGTCCACGAGCCGGGGGTCGTAGGCGTAGGCGTAGGCCAGTCCGGGACCGGTGATCCGGATGCCGTTCTGTTCCGGCCATTTGAAGTAGGGGCTGAACCGCTCGAGCCACAGCTCCCCCACGGCCTCCGGCGGCTGGAAATGGAGGATCGAGGGAAGCAGGGCGATCTGGCGCCGGTAGTCCTCGTTGGTCTCGCCGGGGAACCCGAGCAGGATGTTCCAGGACACGTGGATGCCGTAGTAACCGCTCCACTTCAGCACCTGGAGGTTCTGCAGGGGGCTGACCCCCTTTTTCATCTCCGTGAGCTGGTTCTGGCTGAGGCTTTCAATGCCGGGCTGCATGGACTTCACGCCGCCGCGCGCGAGCGTCCGGATCTGGGACTTGTTCAGGTTGCTCTTGGTCTCGATGAAGACTTCGAGGTCGAGCCGCTCCGCCGCGAACTTCGCGAACAGCTCGTCGATGTACTTCATGTCGATGATGTTGTCCACGAAGCGGAACCGGGTGGTGTTGTAGCGGCTGGCCAGGAACGTGAATTCTTCGAAGACCTGCGCGGGAGACTTGGAGCGGAACTCCATGCCCTGCGCGTTCAGCCCGCAGAACGTGCAGTGATGCTTCTCGCCCCACCAGCACCCGCGCGACGCTTCATGCAGCAGGATACGGTTGAGACCTTGAGACCGCTGGGGGTCCAGTTGATCGAGGAGCTCGAAATAATCGTCGTAATCCGGCGGGCCGGTCTTGTGAAACTCGGTGAACAGATGGGGCGACGGCTTGAAATGGATGTTGCCGTCCCTCCTGCAGGCCACCCCGGCCGGAGGCTCGCCGTCCTTGTTTTCCAGGATGTGCTTCACGAGCGCCGGGAACGGCACTTCCCCTTCGCCCACCACCACGTAGTCAATCCAGGGCCAGGCCCGCAGGTGCTCCAGCCCCATTTCGCCGTCGAAGTTCGCGCCGCCGAACACGATCGTGACGGACGGGTAGAGGTCCTTGATCAGCTTCGCCATCGTCAGGCTGGCGATGTTCTGATCGAAGGTGGAAGTGAAGCCGACGATCTGATATCGGCCCCAGTCGATCTCGGTCAGCATCCGCGTGAGATATTGCGGAGCGCCTTTCAGCTTGAGCTCTTGCAGATAGGACGGCGAACAGCCGGTCTCGCGGGCCACCGATTCGAAGATGGGCTTGAAGGTGCGCGGGTACTCGCCGTTCTTCGGATTGTCGCGGAACAGGAGGTGCGAGAAGAGCCAGTCGCCGAGCAGGCCCCGCTTCTCGCACAGCACTTCGTACAGGGGAGGGCCGATCTGGTAGGCGAAGTGCAGGTACAGATGATAGGTCTTGACGCCGATCCTCTGGGATTTCAACAGCGAGGCCAGGGTACCCAATTGAATGGACGGGTACCGGCTCGAGCTGAACGGCATGTTGACGAGCGCCACCGGCAGGCTGCTGCTCATGGGATTCGAGGCTACACCCCCTTCCTGAAGTTCGTCAAGAAGGGGGCGGCCGGAACCCCAGTGACATTTCTACGCTGGAGGACTGAGGCTAGCCTTCCCCGGCCGCCTGCGCTAGACTTATCCCCCTCTTGAGGAGTGTCACTTCGACTTGCCGAGGCTGCGTTCGTACAGGAGCACCTTCCAGCCTTCTTCCTCGCTCAGGAATTGGCCGATGACGGGGAGCATGCCCGTTCCGGGGATCTGGCCGGTCTGCCCGAGGCTGCCGTTCTTCAGCACCCACATCATCTCGCCGGGCGTCCGCACCTTGTTGAATTTCGGGTTGGTGAAATTGCGCGGCTGGATAGGCAGGATCTTGGCGGCGCCGCCGTCGCCTTTGCCCTTGGGGCCGTGGCATTGAAAGCACGTGCCCCGTCCCAGGAAGATGGCCTTCCCCTCCGCCAGGATTTCCGGCGTCGGCTGGAAGGGCGGCTGCAGGGCCTTGGCGGCGACGCGGTCTTTCACGGGAACGCGGGAGAGGGTGATGTCGAACTCGCCGCCGGCCTGTCCGTATCCGGCCGGAGGCACCTCGGCATCGGCAAGACTTCCTCCCAGCAAGAGTGCGAATGAAAGAGCGGTGACGGTTGTGTTGATACTCAGACGCCCAAACTGCATTGAAACCTCCTTTACGATTGCACTGACTGTTTCCGCTGTACCGACCAGATCATGAACAGACCCAGCGCCAGCATGGGCAGGCTCAGCGCCTGCCCCATCGAGATCACGCCCGCCAGGAGTCCCAGGTGCGCGTCCGGTTCGCGAAACAATTCCACGAAGGCCCGGCACGCGCCGTATCCGGCGATGAAGGCCCAGAACAGCGTTCCCGGAGCGCGGGGACGGCGGCCCAGCGCCCACACCAGCGCGAAGAGCAGGGCCCCCTCGAGGAACGCTTCATATAATTGGGAGGGATGCCGGCACAAGGGCCCGCCGCCGGTTCTGTCGAAGACCATGCACCAGGGCACGTCGGTCGCGCGCCCGTAGAGTTCGCCGTTGATGAAGTTGCCGAGGCGGCCCAGGCCGAGCCCGACGGGGACAGTGGGGGTGGCCAGGTCCGCGATCGTGTAGAACGCATGGCCCTTTCGCCGGCAGAAGACGCCGACCGCCACGATCACGCCGAGCAGTCCTCCGTGGAAGGACATGCCGCCCTCCCATACCGCGAGCAGTTTGGACGGGCTCTCGAGGTAGTAGGGCAGGTTGTAGAAGAGGATATAGCCGAGACGGCCTCCCAGGATGACGCCGACGGCGGCATAGAGGATGAGGTCGTGCAGGTCGTCGAGAGACAGGGCCACCTTGCGGCCCGCGGCCCGTGCCTTGATCATGAAGAACGCCGCGGTCAGCCCGAACACATACATGAGCCCGTACCACCGGATGGCGATCGGGCCCAGTCTGAGCAGCACTGGATCAATGTCGGGATTCGGCAACACGGGAGGCCATCCTACGGAGGTCAGGGGGTCTTTTCAAGCCCGTCGCCTTGACGAACGGGCTTCTTTTCGATACACACAAGAGACGGAACAGGCGGGACGGTTGGGGAGGACATGGATCATGGCTTTGGAAGGGAAGCGGGCCTACACCCTTTATGACGCCATCCGGCGGGTGCTCGACCCGCTGAGGCGGGACTGGGACACCTTCACGCCTGCCGAACGCGAACTGGTTCTCAAGGAAATAGAAGGCTTCCTCAGAAGCGTGAAGCCGGAAGAGACCCCTCCCCGGTAATCTGCCTCCATTTCGCCGTTTATTGCTTGGGCTTCCATCCGCGAGCGAGTTTTTGAGCTTGGGCGAGTTGGGCGGGGGTCATCTTTTTCACGAAGAGGTCGCGCTCCTTCGCGGCGCTCTTATCCCCCTGCGCCGCCGCGAGGCTCAGCCACAGGTGCGCCTGGACGAGGTCCTGCTGGGCACCCCGCCCATTGGCGTACAGGAGCCCGAGGCGGCTCTGGGCGTCGGCGTCCCCTTGCTCCGCGGCCTTGCGATACCAGCGGACACGGACCGGGTTAAAGAGGGCAGTCGCTATGAGATTGCGGCCGAGCCAACTCAAAATACGCACTAACGTTTCTGAAACACCGGTCCGCGTGGCTATGGCAGCTTCTGGCATGGATTTTTCCCAAAACCAATGGTGAAAACTGAAAAATATTACTTGACACTAAGACAGGATAACTTTATGAGGGATTAACATTCATCCTGAGTCCTCATAAATGTCTGTGGCAGGTGAGCAGGAACTCGAATACCTGAGAGCGCAGGTTGTTGGGCTCAAGGCGGACTTAAGGTGGGAGCGGACTCAAAAAGAGCGGCTCCTTGAGGAACTGGGCGGATATCACAGAGAAATCAGACGATTGCAGGACAGTTTGACTGATCTGAAGTTGCAGCTTGCTGAGAGGAAGCATGAACCTGCCCCTTCTTGATCCTGCCCATGGTCAGCGTCTTGCCGTGTACCGGTGATGGCCTAACCCCGATCTCGATTTCATTCTGCCTCTAAGCCCCGCATTTGCCAGGCCATGCATTCAACGCTCTACAGAACAATTGAGAGCGTAATCGCCGCCTTGCACCCTATTCAGTCCGTGTAACCATTTGTAATTGTGGTGGCCCCGGCGAGAATTGAACTCACGACAAACGGTTTAGGAAACCGCTGCTCTATCCAACTGAGCTACGGGGCCACGGAGCGAGTGCCTGGACAAACGGTACCATGCGAAGTCGCCGTAATCAATGCGCTGAAGCGATCCCGCGATACATCTCGCCCACCAGACGGGGGATCCCCGGCATCTGAAACCGATCGAGTCGCTCCAGCGTGAGTCCTGCCTTCATAATTAGTCGGTCAATCGCGCGATTCATGTTGCAACCCACGCCGATGCGCTGCTGCAGAGGATTGAGGCGATCCTGCCATTTCGCGATTCCCGAACTGTCGCTGCGGCCGTGCTCCAGGAACACGAATTCTCCGCCGGGTTTGAGCACGCGGCGAACTTCCCGCAAGGCGGCCGCGACATCCGGGACCGTGCAGAGGGTCCACGTGCTCAGGACACAGTCGAAGCAGCGATTGCCGAAGGAAAGCTGTTCGGCTGAGCCATAGACAAGCTCGACCGGCATGGGCACAGCAGCAATTCGACGGGCGACCTTTCTCGGCAGGAGGCGCGCCGGTTCCAGCGCGACCACGCCGGTCACGGCTTTCGGATAATGGACCAGGTTCAGCCCGGTGCCGAACCCGATCTCCAGCACGTCCCCATGCAGCGGACGGAGGGCTTCCCGTCGTTGCTCCTGAAACCCGCGGGACCCCATTCCCCAGTCCATGAAGTAGGGGAACAGATGTTTGGCGTAGAAGTTCATGGAATCGAGTATACCCGCGATTTGTGGTAAAAGCTTCCCTGGATGAAACGCATCTGGTGCTCCATCTCCAGCCACGGGTTCGGCCATGCCGCGCAGGTGGTCCCGGTTCTGAACGAACTGGGCCGCCGAGTCTCCGGGCTGACGGCGATCCTCAGAACGCAGGTGCCCGCTTGGTTCTTTGAAGGCCGTTTGCGCATCCCTTGGGAGCTGAGTCTCGCCGAGCAGGACGTCGGCTGCGTGCAGCGAGGGCCGCTCGCCATCGACGTGGAGGCGACGTGGGCGGCGCATCTGCGCTTTCATGCAGACTGGGAGCGCAAGGTGGAGGTAGAAGCCCAAGCGATCCGGTCCCGCAAGCCGGCCCTGGTGCTGTCGGACATCTCCTATCTCGCGCTCGAGGCGGGCGCCGGCGCAAAGACGCCGGCGGTCGGCCTGTGCAATCTCACCTGGGACGCCGTTCTGGCGATGCTCCTTGAATCGGACAGCAGCGAACGCCTTCAGCTCCTTCAGCGGATCCGGGGGTCTTACCGGGCGGCCGAACTGATGATCCGCATCGCGCCCGGCATTCCCATGGGCGCCTTTCGGAAGATCGCCGACGTGGGCCCTATTGCCGAACTCGTCAAATCCGAGGCGGGCGCGCTGTGGGACTCGGTCGGCGCCGGCGCGAATGAGCGGGTGGCACTAGTGGCCTTCGGCGGGATCGCGCTGGCCGGTCTTCCCTGCGAGCGCCTCGACCGGATGCACGGCTGGCGCTTTGTCGTGAGCGGGCCCGTGCCGGCAGGGGCCTGGCGGATCCGCTCAGCCGATTCCATCCCGCTGTCCTTCAGCACGCTGCTCGCCTCCGCCGACGTCATCGTGACCAAGCCGGGTTATGCCACGATCGTTGAGGCGGTCGCCTATCGAAAGCCGGTCGTGTACGTCAGGCGATACAATTTTGCGGATGAGGCGATCCTGGTCGAGCACCTCCACCGCTACGGATGCGGCGTGGAGCTGTCCGCGGCGGATTTTGCCGCGGGGCGCTGGGAATCCGCTCTGGCGGCGGCGTCGGCGGGCAAGCCGAAGATCGAGGCGCCGGCCCCGACCGGAGCCGCGGCAGCGGCGGAGATCCTGGCGAAGTATCTGTGAAGGAAGACGCTAGCGGGCAAAGTCCTTGAGGCGGATCGGCAGGCGCTTGGCTCCCCAATTTCCCGGCTGAGCTTCGAAGACGCCCGCGCAGGGCGCGCCGCAATACATGCACAGGCCGTCGTGCGTGAGATGCCACTCCGTCATCACGTACCAGTCCCGGCCGATGAGCTTCCGCCCGCACTGATGGCAGTACGTGCTGCCGCCTTCCTCGTCGTGGACATTGCCGGTGTACGCGTACCGGATGCCGTTTTTCAGGGCGATGCGGCGGGCCATCGTCAGGGTGGAGGCCGGCGTGGGCGGCTTATCCAGCATTTTGTAATCCGGGTGGAAGGCGGTGAAGTGCAGCGGCACGTCCGGGCCCAGGTGTTCCATCACCCACTGGGTCAGTTCCTCGATTTCCTTCTCCGAGTCATTCTCGCCCGGAATCAGCAGGGTGGTGATCTCGAACCAGACGTGTGTCTCGCGTTTGAGGTAGACCAGGGTGTCCAGCACTGGCTGGAGGTGCCCCACGGTGATCTGTTTGTAGAACTGCTCGGTGAAGGCCTTGAGGTCCACGTTGGCCGCGTCCATGTACCGGTACAATTCCTGCCGCGGTTCATCGCACATGTAGCCCGCCGTCACGGCGACGGACTTGATGCCGATCTCACGGCAGGCTTGGGCGACGTCAATCGCGTACTCGAGGAAGATCACTGGGTCGTTATACGTGAACGCCACGCTCCGGCAGCCGAGCTGCTTGGCGGCCTTCGCGATCACCGTGGGCGAGGCCTCGTCGGCCAGGGTATCGATTTCGCGGGACTTGCTGATGTCCCAGTTCTGGCAGAACTTGCAGGACAGGTTGCAGCCTGCTGTCCCGAAGGACAGGGTCGGCGTCCCCGGCAGAAAGTGGTTGAGCGGCTTCTTCTCGATCGGATCGACGCAAAAGCCACTGGAGCGGCCATAGGTGGTCAGTACCACCTGGCCGTCCTCGCAGGCGCGCACGAAGCACAGCCCCCGTTGCCCCTCCTGGAGCTTGCAAAAGCGGGGACAGACGTCGCACTGGATGCGTCCGTCGTTGAGACGGTGCCAGTATTTCGTCGGCACGACCGATGTCTGGGGTGGCGCGCTCATGGTAAAAAGTATATCACTTCGCCTCCGCGCCTGCCGGGAAGTCTTCGATCGCCAGCGCCACGCTCTGATCCGCGGCCAGCTGCACGGCTTGCCGCAACTGCATCGCAAGGCCGGCGCGGTTGAAGGACCAGAACGCCGACAGGGGCAGGCCGGCCTCCCTCAGCGCCAGGGCCGCGTACTGATGGCACTGGTGGAACAGATGGTACGACCGCTTGGAAGGGTAGAATTTGGAGCCGCCTGTCACGAGCAGCGGCTCGGTCGCGCCGATCGTCGTGCGCAGGTGAGCGCGTAGTCGTTGGTAGCCGGCTTCGCTCAGACGGAAAACGAACACGTCGGACGGCGGCTGGGGCGTCCGCGCAGCCCAGATACGCTCGTGCAGTCCCACTTCAACGACGCCCGGGGATGGCCAGAAGAGCGCCCGGACGGTGCCGGTGAATCCCTGGCGGCCTTCCAGATACCAGGCCTGCTCGGCGTAGCCCCACTCCTCGAACGCCGTCTTTCGATCCAGCAAGGGCGCAGGATGAGAATCGGCGCTTGCCCCGGAGTGTTGCCGCGGTTCCTCCAGGGCAAAGGCGATCATGGCGTGCCACGTGTCGATCGACACCACGATCGTATGGGACGGAGCGCCCTCCTGCGGCGGCCACAGCTCGCGAACGGGGGCTGCACACCCTCCCAACCAGATTGTCAGGCTGAGGAGGACCCATAACGCCCGTCTTTCTGAGTTGGTTATAGCCATCGCCAGCGAGTCCCCCAGACAATTATCTCATTGATTTTGGTGATATTTCTGAAAGCGGGAGATTTTTACTCTAGGGGCTTGACAATAGTTCTAGTTAGGACTATTCTAATGCGAACAATGAGGAAGTGCGATGGCGAAGAAGCCAACACCGGAACCGAGTAAGGACCCATTTATGAAGGTGCTGAGGCCGCTCGTAGAGACCTACTTCGCGTTCTTGGACAAGGACGCTCCCCACATCCGCTCGCTGGGGCTTACCTGCTCCCAGTTCGATGTGATCGCGACTCTGGGGGATACCGAGGGGATGACGTGCAAGGAGCTGTCGGAGAAGACGCTGGTCACGAAGGGGACGCTGACGGGCGTTCTGGATCGGCTGGCAGAGAAAGGCCTGATCGCGCGGGTGCCTTCCCGGGAGGATCGGCGCTCCATCTTCATCCGGCTGACGCCGAAAGGCGACGCGCTGTTTCAGAAGGTCTTTCCGGCCCACATTCAGTATATGAAGCCGTACTTCGAGCGGGCGTTCACGACGGCAGAGGCGAGCAAGTTGCGTGAGTTGCTCCTGCGGCTCAAGGCCAGCTTCGAACGGGGGTAAGCCCATGATGAAAACGCCCGCGATCGACATCCGGCGGAGCGCGGACCGCTTCCATACGAAAATCGACTGGCTCGACTCGTACCACAGCTTCAGTTTCGCGGACCATCACGATCCGGCGAACACGCACCACGGGCTGTTGCTGGTCAGCAACGACGACGTCATCAAGGCCGACACCGGGTTCCGAACCCATCCCCATCAGGATATGGAGATCGTGACCTGGGTGCTATCCGGCGAGATCGAGCACAAGGATTCGGTCGGCAACAAGGGGATCATCTATCCCGGGTTGGCGCAGCGCATGAGCGCGGGCCAAGGCATCTGGCACTCGGAAATGAACCCGCGCGGCGATAAAGATGTGCACCTGGTCCAGATGTGGGTGCTGCCGGACACCGAGCGGATCGCGCCCAGCTACGAGCAACTGGACATCAATGCTCAACTGGATCGCGGAG
>CAZMPH010000010.1:0-15354 GCA_964568195.1 uncultured Nitrospirales bacterium | reverse complement strand
TTGTCCCCATTGCCTCGGGGCGGGGGCATGATGCGGCAATCAAGATCCGCCAGCGCGGAGCTGTGTTATGGGGCGGGCGGCTCAAGCCGGGAGAATCGGTGCAGATCCCCGACGCGCCTCACACGCACCTCTACGTCGCCAAAGGCGCAGCGGAGCTGGAAGAAGCCGGCCGCCTGGCTGCCGGCGATGCCGTTCGTTTGACTGCGGTAGGTTCCCCGCGATTGACGGCGGATGCGGCTACCGGCGCTGAAGTGCTGATCTGGGAGATGAATTGAGGAGGGAAGGACGATGGCGGTCCAGGTCTATGGCTGTAACCACATTGTTATTGAAGTGAGTGACGCCAAGAAAGCCGTGAAGTTCTACTCCGACGTGTTCGGCTTGAAGATGCTTCGCGGAGGCGAGGGGGCCGCGTGGTGCAAACTCGGCGAGCATCAGTTCATGGCCATCTTCGAAGTCAAAAAGCTCCGGCCTGATCGCGTCAAACATTTCGGTCTCATGGTGCGCGACGAGAAGCAGATTGAGGAAGTCAGAAGGAAACTCATGAAGAAGTACAAGCTGAAGCTGCATCCGAGGTTTCGGTGTGACTTCCGTGATCCGTGGGGGAACCGCATCCAGGTGGGGGACCTCCAGGACGAGTCGCTGGTCTGGCTGCTTCCCTACAGCGAAGTGCAGAAGGCCGGGATCACGTTCGCGGCTCATCGAAGCAAGGGGGATTGACGTGGAAAAACCGGCCGAAACGCAGCATCTAGTTCATGACCTGCTGAAGCGGCGGTGGAGCCCGCGGGCGTTTTCCGAACGGCCTGTTGAGTCTGAGGCCCTGCGCAGCCTGCTGGAAGCCGCCCGCTGGGCGCCGTCTTCCAGCAACGAGCAGCCCTGGAGCTTTCTCATGGCTACGAAGGACGAGCAGACCGAATATGGCCGATTGCTGAGCTGTCTGGTGGAAGGTAACAGTCTGTGGGCGCAGCGCGCGCCGGTGCTCATGGTCTCCGTGGCCAGGATGTCCTTTGAAGAAGGCGGGGAGCCGAATCGCCATGCGTATTACGATGTCGGCCAGGCGGTGGCCGACCTCTCCGTCCAGGCGACCGCGCTCGGCTTGGTGATGCATCAGATGGCGGGCTTCCATCCGGGCAAGGTCAGAGAGCTCTACGGTATTCCAAAGGAGTACGAGCCTGTTGCGGCGATTGCGCTGGGCTATCCCGGCGATCCGCAGAGTTTGCCTGAAAAGCTCAGGAAGCGCGAGTTGGCTCCCAGGGAACGGAAGCCCTTAACGGAGTTCGTGTTTACGGGCCGCTGGGGAAAGACATCGTCAGTGGTGGCCGGCTGAGAGGGACGACTTATGAAAGCCCGTTATTTGGGTCACGTGGTCTTTTATGTGAAGGATCTGAAACGGTCGCTGGCGTTCTATCGCGATCTGTTGGGCTTTCGAGAAGTGGGACGTATCTTTGACGGCCAAGCGGCGGCGCTGACGTCCGGCCGCACCCACCACGAGTTACTGCTGATCGAAGTCGGCGATGCGCCAGGCCCGCCGCCCGGCCGGAGGCGCGGGCTATATCACATCGGAATCAAAGTCGGCGATTCGTTGGATGAGTTGCGAACGGCGAAGAGAGAGCTGGAGCAAGCAGGGGTGGCCATCACCGGCATGAGCGACCACACTGTCAGCCAGAGTCTCTACCTGGCCGATCCCGACGGCAACGAGATCGAACTGTACGTGGATGCCGACGAGGCGATCTGGAAGAACAACCCGGAGGCCGTCCTGTCGCCGAGCAAGCCGCTTCGTCTTTGAGTAACCGATGGATGACGTGACGCAATTTTTGATCCGGCACGGCGGCCTCGTCCTGTTCGCTGTCGTGCTCGCCGAGCAGGTTGGGCTGCCGATTCCCGCGGTCCCGGTGCTGCTCGCCGCCGGGGCGCTGGCGGGGGCCGGCAAGATGAATCTCGCCTTCGCCGTCGTGTTAGGGGTGGCCGCCTGCCTGCTGGGCGATCTCATCTGGTACTACCTGGGCCGCCATCGTGGGGCGCGGGTCCTCAAGGTGCTCTGCCGTATCTCGCTCGAGCCGGATTCCTGCGTGCGCCGCACGGAAAACTTTTTCATCCGGCACGGCATGCGTTCGCTCGTTCTCGCCAAGTTCATTCCGGGGTTGAGCACGGTGACGCCGGCCCTCGCGGGCCTCTTCAAAGTAAGCGTTGGGCGCTTCTTGCTGTACAACGGTCTCGGCGCGTTGCTGTGGACGGCGGCGTTCGTCGCGCCGGGCTACCTGTTCAGTGATCAGCTCGAGTGGGTCGCGGCGCAGGCGACTCGCCTCGGCAGCTCGCTCGTCGTGCTGGTCGCGGGCGCCCTGGCGCTGTACATCGCCTACAAGTACGTCCACCGGCAGCTCCTACTGCGTGAACTGCGCATCGCGCGGATCACTCCGGATGAACTGAAGCAAATCCTGGCCGACGGCCGTGAGGTGGTCATTGTGGATCTACGTCAGTCCCTCGATGTCGAGGCTGACCCCTATACGATTCCCGGTGCCGTGCGAATGGCGGTGGAAGAACTGGAACACCGGCACCATGAGATCCCACGCGATCGCGATGTGGTTCTGTTCTGCGCCTGTCCCAATGAAGCGACCGCCGCCCGGATGGCGCTCCTCCTCAAGAGGAACGGCATCACGAGGGTCCGGCCCCTCGCCGGCGGGGTCGAGGCCTGGCGTACCCGAAATTTTCCCGTCGAAGAACTGGGCGGGCAAGGCGTCTGACGGCATTTTCCTGGCGGCTTGTATGTTTCTGATCGTTGCCAGTACTATCGGGCGGCAGTTGGCGTCACCATGAACGGGGAGGTGCAATGATGGCGAGCAATCGTTTTGGAAGAGTGCAAGTCCATGTCCTTGCGATTTCGCTCGGCGTGATTCTGTCTTTCGGAATCGCACATGCCGCGGCTGTGGCCGAAGAGTTGCCCCGCGAAGCGACCCTGCCGCTTGCCCTGGCGAGCAAGGCCGCGGCCGCCGCGCAGGAGAAGTGCAGGCAGGACGGCTATCGCGTGAGCGTGGCGGTGGTGGACCGGTCCGGGGTGCTGAAGGTGCTGATGAGAGGGGATGGAGCGGGCCCGCACTCGACCGACAGCAGCACCAAGAAGGCGTATACCGCGGCGAGTCTGCGCCGGCCGACCGGGGAACTGGCCGAGATGGTCGCCAAGACGCCCGCGGCGGAGGGACTGCACTACATGAATGACAAGGTCCTCATCCTGGGCGGCGGCCTGCCGATCGAAATCGGGGGCGAGGTGGTGGGCGGCATCGGCGTCGGCGGCGCGCCCGGAGGCCATCTGGACGCCGCCTGTGCCCAGGCCGGATTGGATAGTATCGGCGCGGTTCCCAAGGCACCGCCGGCGAAGTGAGAAGCCTGCGCGAAAGGAAGACATAGCATGGCGACCAAGGCCCCACCGTTGAAACTTGTTGCATGCGCTCTGGCCTGCGCGGGGGTGGCCGGGTTCCTGGGTTGCCAAAAGGAAGCCGCCGCTCCCGCCCGTCCCATCCCGGAAGTGGGGGTGCTGACGGTGGCGGCGCAGACCATCCCCGACGATCCGGAATTTATCGGCCAGGCGGAAGCCTCCCGCATCGTCGAGATCCGGTCGCAGGTGACGGGCATCATCAAGAGCTTCTCTTTTCGCGAGGGCCGTGACGTCAAAAAGGGCGACCGGCTCTATCAAATTGATCCCGTGCCGTTCAAGGCGGCCTTCGCGAGCGCCAAAGCGATGGTGGCCCAGGCCGAGGCGCGGGTGGTCCAGGCGACACAACACTTCGCTCGCGTCAAGCCGCTTCTCGCGGAACAGGCCGTGAGCCAGAAGGACGTGGATGATGCCGTCGCGGAAGATCTGGCGGCGAAAGCGGCCCTTGAATCGGCCCAGGGGCAGCTGGTGAAGGCCCAGTTCGACCTGGACAACACGCTCATTATCGCGCCCATCTCCGGGCTGATCGAGCGCACCAGGTTTTACGAAGGCCGCCTCATCTCCGCGCAGACCGACCTGCTCACGATCATCCACCAGGTGGATCCGATGTATGTCGTGGGGAACGCTCCGGAGAGCTACCTCCTGCAGCGGCGCCGGGAACTTGCCACGAAGAAAGTCCAGCGGCCGGACCTCTACCAGCTCAAGGGCCGCCTCACCTTCGTGGACGGTACCACCTATCCGCATGAGGGGAAGTTGGATTTCGCCTCCGTGGGGCTGAGCACCGAGACGGGATCCAGGCAGGGGCGGTTTGTTTTTCCCAATCACGACCGGATCCTGATGCCCGGGCAGTTCGTCAGGATCCGCGTCACGGGCTACACGAGAACCGGCGCGATCCTGGTGCCGCAACGGGCCGTGCAGCAAGGGCCCAAGGGGTCCGTTGTCTATGTCGTGGGGGAAGGCGACAAGGTGGAGATCCGCAACGTTCAGGGCACCGGCTGGCAGGGCAGCCAATGGCTCATCGAAGAAGGCCTCCGCGCGGGGGAGCGGGTGGTGGTGGACGGCATGCACAGAATTGCGCCGGGCGCGCCCGTGAAACCGGTTCCCGCTGCGGAAAACGGCCCGGCTTCCGTGGGCAAGCCGGTGAACACCAAGACGAAAAGCGACCTGTGATTTCTCACTTTTTCATCGACCGTCCGATCTTCGCATCGGTCATCTCCATCGTCATCGTGGTCGTGGGCCTCGTGGCGCTGAAGGCCCTGCCCGTCGCCCAGTTTCCGGAAATTACGCCTCCGGTGGTGCAGATCGACGCCGACTATCCGGGCGCGAACGCAGAGGTGGTGGCGGATTCGGTGGCCCGTCCCATCGAGGTGCAGCTCCCCGGCATTGACAATCTGCTGTACTACGACTCCACCAGCACCAACGACGGGCACATGACCATCAAGCTCACGTTCGAGATCGGGACGGACATCGACATCGCGCAGGTCCAGACGCAGAACCGCGAGAAGCTGGCGGAACCGCAGATCCCGAACGAGGTCATCCGCCAGGGCATCTCGGTGAAGAAAACGTCGCCGGATCTGCTGGCAGTCGTGGCGCTGAGTTCCAGCGATCCCCGGTTCGACATGCTCTATCTTTCCAACTACGCGATCATCAACGTGCTCGACAACATCAAGCGGCTCCGCGGCGTGGGCGATGCCCTGGTCTTCGGGGGACAGAACTACAGCATGCGGCTGATCCTGGACCCGGTCCGGATGGCGCAGCTCAACCTTACGCCGAGCGACATTACGAACGTGGTCCGCGAGCAGAACCGGGATTTTCCCGCCGGCCTGGTCGGGCGGGAGCCCGCCCCCAAGGGCACGCAGCTCACCATCCCGGTGATCACGCAAGGCCGCCTGACGGAGGTGAAGGACTTCGAGAACATGATCGTGCGGGCGCTTCCGAACGGCGACATGGTCCGCCTCAAGGACGTGGCCAGGGTCGAGCTCGGCGCCCAGTCCTACAACCTCGAAGGACGGTGGAACGGCCAGCCCAACACGTTTCTCTTGACGTTCCTTTCGCCGGGAGCCAACGCCCTTGACACCGCCAACCGTATCCGCAGGGAAATGGATGAGCTTGCCAAGAGCTTTCCCCCCGGCGTGAAGTACGACATCCCCTACGACACGACCCGCTTCATCGAGGTCTCCATCGAAGAGGTCGCCAAGACCCTCATCATCGCGATGGTTCTGGTGGTGCTCGTCGTCTATCTGTTCCTGCAGAGCTGGCGGGCCACGCTGATTCCGGCCGTGGCCGTTCCCGTCTCCCTGATCGGCGCTTTGGCCGGCATGCAGGCCCTCGGGTTCTCCATCAACACCCTGACGCTGTTCGGCATGGTGCTGGCCATCGGCATCGTGGTGGACGACGCCATCGTGGTCGTCGAGAACGTCGAGCGCCACATGGAGCGGGGGCTCCCGCCGAAGGAGGCCGCCAAGAAGGCCATGGAGGAGGTCACCGGGCCCATCATCGCGATCGTGCTCGTGCTCGCGGCGGTGTTCGTGCCGGTCGCATTCCTGGGGGGAATCACCGGCCAGCTCTACAAGCAGTTTGCGATCACGATCGCGATCTCCGTCGCGATTTCAGGATTCGTCGCGCTCACGCTGAGCCCGGCTCTCTGCGCCCTGGTCCTGAAGCCGGGCCACGGCCGGCGGACTGGGTTCTTCAGGCAGTTCAATCGCCTCTTCGATTGGACGAGGGATCGCTATACCACGACCGCCGGCCGGGTCATCAAGCGGGCGGTGCTGGCGCTGGCGGTCTTCGGCATCGTGATCGCCCTCAGCGTCGCGCTGTTCCTGCTGATCCCCGCCAGCTTCCTGCCGGAGGAGGACCAAGGCTACTTTATTACCATGGTGCAGCTTCCCGACGGAGCCTCCCTGCAACGGACGACCGAGGTGATGAGCAAGCTGGAGAAGTACTTCCTGTCGAATCCGGTGATCCACAGCACGGATGCACTGGTGGGCCAGAACTTCGTGTTCGGCACCCGCGGGCCCAATTCTGCGACCCTGTTCACGCCCCTGCATCTCTGGGATCAACGCACTCGCCCGGACCAACACGTCAAGGCGCTGATCGGAGCCGCCTTCGGGGAATATGCGAAGATCCCCGAGGCATTGATTCTGTCCTTCAACGCGCCTTCGATCCGGGGTCTGGGCGCAACGGGCGGCTTCACGGTGCAGATTCAGGACCCCTCCGGAGGCGACTTCAAGAAGTTCTCGGCCGTCGCCGAAGAGTTTGTCGCCAGGGCCAGGCAGGACCCGGCCATCGGAGCGATCGACACCAATTTTCGCGTCAGCGCGCCCCGGCTCCATGCCCACGTGAACCGGGAGCGCGCCAAGGCGCTCGGCGTGTCCATCTCCGAGGTGTTCGACACCCTGCAGGCCTATTTCGGCAATTTCTACATCAACGACTTCCTCAAATTCGGCCGGGTCTATCGAGTCCAGACCGAGGCGGAGGCGCAGTATCGGATGAGTCCAGGCGACATCGCCAGGATTTACGTGCGCGCGCAGAACGGGCAGGGCACGGCCATGATCCCGCTCAACACCGTGGTCACGACGGAATTCACCAGCGGGCCGGACCCGGTGACGCACTTCAACGGATACAACACGGCCTTCGTGCTGGGGATGGCGGCTCCCGGCGCGAGCTCGGGACAGGCTCTCGATGCGCTGGAACGGGCGGCGAAGGACGTGCTGATCCCCAAGGGCTATGGGATTGACTGGAGCGGGATTTCCTACCAGGAACGGAACGTCGGAGGGCAGTCGGTGGCGGCGTTTACGTTCGGTCTGCTCATGGTCTTCCTGGTGCTGGCCGCCCAGTACGAGAGCTGGAAGGTGCCCTTTGCCGTGATCCTGGCTGTGCCGTTCGGGGTCTTCGGGGCACTGTCCGCCGTCTGGATTCGCGGGATGACCAACGACATCTACTTTCAGATCGGGCTGGTGACCCTGATCGGCCTCTCCGCCAAGAACGCGATCCTCATCGTGGAGTTCGCCAACAAGCGCCACGAGCAGGGCCTGTCGGCGGCCGACGCGGCGATCGAGGCCGCCAAGCTTCGGTTCCGGCCGATCATCATGACCTCCATGGCCTTCGTCATGGGCGTGGTGCCGCTCGTCGTCGCCACGGGCGCCGGCGCGGCCAGCCGCCAATCCATCGGCACCGGCGTCTTCGGCGGCATGCTCGCCGCAACCTTCCTGGCGATCTTTTTCGTGCCGCTGTTTTTCGTGTTGGTCCGGAAGCTCGCGCAACGCCGTCCCAGTCAAGCGGCCGCAAGCCCCGGCGCGGTGCTGGCCGGGCCTCCTTCGGAAGGAGCGCCCTGATGCGCCGCCTCGCGGTGAGCATCCTCGCGGTGCTGTTGACCGCCTGCGCGATGGGGCCGGACTATACGCGCCCCGGCATTTCCACCCCGGAGTCCTTCCGCATGGCAGGGAAGGAGGGAGAGTCCATCGCCAATCTGCCGTGGTGGGAGCTGCTCCGCGACGAAGAGCTCCAGAAGCTGGTCCGCATCGCGCTGACGGAGAACAAGGATCTGAAACAGGCGGTTGCGAGCGTCGAAGAGTATCAGGCCCGATTGCTCATCGCCCGCATGGACTTCGCTCCCCAACTCAGCGTGAGCGGGAACGCGCCCCTGGCCAAAATGGGGGGCGTTGGATTCCCGGGGTTCCCCAGCGCATTCAGCTATTATGGGCAAGGCACTCTGTCCTGGGAGCTTGATTTCTGGGGGCGGGTCCGCAGGGAGAATGAGGCGGCACGCGCGGACCTCTGGGCCCGGGAGGAGAACCGACGTGCCGTCGTTTTGCAACTCGTGTCCGGCGTGGCCCAGGCCTATTTCGATCTCCGCCAGTTGGACATGCAATTGGACATCGCGCGGCGTACGCTGCAATCGTGGGAAGAGTCCGTGAAAATCGCTCAGGCTCGGCTGCGGCAGGGGATGATTCCCAAGCTGGACCTCGACCAGTTTGAGGCGGAGCGGGCCAACGCTGCGGCTCGAACGGCGGAGCTCGAGCGGCAGATGGTCCAGAAGGAGAACGAGCTCAGCGTGCTGCTCGGGAGGAATCCTGCCCAAATCTCCAGAGGGCGATCGCTCATTGAGCAGGTGATGCCGCCCGAGGTGCCGGCCGGCCTTCCCTCCGACCTGCTCCAGCGCCGTCCGGACATCCTGCAATCGGAGCAACAACTGGCTGCGGCCACCGCCAGGATCGGGGTTGCCAAGGCGGAGCGGTTTCCGAAAATCACGCTCACGGGACTCCTCGGTGTGGCGAGTCCGCAGTTATCGCGTATCGTGAACCCCGGACAATTTGGCGAGGTGGGCCCGTCCTTGACCGGCCCGCTGTTCAATGCACAAATCCTGGGCTTCCAGCAGCAGGCGGTCGAAGCCCAAGCCCGGCAGGCCGTGGCCCAGTATGAGCAGACCATCTTGGTGGCGTTCAGGGAAGTCGAGGATGCCCTCGTGGCGGTGCGTAAGACGCGTGATCAAACGCTAGCACAAGAAGAACAAGTCGCTGCTCTGCGATCGGCCTTGCATCTCGCCGACCTGCGGTACAAAGGCGGGATCTCCAACTATCTGGACGTGCTCACGGCCAAGCGGAGTCTCTTCGATGCCGAACTGTCGCTCGCGGCCACTCGCCGGCTCCAGCTTGTATCCGTCGTCCAGCTCTACAAGGCGCTCGGTGGGGGCTGGTCGAGTGGGACAAGTGCGCAGTGACGGGCTGAGGCTAATCCGTGCAGTCGAATTGGACCGCGCCGACCCCGCCGGGGATGCAACCGTGCTTGAGGTCGCTCTTGCCATCCGTATACCACGTGAGGACCCAGGCGTCCAGGTCAGGATCCTTGTCCAGATTGGCCGTGGCGGTCGCCTGGTACAGGAATGGCGGGGGACCGGCACCGTTCAACTGAATGGCGACAGAATAGTATTTTAACGGAGGGGTAGGCTTAAACACGAGGGTCGAAAGATTATCGGAGAAGGCGAGATTCTCGGCTAAATACTGGTTTTCCAGCCGCATAATCTCGCTTAAGGCCGTCTCGCCCTCGACCATCTTGGCCTTCTTCAGGAAATTTTGAAACATGGGAATGGCGAACGCGGCGATAATGCCGATGATGCCGACTACAATCGTCAGTTCGACTAAAGTAAACCCTCTCGTCTCCCTAACGCGTGAGCGCCGCATCAAACCGGTCCCCTAATGGACTATTCATGCGGCTTGGAGAGTTGAAATCGCTGGAGGACCTCATCAATCCGCTCACCGTTCTTCAGGGCCGTTGTCAGGCGGTCAAGAACCTCTCGATTGACCGATGGCTGTTTCTTCATCTCGTCTATGATCCAGGATAAGGCCTCTCGTGCGTGGGCTTCGCTCTCCCGGATCTCCCGGAAGGCCTTTTCGAGGTTGCCGAGGGTCTCGTTCACCAGCCCGGCCAGCTCATGCAGTTCATCCCCTTTTCTGAGCCGGATACGCAGAGCGAGATTTCCCCGAATCATCTCCCTGGCGGTCTGTTCAATGCGAAACAGCGGTCCTGCCACCCGATGGGTCAGGTAAATACTGAAGACGGCCGCTGCCGGGATGAGGACTATGAGGCCCGGCAGAATTGTCTGGGCGAGGAATAGAAATTGTTTGGCGGCCATGGCCCGCTCTTCGAGGGTGATGGGTGAGAGGAGTTTAATGGCCGGAGGAATGAATGGGACGAGGAAAGCGAGGCCGAAGACCAGGATTGACGAGACGAACATGAACAGACCGAACCAGATCGCATACGTCTTCTGGATCTTGTGGACATAAAACTGCCTTTGCCAAAACGACGGTTTCTTTCTCGGCGTATCCGTTGTCACCTTGCTCCTTTTATCATTTCATCCTTCTTGGGAATCTCCTTGAGAATGTCGGGGCGGACTTGAAAGACCCCCGGCATCGCCGACCCGAGCGCGTAGGCCAGCCCCTGCTCTTCCCGCCCGAACGAGACCCGGCCTAGTAGTTTACCCTGTTCGTCCGCGACAATCAATTCCGTTGTCGGAGGCGCCAGACCGTAGGGCTTCAGATCGGCCGGTTTCTCCGTCACGATCCGTTCCGCTTGGAGCCGCACCGCGCGGGTGACGAACATGTTGATGCGGGCGGCATCCGCTTTCAATTTGGGATCGCCGTCCACGAGCCAGTCGGCTCCTTCGCGGGTGAGGGAATACTCCTGGCCGGCCGTCTTAATGACGAGCGTCTTGACGCGGTCGGGCTCGGCCGCGATGAGCTGCTTGTTCCGCAGGGTGAACAGTCCCTTGGCGAGGTCCTGGGCTACGGCCGGCGCGACCTTGAACAGAGGCTCCTGGGGGGTGCTCTCCGCATATGCCAGCCCCTTGTCCTGCGGATCGATGAACAGGGACAGCGTGCGGTCGGCCTCCCCTTGGCGCAGGGTGAACGTCGCCAGCGGTTGGCCCAGTCTGGCGCGTATAGCCGCTCGGTCCTTCGGATCGTCGAGGAAGTCCTGGGCCTTGAGGTCCTGGAGGCCGCTCAGGAGACTTTTCACCTCCGGCTGATCCGCCGGCGCCTCGGCCGGGCTTTTGATCGTCCACTTCTCCTTGTCGCCATGGCCTTCCTTGTACAGCACGACGGTCTCGCGCGCGGTCGCGACCTTCAATCTGGTCACCTGGTTCCGGTCGAACTGGAAGACCCGCTTGCGGCGGAACTCTCGGATGTTTTTCATTAGGACGTCGCGGCCCGAGAGGGTCGTCAGGAGGATTCTGGGAGCGCCCTCACGCATGGCATAGAGTGTGGCGGACAGAGGCCCGGAATCTCCGAGGTGGATCGTTTGGGTTCCGGAGGCCAGGAGGAAGGAGACGGTCAGGGACGGCGCGTCAAGGCCGTAGCCGGCGAGGTCCGCTCCCGATTCGTCCACGACGCGGGATACCTGGGCCAGCAGCAGGGTGCGGAGGAACTCGTCCACGGCCGCGGCATCAGCCTCCATGGCGTTCGGCTTGCGGATGACCCACCGTCCGTCCTTTTCGCGGATGAGCTCCATCTCGCCCTGTGGTGTGGTGAGCGTGAACGCCTGCACGTCCTCTTCCTTGAAGTCCACCAGTTTCTTGGCGGCGGCTTCGGTATCGCCCCGTTTCTGCTCGGTGGGCATCTCCACCAGCCACAGGTAGAGCCCTAGCCCGGCGGCTATGATCAGGAGGACGAGGACGCCACGCGACATAGAGTGATGGCTTACAACCGTCGTCGGCGGCGCCACACGACGAAACCGGCGGCCAGGAAGAAGCTGGGGAGGCCGAGAACTTGAACCGCAAACAGCGCGTTGGATTGCGCCGCCGTCAATAAGAATGTGCCCAGCGCGACGTCTTTCGGCGCGATCGTGATCAGGTCCTTTTCCTCGGCCATCCAGGCCATGACATGCAACATGAAGTCGGTATTGCCGGAGAAGTCCAGATAGGCATTGCTGGCAAAATCCGAGTCGCCGATGAACAAGATCGCCGGCTGCCTGACGTTCTCCGCCGGGCTCGTGCGGGCGATGACCAGACCCGCCAGTGTCAGCGGCCCTGGTGTATCGTTGCGGGGATCAAAATCGCGGGCCTGGACATTTCTAGCGGGAGGGGGCCCCGCAGACGCCCCTCCCGCACCCACCTCCGCGGTAGGGGATTCGGTGTGGCCCCAACTGCGGGCGCTGGACTTGGCCAGGGGGTGAAACGCCCACTCCTTGGCCTTGCTGTCGAGAAAGCTGATCGGGCGAGCATGGGGAAACATCGTGAAAACCTGCCCTAAATCCTGGGTGATCTCGTGGGTGCCGTAGGTGTTTACCACCGGCATGGTCAAGTCGCCGCCCAGGACGGTCTGGGTGTCCAGGACGGTCCGGTTGTCCGCCTGCAGGCCCCAATTCTCCAGGAAGCCCTCAAGGCCGGCTCGGGACCCGGGATCCAGCAGCACGAGAAGCCGGCCGCCTTTCTTGACGTAGCCGGCGAGAAGGGTCTGCTCCTCGGGAGACACCGCCTTTTGAGGCCCTCCCAGAACCAGCACCGAGGCATTGAGCGGGATCGTCTTGGATTCATAGAGTGAGAGGGAACGGGTGGTATAGCCCTGCCGCTCAAGGGCCTCTTTCAGAAAGGAGTATCCGCCCTTGTCGGAATCCTCCAGGAGGTGCTCTGCATGGCCTGTGAGGAAGTACAGGGTCTTCTTCTCGTCCTTGATGACGCGGATCAGCGCATTCGTGAGTTCTTGCTCGGTCGCGGAGGCGATCCGGGTCTCCTGCTTGCCGCTCTCCAGCACTGCGGTATCCGGCCTGGTGATGCCGTACTGGCGGGCGACGCCGGGTTTTTTCTCCGGATCCACGAATTCCACCGTCAGTTTGGCGGTGTGGGCCTTGTAGCTGTCGAACAGATCGCGATAGGCCGCCCGGGCGGGGCCCTGGTCTCCGGTGAAGACGGTCGCCTTGACCTCCCGTGACAGTTCGCGCAGCAGGCGGGCCGTCTGCGGGGCGAGGGTGAACCGCTTCATCTCCGAGAAATCCCAGCGGACGCTGTGGCGGACGGAGAGGAAGTTGACGATGCCGAGAATGGTCGCGAACAGCACGATCATCAGGAGGCTGTTCAGGCCCAGTCTGGTTGACCGGCGTGCCGAGATGTCCCTGAACATCTCGTAATGCGCGACAAGGAAGACGGTCAGGCAGGCCGCCGCCAGGCTTTCCACGCCGGCGATGAGCCAGGTACGCTCCGGGGCGACGAAGTAGATCACCGCGCCGGCGCCGGCCAGAATGCCGCCCAGCGTTCCCAGCAAAAACGTCATCCGGTCCGACATCATCGCCATCGCTGGGATTCGACAACCCGGTGCGTCAGGAAGAGCGCGAACACGATCCCGGCAGCGAAATAGACCAGGTCGCTCGTCGTGACCAGCCCCTTCACCATGTGGTCGAAGTGATCGAGTGGAGAAAGGTATGTGAGGACCTTGCCGAAGACGGACTCGGCGAACACTTGCCCGGCCCAGGCGAACAGCCAGAACAGGAGCAGGACGCCGAAGCTGAGGATCACGGCGATGATCTGGTTCTCGGTCAGGCTGGAGGCCAGGATGCCGGCGCTCAGGAACAGGCCGCCCATGAGGAGGACGCCGAGGTACGCGGTCAGGATCGGCTCCCAGCGGAATGGCGCGAAGGGGGCCAGGGCGAGCGGGCCGACCGCCGTCAGGGCCAGTAGGCCGGCGAATACCGCGAAGGCCGCGAAGAACTTCCCCATGACGATGTCCGTGACCGTGACCGGCGAGGTCATGAGGAGTTCCATCGTCTTGAGCTTTTTCTCTTCGGCGAACAGGCGCATGGTCAGGATGGGCACGACCAGAAGCAGGACGACGGCCATGTTGTAGAACACCGGACGGAAGACGATTTCGTTCAGGTTCAGCTCGGGCAGGTTCCCCTGGCCGCGCAGCATCTGGAGGCTCCGGTTGCTGGCGGTCACGGCGGCAAGGAACGACAACAATCCAATGAGCAGGAGAAAGACGGAGGCGACGACGTAGGCGATCGGCGACACGAAGTACGAGCGGAGCTCTTTGCGGACGATGGCGCCGACCGGACTCATGACTGGGCCTCCACCCCTTCTTCATGCTGTGTCAGGCGAAGAAAGACGTCCTCCAAGGTCATCGTCACGAGTTTCAGCTCCAGAAGGCCCCAGTCGTTCCGGACGGCAAAGCGGGCGAGGTCGTCCCGGAGGTCATGCCCCAGCTCCGCCTCGACCAGGAACGCGGCGGGCCCTTCCTGATGGACCGACAGCACGCCGGGGAGGGTCTGGAGGCGTTCCCGCGCGTCGGGCGGTGGGTGCTTGAGCGTGAGGCTCACCTTCTCGGAGCGCCGCAGGCGGGTCGAGAGCTGGTCCTGGGAATCTTCCGCCACGATACGCCCTTCGTGAATGATGACCACGCGCTGCGCCACCGCCGTGGCCTCGGGCAGGATGTGGGTACTCAGGATGATGGTGTGGGAGCCCGCCAGCGCTTTGATCAACTGCCGGATCTCGATGATCTGTTTCGGGTCGAGCCCGACGGTCGGCTCGTCCAGGATGAGAACCTGGGGATCGTGGATGAGAGCCTGCGCGAGGCCCACCCGTTGCTTGAACCCGCGCGAAAGATTGGCGATCAGCCGGCCCCGCACCTCGCCGAGCGAGAGCTGCTCCAGCGTTCGGTCCAGGGCGCTAGAGAGGCGCTCAGGCTCGATTCCCTTGATGCGGCCCACGAACGTGAGATATTCGCTGACCGTCATCTCGGTATAGAGAGGGGGAACTTCCGGCAGGTACCCGATCGCGTGCTTCACCTCTCTCGGCTGGTCGAAGCAGTCGTAGCCCGCCACCCGCACGGAGCCGGATGTGGCGGGCATGGAGGCGGTGAGGATCCGCATGGTGGTGGTCTTGCCGGCGCCGTTCGGCCCGAGAAAGGCCAGGACTTCGCCCTTTGCAACGGAAAAACTGACGTCGTCGATCGCGACCTTGGGGCCGTAGTGCTTGGTGAGATGCTCGACCTGGATCATGGATGCGCTGATGAAGCGTGTGGTTCCGATGTGTGGTGCATCTTAGCCGCTGGCTTGGAGGGCAGTCAAGCGAGGGCGCCGGGGAGAATTTGCGGCGCCAGCAAAAAAATTATTGACAATTGGAATCGTTCCGCTATATTCACAATATTCACACAAAGCTTTCGGGAAACTGAAATTTCAGAAATTTCCCGATTGGGGAGGTGCGATAGACGACAAATTGGCCACTCTCATTACAACAGCGAAAGGGGGAAAATAAATTGCATGCACTAGGTAGGCACTTGGTGCTCGAGTTGAACGGATGCAACCCCAAACTCCTCAATGATGTAAAGAGAGTGGAAGAGATCATGGTCGCCGCGGCCAAAATCGCCAAGGCGACCATCGTCGGCAGCCACTTCCATCAATTCAGTCCCTTCGGCATCAGCGGCGTCGTCGTCATCGCCGAATCC
>CAZMPH010000009.1:6826-31841 GCA_964568195.1 uncultured Nitrospirales bacterium | reverse complement strand
CGGCGGCCCTCTTCGGCCTCTTCTCGATTCCCGCCTTCATCATTCTGCCTGCGGATGCCAGGCATCCGATGACGCTCCATGAGTCCATCTCGCGCGGCTGGCATGAAACCCTCGCCACGCTACGAGAGATCGTCACGCGGCCGGAACGCCTATCCATGCGGCGGTTTCTGTTGGCGTACCTCTTCTATGAAGATGGCGTCAACACGGTCATCGCCTTCGCGGGGGTGTTCGCCGCGAAAACGCTCGGCTTCTCCATGACCGAGATCATCGCGCTGTTCATGGTGATCCAGATCACCGCCCTGGCTGGCTCGGCCGTATGGGCGCGCCCGACGGACCGACGCGGCCCGAAGTTTGTCGTCGGCGTCATGTTGATCCAGTGGACGGCGGTGGCAGTGGCGGCGTACTTCGTGGAGGTCTCGTGGCACTTCTGGATCGTCGCAGTCCTGGCCGGGACCGGCCTCGGCGCCATTCAGGCCGCCAGCCGCACGTTCATGGCCACGCTCGTGCCGGCCGGGCGCGAGGCGGAGTTCTTCGGATTCTATGCCCTGGTCGGCAAGAGCGGCGCGATTCTCGGACCGTTTGTGTTCGGCTTGACCTCGACCCTGCTCGGCGGCAACCAGCGCGTCGCAATCATGACGGTGGGACTCTTTTTTGTGGCCGGCCTTCTCCTGCTGCAGCGCGTCCCCGCCGGAGGTCCGACGGTCAGAACTTAGGGCTCATTCACAAAAATTCGAGTCTGACCCCGATTCTTCCACCTGTTACTCGAGCGTTCCTCTCAACGCTTTCAGCCGCCCGCGCTTCGTCTTACTTTCCAACCGTCTTTGTTGCGACCCTTTGGTCGGCTTCGTCGCTTTTCGTTTCTTGCGTGGGATGGCGACGCTCTGAATGAGCGCCCGGAGTCGAGTGAGGGCATCCTCTCGATTCTGCTCCTGCCTCCGATGCTGCTGGGCCTTGATGGTAATTACGCCCTCTCGTGAAATGCGATGATCCTTCAGCTTCAAGAGCTGTGCTTTGTAGAACGCAGGCAACGAGGACGCCGTAATATCGAAGCGCAAATGAACCGCCGTCGAGACTTTATTAACGTTCTGCCCGCCGGCACCCTGCGCACGCATCGCATGGATATCGATCTCTGTATCCGGGATAGTCACGTGCGGCGAAATCTGCAGCATCAAGATCTAGGTCCCACTTCCCCGCCGGCGGCCCGACCATACCGCGGTGAAGCCCATGGAGAGGAGCGCGCCGGAGAAGGCGGCGGTCATGTCCTTCTGGGCGTCCCAGATATCGCCCTGGGTCCCCAGATAGGCGTCGCCGAGCTCGGGGCTGACGATCTGGGCGACCCAGGATTCGATGATTTCAAAAAAGCCGCTGAGCGCCAGCAGGGTGACGACGGGAATAACGTAGGTCCAGCTTCTCTGGACGTGAGCCTTGCGGACAAGCAGCTCCCGGATGGGATAGGTCAGGAGCAAGCCAAACGCTAAATGCGCGACCCGGTCGAAGTGGTTGCGCTCCAACCCGAACAGGCTCTTCATGCCGAACCCCAGTGGGACCTCGGCGTACGTATAGTACGCCCCGACGGCGTGCAGCGTCAGGAACAGCGTGATAAGGACGTACGACAAGTCTGAGAATGGAAACATCCGGTAGGTGGCCAGCAAGGTGCCGACCAGCAGAAGGGCCAGGATGTTTTCCAGAAACCAGTCCCGGCGGTCAAAGGGCGAGATCGCCAGCGCCACCCACAGGAGGACGTACCAGCCGAGCAGTCCCTGGAGCAGGCGGCTGTTCCGAAAACCTTCCCTGGGTTGTGCCGCCGGGACGGTCGTCATGTGATGAGCAGTCGGGCGCTCCGCTGATACCATCTTCGGATCGCGAGCATGAGCAGGACGCACAGGACGGCCCCGTAGAACGCTGCCGCTATGTCTTTTTGCGCGTCCCAAACGTCGCCTTGCGAGCCGAGATACGCGTCACCGAGCTGCGGGCTGACGATCTGGGCGACCCAGGATTCAATGATTTCCCAGATGCCGCTCAAGCCCACCGGCGTGATCAGGGAAAGATAATAGACCAGCGCGCCCCGGACATTCGCGAGCAGCACAAACACCTCCCCCATCGGATAGGTCAGCAGCAGCCCGAAACAGAAATGCACGATCCGGTCGAAGTGATTGCGGTTGAGCTCCAGGGCCGCTTCCAGCCAATACCCGAACGGGACCTGCGCGTAGGTATAGTGCACCCCGATCGTATGCAGCGTCAGGAACAGCGTGATGAGGACGTACGAGATGTTGGAGAGCGGGTATTTCCGGTGCGTCGCCGCAAGCAAGCCGACGAACAGGAACGGCAGCACGTTCGCCAGGACCCAATTCTGGCGGTCGACGGGGTCGATCGCCATCCAGACCGAAAAGAGGACGTACCAGGCGAGGAGCCCTTTGAGCAGCAGCTTGTTTGGGGAGACCACGTTGAAACCTTTCTTTATTCGTGACAGGGACGGTTATCGGGATACAGGATAGCAAGAATTGGGGCCAGATTCGAATTTCGTCAACACGCCGCCAGGAACGAATTACGCCTACCCTAAAATTGGCCGTTGATGTCCACTCTAGTCTTGGACGCGGTTAAGCCAATAGCCCGGCTGCCGCTTGACGTGCGCAACAGCAAGCACGCGGACCTCGTCACCGAGCTCCATAAAAACCAGGGCGTATGGGAAACGCGGGAGCAGAGCCCGACGGATAGAGAGATCCGGAGGCATATCAAGGAGACGGGGAAACGAGACGGGTCGAGAGGCGATCAACACCAGCATGCGTTCGAACTCGTCGAGGAATTTCGCCGCAAGCCCTGCTTGGCGGGATTCGTACCAGGCGGCAGAATCAGCCAACTCTTCGACCGCCTCGGGCGCGAGCCGAACAGCTTTCACTTATGGGTGAGGCGATCCGTGACCTGGGCCAGCGCCTGATCCCACGGGATTCCCGGCTGACCGGCAATAGCGGCGCGTGCTCGCCGTTGTACTTCCGCAATCCACTCCGCCTCGCTACGTCCTTCGCTGGGAACGGCAGGTTCGAGGCTGTCGAGCAATTCGGCGACCAACACGGCGCGCTGATCGTCCGGGAGTTGAAGCGCATCCTTCAGCAGTTGTTTTGGCGCTTTCGGCATGGCAACAGTCTACTCTCCGCATGAATAAAATGGAAGAGGGCGCGTCCCCGCCGGCGGCCCAACCGCTAGGGTTCACTCACCCAAATTCGAGTCTGACCCCAATTCTTAACAATATCTTCCACCTGCAATTTCTGCCTCAACCGAAAAGCGGTAATTAGGGTCAGACTCGACTTTTCAGAACGACATCTCCCCGCACGATCCTATCTTCGGTAAATAACGCCCACGGTGATGCCTGCCGCCACAGATTCCACCATGCCCGCTACAAACCAGTAGAAGGCCAGGACTGCCGGAATAGGCAACACGGCATACCACCCTAAACTCTGCGATGCTGACAGCACAAATCCCATATAAACGCCGTAGCGTATCCCCTGTCCCACGCCGCTCTTGCCTTGTTCGTAGCCCTTTGTGTAAATCAAGGCAAAGAAGGGGGCAAAGATGAGATAGCCTAACCACATCAGCCACATGAGTCGCTGAATGTCGGCTCCAGGACGCCAGACAGAGGCAGTTTGTTTGTATATACCTTCGAGCAAGACACCATGGATAATCATTTCCAAGACGAAGATCACTGCGAAAGTCCCGAGGCTTGCGAATAGCCAACGCTTGGTGTTCATAGGCATCTCCTTTCGGTACTAATTACTCGCCGGCACCCTGAGCGCGCACCGCATGGATGTCGATCTCTGTATCCGGGATCATCGCGTGCAGCGGGATATGCAGCATCGAGATCTAGGTCCCACTCCCCCGCCAGCATAGTTAGAGCGCCTTATGGTCACCAACTGGCCCCTGATCGATCATCCACCAACCGCCATCAATTGATTGGCCAAGCCCACCAATTCCAATGAGAAGCGGCTTGATAGACACATGCAGTTCCGTTTTTGTCCCCACTCTCGCTTGGTTCGCATCCTCAAGGACCCCGATGCCACACACCTTTGTTCCACGCAAATTCTCTGCAGCTGTATCAGAGAACACATACATTGTCTTGATGCTCATCTGTGCTCTATAGACGCGACCTTTCCGTTGAACCCGAAACTGAACCCGTCCCAGTGGGGTGTTCTTCCATTGGCTAGGATACGCGATGTCCTTGCCGATAGCACGCTCTCGAAACGACACGAGGCAGCCTGCGTAGCGATCGATGGCGTCTGCGTCCCTTAGTGACCAGAGGGCTTCCAAGGGGATCGGTGGGCTGTGAAGCACAAGGGTTCGCGTCATCAGCTGGCAGTACAAATCAAACCCGTGATATGCAGTCATCCCGTGCGGCGGGCTGAGGTCATAAGGGTAATCGGAGTCCAGCGGGTGACCGTCAACGCGAGTTAAGACCTGAGGCCACAACTCGCCAGCACGAAGCGAGAACATCAGCGGCTGCGTCAAGGAGTTGTCGCCAGGCACAGCCTGCCATTGAAACCCCGTGTCGGTCTTGTGATGCTCGGCATCTTCTGCCACCTCGGTTTGGAGCTGCGCTATCGCTCGCAACCGCTGTTCCCTTGACAGGGCTGCGAATAATTCTCTAATTCGCGGCGGATTCTTGTAAACGGTTGCATAGAACCGAAGGCGGTCCCGCGCGAGAGCCATTGTGTCGGACGCGCACTTTGTTTCCCATTGAGCCTTGTACTCCTGAATATCTTTGGATTGGAGCTTCTTCGTCAATCCAATTTGCATCGAAGCATCGTTGTGATGCGGCAAGCACAATGTCGCCAAATTTGCGAGGCCGTTGTTGGAAGTATTCCCGTCAATATGATGAATCTGCACATGCGGGTGTTGGCACACGCAGCACGCGTGTCGGTTGGCCAAAAGAAGCTGCGACGCGATGGCGGGCGGAATGGGTGGTCGTTTGGACATGCGCGCTCTAAGGACCTAGCTCAGCGGCGCCGCTTCGCGGCGTCCGCTGGAGCGCGGGGTTGGGCGTTGTTGTACGTTTGTAGCTCCCATGTCGCGAGAGACAAACCTTGAGCCTTCGTCTTTGCAGCTTTCACCAACGCTCGGTATTCAAGTTCACTGTCAAGGGCAGTCCAGTTGGGACCAGTGTATTGGGGAAGTTTCGAGATCACGCGAGAATCAAACGGACAATGCGGCGGGGCGGGAATCTTCCCCAAGCACCAGAGATACTTGAGGTAAAGGTTGAGTGCCTTCTGCGCTGGGCCGATGCGGAACCGACCCTCTCGGAGAACCTTGGCGTGGCTGGAAGAGAGAGCACTGGACAAGCCTAGGATATTTCGGATGTGTGCCTCCTCGGGGACTTCCTCGCGGTAAGCAGTCGCGAGCTCTTCAAGCCGGGACCGAAGTGCCGTCTGAAACGCCTTTCTTTCCTTCTCAGCCGCGCCAGCGATATAGACATCTGCCCTTTGCACTGTAGCCATCAGCGTAAGACTAAAGAACTCGTCTTTCAGGAACTGCTCTTGGTGCGAGTCCATGTGACTTTATGCTCAACTATTAAGTCAATGCAGAATTGTGGTCAGATTCGAATTTGTTGTTAGGTCGAAAAGTAATGAACCGTGCCGCCATGCCTCTTTGCGACTTCGGCCAAGTGGTAGTCAGCGGTAAGTAACGTGTACCCGTTTGCAATCGCGACCTCTGCGATTAGAGCGTCGTGAGGGTTATTCGCCTTGCCGCGATTCATGGAGTCAAGATCAGCCTTCAAGGTATCGTAACGAGTGCCGTCGCTCAACTTGCTGTAATCGAGCCTAGAGACACCGAGGACAGTCGATTCCGTTGGCACCATAGTGTCCACAGCGGTGGCGAACTTAAGAAACAACTGAGCCCTTCGCTCGGGATCACTTGTTTTGTTCAGTTCATCGACCTGAACGTGTGTCGCTAGAAACTCCCCATCTCCAGGAAGATCACCGGTGCTCAACAATCCATCGACGAGCCTATTGAAGATGTTCGTGTCAACGACGTACTTCATTTATGACTTAACGGTTACGGCCAGCAAGAGCCTTGTCGAAGGCACGCTGAACCTCGGCCAAAAGCTGTGGGTCAACATCAGTTGCTGAAGTGTGTTTGCCAACAACCTCAAGTCCTCGTGCCCGAAGGTTCTACACCTATTCCCTTGAGACTCGCATGGCCCAACGCACTGATCTCACAAGCTGAAAGACAAGGTAAGGCGCCCCCACAATCAACCACGCAATCCACCACTCTCGTTCGTCAAACAGGGCTTTATAGAACCCTGAGACTTCCTTGACTTCCTTGCCTGGGTTCAAGATCAGCATAACTGATAGTGGCAGAACTATGAGACCAGCAGCGACGAAGCCGAGCAGGTAGAGCCACTCTCTCGCAATCGTTTTCTTAATAACTGCTCTTCTGTAATTGGGGTCAGCGTCCACTTATTCGCTCTGTAGTCCAGAAAATAAATCTGTCCATTTTATGTCGGCTTATCTTTGCGCGGTGCACGGATCGCTTCGAAGAAGAGTCGTTCGGTATCTCGTTGAAGTGCGTCCATGAATGCGGGGGCGTCAATTCTTTGGCGCAGTGCATTGAGATTGGGCGTATAGAGCTTCAGCCCTATGATCGCCCCATTGACAAGCTTCTCAAATACTTGCCGCAACGTCTTGCCGTTGTGGCTGTCTTTGTAAGGTGCGTACATTTCATCGTACAGACTGCGCGCTCGTTCCAGTAGGTCGGCCCGTACAGCGTCCAAACGGTCGATGGTTAAATTGTGGGCAAACTCGTTGCGTATCTTCCGCACGCAATGGGCCGATCTCGGAATAAGCGGAGGGACGAGCTTGAGCGCGCTAAGCGTCTCGATCTTTAGGGAGAAGGTGTAGCCGCTTGACGTACTGATTTCGTCATAGCCAGGCATCAGAATTTTTAGCGCTTCGTCGTAGTGGTATTCAAGAACCAAGGCAGCAAGAACTACATAGGAACGGTCGTCTGCGGATTCGGAGAGTCGCCTGAAGAATTCCGGCAGTTCTGCATTCCAATTTGTGATTGCGGGCAAGACGAGAAATGGCTTTGTGAATGCACTCTCCCCTGGAGCCCCCGAGAACCAGCGAAAATCATTCATGTCAGTCATGGTCTCTACCGTTATGGCAAAGCCTATAAGCTTTTCGATTACGTGGCAAGAAATTTCAACGAGATTGCTTCGGTTCCACCTCGCAATGACAGAAGGGGGCTTCAAGGCACCCCTTCGCGGCACAAGAAGGGGGACAGGCACGCCTCGGAAGGCGAGCCAGTCCCCGTGCCGTCTCAGCCTAACAGGCTGCTCAAAAAGGCTAGCCAACGCGACCGAGAACAAAGTTGGGAGGCTTTTTCAGCAGCCTGTCAGTGGTAGCTTTCGGAGTCGGTGGGGAACTTGCCCTGCTCGACTTCTTCGCGGTAGCGGCGGAGGGCCTGCAGCGCGTCGGCCTTGAGATGCGCGTAGGGCTTCACGAACTTGGGGACGAACTGATCGAAGAGGCCGAGCAGGTCGTAGAGAACCAGCACTTGGCCGTCGCAATCCGGACCGGCGCCGATGCCGATGGTTGGAATCGCGAGGGCTTGGGTAATCGCCTTGGCCAACTGGGCCGGCACGGCCTCCAGCACCAGCGAGAAGGCCCCGGCCGCTTCCAGCGCGCGCGCATCGGCGAGCAGCTCGTCCGCCTGCTCGGCGCCCTTCCCCTGGACCTTGTATCCGCCGTAACGATGGACCGATTGCGGGGTCATGCCAAGGTGGCCCATGACGGGGATGCCGAAGCGGGTCATCGCCTCCACCCGATCCACCACCGCCGCGCCGCCTTCCAGTTTCACCGCCGCCGCCCCGGCCTGGAGCAACCGGCCGGCATTCCGAACCGCCTCGTCGATGGAAACTTGATACGACAGGAACGGCATGTCGGCGATCACCAGCGCGCGCTGAGCAGCCCCGGCCACCAGCTTCGTGTGGTAGAGCATATCGTCCATGGTGACGGACAGGGTGTCCTTCTTGCCTTGGACGACGACGCCCAGCGAGTCCCCCACGAGCAGCACATCGAGGCCGGCTTCCTCTGCGATGCGCGTGAAGAGCGCGTCGTAGGCCGTGACCACGACGATCTTACGGCCCTCGGCCTTCCGCTTCTGGAAGTCGGGGACGGTCATGCCAGTTCGGCCTTTTGGATGATCTCGGGCAGGCGATCCACGGCTCTGACGGCCATGATGTGGACCCCATCGCAATGCGCGCGCACGGCCTTGATCGTCCGCACGGCGATCTGGACGCCGACGTCCAGCGCGCGCTCGTCGCCGGCCGCCTTCAGTTCGTCGATGATGGCCTGGGGCACATCCACGCCGGGGATGTTGGCGTTCATGAACTCCGCCATCTTGGCCGATCTTAAGACCAGGATGCCCGCCAGCACTTTCACCGGGAATTTCCGGACGGCCTTCATGAACGCTTTGAACTTCTCCACATCATAAAACGCCTGGGTCTGGAAGAACTTCGTGCCGGCGTTGACCTTCGCCTCGAACTTGGCCAGCATCGGGCCCGGTGGGTCCTGCTCCGGGGTAATGGCCGCTCCGATATAAAGATCCGTCGGTCCTTGCAGTTTATGCCCCGCCAGATCTCTGCCCTGGTTCAGCGAGTGGATCACCTGCATGATGCCGATGGAATCGAGGTCATAGACTGGTTTCGCGTCCTTGTGATCTCCGACGGTGGGATAGTCGCCGGTCAGGCAGAGCATGTTCCTGATTCCCAGGATGTGAGCGGACATGAGGTCGGACTGGATGGCCAGACGGTTGCGGTCGCGGCAGGTCATCTGCATGACCGGGTCGTGTCCCATCTCGTAGAGCAGGCGACAGACCGACATGGATCCGGCTCTTAAGATGGCCGCCGTATTATCGGTGACGTTGACGCCGTGAACCTTGCCCAGCAAGGCCTTGGCGTTGTCCATGATGTGGGAGACGTCCGTGCCCTTCGGGGGGTTGTACTCCACCGTCGTGACGAATTCGCCCGACGCCAGGACCTCTCGTAATCGTCGGATGCCCACCAGTTCAGTGCCCTCCCCGCGCAACAGATCGCTGCGCCGACTCCAGGGTATTCTGCAGGAGCATCGCGATCGTCATCGGCCCGACGCCGCCGGGAACCGGTGAAATCCACCCGGCCTTCTTGCTCACGGCCTCGAAGTCCACATCGCCGACGAACTTGCCGTCCGCAGTGCGATTCACGCCCACGTCCACGACCACCGCGCCGTCGCGCACCATATCCGCCGTCACGAACCTGGCCTTGCCGATCGCCACGACCAGGATCTCGGCCTCGCGGCAGACGGCCGGCAGGTCCGCGGTCTTGGAATGGCAGATCGTCACGGTGGCGTGCCGGTGCAGCAGCATCAGGGCCACCGGCTTTCCCACGATGTTGCTCCGGCCCACCACCACCGCGCGTTTCCCCGCAATCCCGACGCCCGTGGACTCGATCATCCTGATAACGCCGCGAGGCGTACAGGCCTCGAAGATCGGCGTACCCTCCACGAGCCGGCCCATGTTGTATGGATGAAAGCCGTCCGCGTCTTTCTCCGGCAGGACCGCGTTCAGGATGATCTGGCTGTCGATGTGCTTCGGCAGCGGAAGCTGCACGAGGATGCCGTGGATCTGCGGATCGCGATTGACTTTGTCGATCAAGGCCAGCAGTTCGGCTTGGCTCGTTGATGCCGGAAGCTCGTGGTCCGCCACATGAATCCCGACCGCCTCGCAGGCCTTGTGCTTGTTTTTGACGTAGAGGTGGGATGCCGGGTCGTCGCCCACCAGGATCGCCGCGAGTCCGGGCTTGACCCCGGACTTGGCCAGCAATGCCGCCGCGTCCTTGGCGATCTGGTCCCGCACCGCTTGCGAGAGCGCTTTCCCGTCGATGAGTCGTGCCGCCACGCTGTTCCTCCTGAATGATGAGAGCTTTTTCCGCTTCACAGGCGTGGCGCAGAATAACAAGGCCTCTTGTTTGGAGTCAAGAAATCGTAGTAGAGTGCGCGTGTGACGTCGTTGTCCGAAATCACGCGACCCCTCCTCCCGGCGCTGTTCCTGGCGCTCTTTCCGAGCGCGGTTGCCCTGGCCCTCCAGGTGACCGGCTTGAAGAATCCCGCCGGCTTCATCGTGGACCCGGCGACGGGAAATTACTTCATCTCGAACGAGAACGGCGGCGCCGGCGAGCGCGACAACAACGGGTTCATCACCAAGCTGGACGCGCACGGCCAGATCGTCAAGCTGAAATTCATCGAGGGCGGGACGGCCGGCGTGACCCTTCATGCTCCCAAGGGGATGGCCATCCTCGACAAGACCCTGTTCGTCTCCGATATCAACAAGGTCCGGCGCTTCGATCTCGCCACCGGCCGGTCGCTCGGCGAGGTCGATCTGTCCGCCTTCAACGTGGACTTCCTGACCGGGCTGGCCGCGGACGGCGCCGGCCTGCTCTACATCGCGGACACCGGCGCCGACACAATCATGAAAGTGGACACGCGCGGCGGCTCCAAACCGACGGTCTTCGTGAAAGACGCCGCGTTGGCCGGCCCGCACGGGCTGGCCGTCAATCCGGCGACCGGCACGCTCGTGGCGGTCAGTTGGAACGAGGGCAGGATTCTGGAAATCGCCAGGGACGGCTCCGTCAAAGTCCTCTTTGCCAATTCCTTCTTCAACGCCCGCTTCGGCAACCTGGCGGGAGTGGACTTCGACGCCTTCGGCAACATGTACGTCTCGGACTTCTCCCAGGGCAAGGTGCTCCGGATCGACCCGGACTTCCGCATCCAGACCATCGCTGAATTCCTGACCACGCCGGCCGGCGTCGCCATCGATCGCAGGAACCACCTCATCCTGGTCCCCTACCTGTCCGGCAACGCGGCGGAGATGAACGGGCTGGGACGCGAGCGCAAGCGGTAGCGGGGCGGCGATGCCCCAAGCCACCTGCGCCTACTGCCACGCCAGAAAGGGCAAGCGCCAGTGCCCGGCGCTTGCCGGACTGATCTGCTCGCCCTGCTGCGGGGAGAACCGCCTCACCAAAATCAACTGCCCGGCGGATTGTCCGTACCTGGAGGCGGGCACGGATTATCAGCGGCAACGCGTCGGTGAGCTCTTCCGCCAGGACCGTCGGCGCGCGTACCGGGAGGTCTTCGAGATCGGCGGCGAGAAGGGCGCGGGCCTCTTCAACCTTATCGAGATCGTCTGCTTCAGCTATTTTCACAACAAGCCGTTGGGCCTGGACGGCGAGGTCGTCTCGGCGCTGGAGTTCATTCGCCGGCTCTTGAGCCCGTTGCACTTCCCGGCGCCGACCGTGCCGGCGTTCTCCCAGTACCTGCACAAGGAGTTCAAAGCGTTCCTGGAAAAAGAGAAGATGGATCAGACGCAGGCCCAGCAGATCGTGGATGTGGCGCTCAGGCTCGTCAACGAGTTCTCAGGCGCGGGGCTCCGCTCCAACCGGTTCATCACCGGCGTGATCGGCTGTCTGACGATGGATCACCCCGAAGTGGCCGCGCACATCAAAAAGCAGGACACGGACCAGCCGCGCATCGTTCTGGCCGGCGAAGAGGATATCGCCGGGGCGGCCAAGGAGCAGGCCCAGCGCGAGAAGAGCCGCCTCGTGATTCCCGGCATGTCGGCACCGAGCCACTCGCCGGACCCCGAGCACCAACACGGACCGGGCTGCAAACACTAGGGCTTCAGACTCACCTTCCGCATCACGTCGCCTTCCTGGAACTTGGGCAGGATGTCCAGCGCCTCCACGACCTGCCCGAAGACCGTGTACTTGCCGTCCAGGAAGGGCTGCGGCTCGAGGCAGATGTAGAATTGGCTGTCGGCGCTGTCCGGGTCTTTGGTGCGGGCCATGCCCACCGTGCCGACCCGATGCTTCTTCTCGCTGAATTCGGCCGGAATGGTCTGGCCGGACCCTCCCGTTCCATCGCCGGCGGGATCGCCTCCCTGGATGAGAAACTTGGGAACGACGCGGTGGAAGGTCAGCCCGTTGTAGAACCCTTTTTTCACCAGCTCCGTAAATCTCGCGACGGTCTTGGGCGCGACATCCGGAAACAATTCGATGGTGAGCTGGCCGCGATCCGTCTCGATCAAGACATGCGGGCGCGGCTTCTCGGCGGAGGGACCGGCCCAGGAGGCACAGGGGACGACGAGGCCGGCGACGCACAGGAGGGAAACGAGCCACACGTTCCACATCCGAATCATGGCCCGCGTTCCTCACTGCCTCTCTATTTCTCGACGATCGTGACCGTCATCTCGATCCGTTCGTTGGGCAGATCATTCTGGCCTTTCGGCGCGTTCACGATCTTGTCCGCCACCTCCATGCCCTTTGTGACCTCCCCGAAAGCCGTGTACTGGCGGTCCAGGAACGGCGAATCCTTGACCACGATGAAGAACTGCGAGCCCGCGCTGTCGGGGTGATTGGACCGCGCCATTGAGACGATCCCGCGCTGGTGGGGCTTCTCGTTGAATTCCGCCTTCAGTTTGTGCGGAGGCCCGCCCATCCCGTACTCGCCCTTCTTGTTGGGGTCCTTCGTGTTGGGATCGCCGCCCTGGATCATGAATCCCGGGATGACGCGGTGAAAGAGCGTCTTGTCGTAGAAGCCGGACTTGGCGAGCGTGGTGAAGTTCTCCACATGCTTCGGCGCCAGCTCCGTGAAAAACTTGATCTCCATCTCGCCGAATTTGGTCTTGATGATCGCGTGGGACTGCATTTTTCCTCCTTCCGTCGGCTTTTTGTCTTCAGCTCCGAAGACAGCAACCGACATGCCCGCTACCAGCAACGTCAACGTTATGATTCCGAATTGGTGCCGCATGGTTCCCCCTTGTCTCGTCTCAGTTGTTCCAAGGCCTGTTTGGCGGCCATCTGCTCCGCCTCTTTCTTGCTCTTCCCGGTGCCGACCCCGTAATGGTCGCCTCGGATCAGGATTTCCACCTCGAACAGCTTCTCATGGTCCGGCCCCGTTGCCCGGATCGTCCGATACTGCGGCAGCAGCTCAAAGTCCCGCTGGCAGAGTTCCTGGAGGTCGGTCTTGAAGTCCCCCTTCGCAAGGGACCGGTCGCAGGAGGCCAGTTCATCGCTGAACGCGGTCTTGACGCATGTCGACGCGGCTTCCAACCCGCCGTCCAGATACACGCCGGCGAACACCGCCTCGAGCGCGTCCGCCAGGATGGAGGGCTTGCTGCGGCCCTCCGTCTTTGTCTCGCCCCGGCCAAGGCGAAGCGGCTCGCCCAGCCCGATCTTCTTCGCCACGCGGGAAAGGGTCTTCTCGCTCACCAGCCGCGCTCGCAGCTTCGAGAGTTCCCCCTCCGCCGCCTCGGGGAAGGCATTCACGAGATACTCGCTCACGACGAGGTCCAGAACCGCATCGCCCAGGAACTCAAGCCGCTCGTTATCGGATTCTTTGGCGCCCCGCACTTCATTGAGGTAGGACTTGTGGGTGAGCGCTTCAAGGAGCAGGCGGGGTTGTCGAAACCGGTAGTCGAGCCGGCGTTGAATCTCATCCAGCCCGTCTGTCGGCATACATTGCTAGGCCGCGCAACGTGACAAAATCAGGCAGGCGTTGACTCCTCCGAAGCCGAACGAATTGGAGAGGACGGTACGGACGTCGGCTCGGCGGGCGGCGTTGGGGATGTAGTCCAGGTCGCACTCGGGGTCGGGCACGTCTTGATTGATGGTGGGGGGCAGCACCCCGCGGTGGATGGCCAGGATGCTGAAGACCGCTTCAACCCCGCCGGCGGCGCCGAGGAGATGCCCCGTCATGGACTTCGTGGAACTGACGGCCAGCCGCCGGGCATGTGCTCCGAAGACCTGCTTGATGGCGATGGTTTCGATGCGGTCTGCCATCGTCGACGTGGCGTGCGCGTTCACGTACCCGATCGCCTCCGGGGACAGGCCCGCATCCTGCAGAGCGAGACGCATGCATCGCACCGCACCGGCTCCGTTTTCAGGCGGCGCGGTAATATGGTGGGCATCGGCGGTCATGCCGTAGCCCAGGATCTCGGCATAGATGCGCGCCCCGCGGCGGCGCGCCGACTCCAGTTCCTCCAGCACCAGCACGCCCGCGCCTTCCCCGAGCACAAAGCCGTCGCGGTCCTTGTCGAAGGGCCGGCTCGCCCGCTCCGGCTCGTCGTTGCGCGTCGAAAGCGCCTTGGCCGAGGCGAACCCTGCGACGCACAACGGAGTGATTGCGGCTTCCGTGCCGCCGGCCACCATTGCATCCGCCTCTCCGTGCTGGATGATCCGGAACGCATCGCCGATGCAGTGATTGCCGGTCGCGCAGGCCGTCACCGCGCAGGAATTGGGTCCGCGCGCGCCGATCCGCATCGACACCTGCCCGGAAGCCAGATTGATGATGACCATCGGAATGAAGAAGGGAGACACCCGATCCGGCCCTTTGTCCAGCAGGACCTTGTGGTACGCCTCGATAGCCGGCAACCCGCCGATGCCGGACCCGATATAGACGCCGACACGATCGGCATTCTCCTCGGTGACCTTGAGCCCGGCGTCATCCACCGCCATCTGGCTGGCGCCGACGGCGTAATGGATGAACGTATCCATTTTTTTGATCTCTTTTTTTTCGATGTAGTCGGCCGGGTTGAAGTCCGTGACCTCCCCCGCGATCTGGCAGGCATGCGCCGAGGGATCGAACTTGGTGATGCGCCTGACCCCCGACTTGCCGGCACAGAGCGCGCTCCAGGTCTTCTCCACCCCGATTCCCAGCGGGGTGATCAGGCCGAGGCCCGTGACGACGACCCGTCTTTTCAGGATTTCGCTCCCCATCAGACGCGCAGCCGATTCGGCAGCGTTAGCTGTTCTCTTTGATGAAGTCCACGGCATCCTGAACGGTCAGGATCTTTTCGGCCTTCTCGTCCGGGATTTCGATCTCAAACGCTTCTTCGAAGGCCATCACCAGTTCGACGGTATCCAACGAGTCGGCGCCGAGGTCTTCCACGAACTTGGCGTCCGGGACCACGTCGTCCTCCTCTACGCCCAACTGCTCGGCGATGATCTTCTTCACCCGTTCTTCAATGGCTGCCATAGATTTTGCCACCTCCCACCTCCAGATCCCAACCGCGCGAGGCCGATCAGCGCCTCACGCCATTAACATTCCCCCGTTCACATGGAGCACGTGCCCCGTGATATACGCCGCTTCAGGCGAAACCAGAAACCGCACGGCTTCGGCCACGTCCGCCGGGCTCCCGAGCCGGCCCAGCGGAATCTGCTTGAGCAGAGCGTCGCGGACCTCTCCGCCCAGCTTGTCGGTCATGGCCGTTTCGATAAAGCCCGGCGCCACGGCATTCACGGTGATGCCCCGGCTCGCGTACTCGCGAGCCACCGCCTTGGTGAACCCGATGACGGCCGCCTTCGAGGCCGCGTAGTTCGCCTGCCCCGCATTCCCCATTACGCCGACGACCGACGCGATGTTCACCATGGCCCCGCCCCGTTGCTTGGTCATGGCGGGCAACACGGCTTTGGTGCAATGAAACGTCCCCTTCAGGTTGACGTCCAGGACCGCGTTCCAGTCCTCCTCTTTCATGCGAAGCAATAGCCCATCGCGCGTGATGCCCGCATTGTTGACCAGAATGTCGATGCGCCCCAGCGCCTCAAGCGCTTGATCGGCCATCGCCTTGACGTCGGCCCACTCGGCCACGTTCGCCTTGATGACCACCGCGCGGCGCCCGTGGGCCGTCACCGCCGCCGCCGTCTCCTGCGCGCGGGACACATCAAGGTCCACCACCGCCACATCCGCGCCCGCGCGGGCCAACCGGTCAGCGATGGCACGCCCGATCCCCTGGGCCGCTCCCGTCACAATCGCGACTTTTCCTTCGAGACTCATTCCCCTTACGCTGTCCTGTTCCGGCCGATCCTTAGAACCGGCTTATGCAGCGAGGGCTTCAACCGTCACGGCCAGGCTCGTCCGGTCCTGCACGTTGAACAGGCGGAGCTCTGGCGCGATCCGCTTGGCCAACCCCGAGAGGATCTTTCCGGGACCCACTTCAACAAGCGTGTGCATCCCCAATTGCATCAAGGCACGTACCGACTCTTCCCACAGGACGGGCGAGGCCAGCTGCCGAACCAGGGACGTCCGGACCTCAGCCGCGCTGCGGATGGACTTGGCCTCGACGTTATTGACGAGCGGAACCGTCAGATCCTTCATGGGAACGCCCGCCACGTCGGCGGCCAGCCGGTCCGCCGCGGACTGCATCAGGGATGTGTGCACCGGTACGCTGACCGGCAACGGAATGACCTTGCGACAGCCTTTGGTTTTGGCGAGACGCACGGCCTCCTCGACAGCGGCCTTTTCGCCTGCGATCACAATCTGGCCCGGCGCGTTGAAATTGGCCGGCGCCACCACCCCCAACGACGAGGCCGCCCGGCAGACCTCCGCCACAGCCGGACGCTCCATGCCGAGGACGGCGCACACCAGGCCTCTCCCCGCTTCAACCGCCTCCTGCATATAGTGACCCCGCTTGCGGACTAACGCCACGGCATCCTCAAACACCAGCCCGCCGGCGGCCATCACGGCCGTGTACTCCCCCAGGCTGTGCCCCGCCACGGCGCACGGCTGAATGCCCGCTCGGCTCAACAGCCGGAGCGCGATTGCGCTGACCGTCAGCAGCGCCGGCTGGGTATACTCCGTGAGATTGAGCTGCTCGACCGGTCCCTTCAGGCATAGGGCGGCCAAGTCATACCCGAGCACATGCCCGGCCTTGTCGAACATCGCTTTCGCATCCGGTTCGTGCTCGTAAAACTCCTGCCCCATCCCGACGGCCTGAGACCCCTGGCCGGGAAAGATGAAGGCCACCCCCGGTGTCATAGCGCTAACTTATGCGGTAATTTCATCAGAGTTGTCAACTGAAAACTACCCCTTTTCAGCACGATGAATATGGGCTAAGTAGTTAATCTACAACAAATTCGCCGCCATCAACGCAGATCACATTGCCGGTGACCCCCTGCGCCTTCGGTTGGGCCAGCACCCCGATCGCTTCGGCCACGTCTTTGGGGGTCGTCAGCCGCCCGGACGGGTTCTTGGCCTGGGCCATCTGGATCATACGGTCAGCGCCTGGAATTTTGCGCAACGCCGGCGTGTCGGTCACACCCGCCATGACGGCATTGACCGTGATCCCGAGCGGCGCCACCTCCAGCGTTAACTGACGCACATGCGACTCCAGGGCAGACTTGGCCGCGGACACGGCACCGTATGTTTTCCACACGCGGGCGCCCCCCGCGCTGGTCATCGCGAAGATCCGCCCCCCGGAGCCCATCAACTTGCGCTGGACCAGGTCCTGCGTCCAGTACACGAGGCTGTTCGCCATCACGTCCAGCGTCATGTCCATCTGGGCTTTCGTCAAGGACTCCGGTTCGCTCTCCGTGATGAAGGGCTTCAACGTCCCGAATGCCAGCGAATGCAGGAGCACTCGAATGGGCGGCCCCGCGCCCGCCCCTCCGGCCCGAGCCTGGAACGCGTCCAGAATTTCACGGCGCTTGTCCGGATCGGCCGCATTGACGTTGAAGAACAGGGCGTCCCGGCCTTTGCCCTTGATCTCACCGACGATGCGGTCGGCGTTGGCCATCGTCGACTTGCGGTCCAGGTGCACGCCCAGGATATGCATGCCGAGACCCGCCAGTTCCAACGAAACGGCCTCCCCGAATCCGCTGGAAGCCCCAAGAATCAGCGCCCATGTTCCTTCTAACGGCTGCGTCTGCGTCGCCACACTTTTCTCCCCTACTGATTCACCACTTCACTACGGCCGACGCCCACGTCAGGCCCGACCCAAAAGCCACCATGAGAATACGACTGCCCGGTGAGACTCGTCCCGCTCGGACGGCCTCGTCCAACGCCAGGGGGATCGACGCCGCCGAGGTGTTCCCATACCGGTCGATGTTCAGAAAAGCCCGGTCTTTGCGCAGGCCCAGGCGCTCCATCACCGCATTCACGATCCGCACGTTGGCCTGATGGGGAATGAACAGGTCCACGTCGTCGACGTCCAGCTTGTTGGCCTCCAGGGCCTCGCGGGCCGTCGCCTCCAAGGTTCGGACGGCCACCTTGAAGGTTTCATTCCCTTTCATCTTGACGAACTGCTGCCGAGCCGCAAGCATGGCGGCCGAGGCCGGCAAACGCGACCCCCCGCCCGGCACGCACACCAGATCCCAGAGATCTCCGTCGGAATGCAGATGGGTGGACAAGATGCCCCGCTCGTCGTCCGACGGCTCGATCAAAACCGCCCCCGCCCCATCCCCGAACAGGATGCACGTGCTGCGATCCGTCCAATCGATTACCGAGGACATCACCTCCGTACCCACGACCAGCGCCTTGCGGCAGGTGCCGGACCGGACGTAGAGATCGGCCACCGAGAGCCCGTACAAGAATCCCGAACAGGCGGCCGCCAGGTCGAATGCGATCGCGCGGGAAGCCTTCAAGTTTCGCTGGATCAGGCAGGCCGTCGAGGGAAGCGGCATATCAGGGGTGCACGTCGCGACCAGCAGGAGATCGAGATCCGCAGCATCCCATCCGCCGGCCGCCAGGGCCGCGCGGGCCGCCTCTGTGCCCAAGTCGGAACTCGCCACGCCCTCGTCCACCACCCGCCGTTCGCGAATCCCGGTCCGCTCGACGATCCATTCGTCGGACGTGGCGACCATGCGCTCGAGGTCGGCGTTCCGGAGGACGCGCCTGGGCACCGCCGAACCGGTCGCCGCGATGCGTGCCTTCATTGATCGGCATCCTTGGCCTTCTCCCCGAAGAGGGCCACGCTTTCCTCGATGTCACTTTGGATGTGCTCGTTGACCCGCCCGTCGTGGATTTCTTTGGCCACCCGGATGGCGTTCTTGATGGCCCGGCCGGAGGATCGGCCATGGCCGATGATGCAGATGCCGTTGACGCCCAGGAGGGACGCGCCGCCGAACTCCGCGTAATCCATTCGCTTCTTGTACCGGGCGAAGGCCGGTCTGAGGAAGGCATAGCCGAGGCGGCTGAAAAAGGATCCGGCGGCAATGTCCCTGATGAGCATTTTCTTGAGGGCCTCGGCCACTCCTTCAGTGATCTTGAGCGCCACGTTCCCGATGAAACCGTCGCAGACGACCACATCGGCCGCGCCGGTAAAGATCTCCCGGCCTTCGATATTGCCCACGAAATTCAGCGGGCTCTCTTTCAGGCGCTTGAAGGTTTCTTTCGTAACTTCGTTCCCCTTCGTGTCTTCCGCGCCGATGCTGAGCAACCCGATCGTCGGGTGGGCTTTGTTGAGGACATGCTGGGCATATTCATGGCCCATGAGGGCGAATTGGGTGAGGTGGGTGGACGTGCAATCTACCGTGGCCCCCACATCCAGGAGAATCGTGAGTCCGGCAACGGTTGGCAGAAGCGTTGCGATAGCCGGCCGCTCGACGCCCTTGAGCACCCCCAGCAGGAAGAACGCCGTGACCACCGTCGCGCCGGTGTTGCCGGCGCTGATGATGGCGACCGCCTCGCCCTTCTTGACCAATTCGGTGCCGACCCAGATGGAGGAATCCCGCTTCCGGCGAACCACCTGTGAGGGCTGCTCGTGCATCTCGACGCGTTGCGACGCATGGTGCACGGTCAGACCGGGCAGGTCCTGCAGGCCCTGGCGGCGAAGCTCCTCCTTGAGGAGCACCTCATCGCCCACGAGTATGACCTCAACCCCGTACTCGCGGACCGCGAGCGCGGCTCCCTCGACCTCGGAGGCCGGAGCGTGATCGCCACCCATAGCGTCCAGCGCGATTCTCATGTCGAGCGCAGCCCTCGCGTCAGGCTTCTTCGACCGCGATGACTTCCTGGCCTTTGTAGGTTCCGCACGTCAGACAGGTGTAGTGCGGCAGCTTCGGCTGGTGGCACTGGGGACAGATGGACAGGCTTTTGGGACGGATCTTGACCTTGGCCGTCCGCCGCTTGTCACGACGAGCCTTGGAGTGCTTATGTTTGGGATTCGGCATAGGATCCTTCCTTCATGACCCCGGACATCGGGGCTATTTTCCCCTCTCAAAATGTTGACGCAGAACCGCCCACCGGGGGTCGGGCGGGGACACGCACGCGCATTCTCCCCTATTGAGATCCTGCCCGCACTGGGCACACAGCCCCCGGCAATCGGCCCTGCACTGCGGGCTGAACGGCACGGCCAGAAGCACCTCCTGCCGGACCAGATCGTCCAGGGCGATGACATCATCCCTGTAGTCGTAGTCCTCCGCCTGCTCCGACGGCATCGGGTGCTCGCCCGAGGGCAACGGCGGCGGCGGCGGCACGAACTGCGTCGAGATGGGGATGTCCAGCGAAGCGGGAAACTCACGCAGACACCGCACACACTCGAAGGCGACCGGCACCATGATCCGACCGGTGGCCGTGACCGCATTTTCGGCCTTGACCAAGAAGACCTCGACCGCAATCGGCTCCAAAAAACGGACGCCGGTGACGGGCAGATCGAGCGCAGCCGGATCTTCCTTGACCGACAGGCTCAATCCCTCTTCCGGGATCTCAGAGACCTTGACCTCAGCCATGGTCCCTCCTCACGACATCACAGCGCGGCGAGCCGGCCGCTCGCGCCGACCCGCGACGGACTACCGCTCTTCCGCAAAGGCCACGAGCGCGATCGTTCTCGCCCGTTTGATGGCGATCGTCAATTCGCGCTGATGTCCCAGGCAGTTTCCCGACATCCGGCGGGGAATGATCCGGCCCCGCTCGGTCAGAAAATTACGGATCAAGCCGACGTCCTTGTAATCAATGGCGATCTTGTCGTGACAAAACCGGCACACGCGCCGGCGCTGGAAATATCGTCCTCGTTCCACTTTCGCTTCTCCTCAGATCGGTTCGTCGGATTCGTAGTGAGGCGCATCGTCGACAGGTTCTTTCGTATGGCTCTCCCCGCCTTGGTCCTGACGCTTCGACAGGAAGCGGACATTCTCCGCCACCACCTCGTGCTTCGTGACTTTCTGCCCGTCCTTGGTCTCGAACTTCCGCATCTGCAGACGCCCTTCGACCAACGCCCCGTTGCCCTTGCTCAGATATTGGCCACACGTTTCCGCCTGCTTGCCGAACACGACGATGTCAACGAAGCACACCTCTTCCTTCAGTTCCTCGCCCTGCCGATACTTGCGGTTGACCGCCAACCCGAAATTGGCTACAGGCGTACCGCTGGGAGCATACCGGATCTCCGGATCCCGGGTCAGGTTGCCCATCAGAATGACCTTATTGAACCCCGCCATGCTCCGGCTCCTTGGCGGGCTCGGCGCCAGGAGCGCAGAACCCGCGTTCATCGATCTTCACGGTCAGAAATTTCAGTGTGGCGTCATCCAGGCGGAACAGCCGCTCGACTTCGGAGACCACGGTCCCGTTTCCCCGATAGTTGAGCTGGACGTAGACACCCTTCTTTTCCTGTTTGATCTCATAGGCCAGCTTCTTCTTTCCCCAACTGGCAAGATGCTCAACGGCTCCGCCGGCCTTTTCGACGGCGGCCTTGACCTTGTCCAGCACCTTGGGGATTTCCTCATCGGCCAGCGAGGGACGCAGGATGAAGATAGACTCGTAGAGCTGTGGCATGCTGACTATGTCCTCCTCATGGATGTACAGCCCCGGAACCGGGTCCGGAGCAAGGGATCAGCAAAAGCGGCTCACGGTAACATAGCCCTCCGCCAGAATCAAGAATCATGGCCCTTACACGTTGAACCGGAAAAACATCACATCGCCGCCTTTGATGACGTAATCACGCCCTTCCAGGCGGAACAATCCCTTATCCTTCACGCCCGCTTCATTGCCGCAGGCGATCAGATCATTGTAATGATAGACTTCTGCCCGGATGAACCCCCGCTCCATGTCGGAATGGATTTTCCCGGCGGCCTGGGCGGCTTTCGTGCCTTCCCGGATCGTCCACGCCCGTGATTCCGTTTCGCCGGCGGTAAAAAACGTGATCAACCCTAACAGGTCATACGCCGTGCGGACCAGCCGGACCAGGCCGCCTTCCCCGATGCCGAGCTCCCGGAGATAGTCGGCCCGGTCGTCAGACGACAGTGCGGACACCTCCGCCTCGATACTCCCGGCGATCGTCACGGCCCGTGCCCCACGGGCCACGGCCAGTTCCGCGACCCGGCGCACGGCCGGAGTCTCTTCCTGGCCTTCTCCGACGTTGACGGCGAACACCATGGGTTTGGCCGTCAGGAGCTGATACTCACGCAACCAGGCCTGCTCCGCAACGGAGAACGCCCCGCTTCCGAGCCATTCACCTTTGCCCAACCGCTCGATGAGCCCGCTGAGGAAGGCCATCTCCTGGGCGGCTCCGGCTTCGCCGGCCCGTACCTTTTTTTCAAGTTTTTCCCGCCGGCGCTCGACGATCTGCAGGTCGGCGAGCATCAGTTCGGTCTCGATCAGGCCGATATCGCGTTCAGGGTCCACCTCACCCACCACATGCATCACGTCGGGATTGTCGAAGCACCGGACCACGTGCACCAGGGCGTCGGCCTCACGGACCTGGTTCAGGAACTGATTCCCCAGCCCCTCGCCCAGGCTGGATCCTTGAACGAGCCCCGCAATGTCGCGGAATTCGATGGCCGTGGGCGTGGTTTTTTTTGATTTGAAGATCTGCGTGAGCCGGGTCAATCGTTCATCCGGGATCACCGCCACGCCGACATTGGCCTCGACGGTCGAAAACGGATAATTGGCAATCATCGCCTTTCCGCCCGTCAAGGCGTTAAAGATCGTGGACTTTCCGACGTTGGGCAGGCCGATGATGCCGCAATTTAACGCCATCGTGTGTCTCTGTGATCGGAAAAGAAGAGGTTATTCGTTAACCGTTAACCGTTAAACGGCAAGAGAAAAGAGTCCTGGAATCCGGAGAGTCTTCACGATTCACGTAACGATTAACGTTTAACGATCTCACAACTCCCGCTTGACATTGAATCGGTTCATTGCCGTCATCAATCCCTTGGCAATCCAGCACTCCAAGGCCTGTACCGCTTGCTGCACTGCTTCATCAAAAACCGGCCGTTCGCCTCTCAGCACAGTAGACAACACATAATCCGCAGGGTCCTCGCCCGCAGGCGGACGTCCCACCCCTATCTTCAATCGGGCAAATCGGTCGGAGCCTAGGGCGTCGATAATGGAGAACACCCCGTTATGGCCGCCGTGCCCCCCTCGGGATTTGACACGCAGACGGCCGGGGTCGAGATCGAGATCGTCATGGACGACGATCACGTCGCTGAGGTCCAGAGCAAGGTCATCGATCAAAGCGGCGATGATCAGCCCGCTCCGGTTCATGAAAGTCTGCGGCTTGACCAGGGTCGCTGCGTGACCAGCCACGTGCCCGTGGGTCGTAGACGCCTCACCGTGCCGCCTGAACTTCAGCCCTGCCCCGGCCGCCAGCGCCTCCACCACCCAGAACCCCGCATTGTGTCGGGTCTCGACATACGCTTGACCAGGATTGCCGAGGCCGACGATTAGTCGCACCCGCTATTTCACCCGCCCCACCCCGGGCCCGCCGAGGCGGGTCCTTCTCCCCGTAGCCCCGGCGTGCCAAGACACGCCCCTTCCCGGTCGCAACGCTACTTCTTCTTCTCCCCTTTCGCTTCCTTCCCTTCCTTCTTCGCCGCTCCCTTCGCCTCTCCCTTCGCTTCGGCGGCAGGCGCAGCGGTCCCAGCAGGCGCAGCGGTCCCAGCAGGCGCAGCGGCTCCCGGCTTCGCGACGGCCGCGGCAGCTTCTTCAGCAACCCCCTCTTCTTCCTTGCCCTTCCCGATCACCTCGGGCTCGGCCGCACCTTCACCGGTCGGCGTCGTGGCCAGCAGGGCCTCCAGCTTCGCTTCGGAGATCGGGGCGGCGATGCTGACGACCATCATATCGGGGTCATCGAGAATGCGGATGCCGGCAGGGGCCGGCACTTCCTTGACATGGATCCCCTGATTGATCTTGAGGTTGCTCGGATCCACCGTGATATGCGCCGGAATCTGGCTCGGCAGACACTCGACATGCAACTCGCGCATGTTGTGCTGCAGGAGACCGCCCTCGGCCACGCCCACCGGAGTCCCTGAAGTGACGGCCACCGGCACGCGGACACGGACCGGCTTGTTCATGACCACCTCGAACAGGTCGGCGTGCAGGAGCGCCCCCGTGATGGGATCGAGTTGGTAGTCCCTCAGCATGGCGGTCCGCTTCATTTCCTTCCCGCCCTTGGCAATGCTCAGGTTGAGCAGGGAATTGGATCCGGAGTCCGAATGGAGCACTTTGCGGATTTCGGCGGGATCCACCGTCAGAGCAAGGCACTCCCCTTGCCCGTAAAGGATTCCCGGAATCTTCCCCTGGCGCCGCAAGGTTCGGGCGCTGCCCTTCCCGACCGCCTCACGGGTTTCCACTTTCACGTCAAGCTGCATGGCACACCTCTTCCTTAGAACACAACGGCGTTAAACAAACAGGGAACTGACGGACTCTTCCTCGTGGATGCGTTTGATGGCTTCTCCCAATAACGGAGCGACGGAGAGCACCCGCAGCTTGGGGCAAGTCCGCTCCTTCCCGTTGAGCGGGATGGTATTCGTCACCACCACTTCTTCCAGCTTCGAGGCGTTCAACCGCTCCAAGGCCGGCCCCGAAAGAACCGCATGGGTGCAGGCCGTCCAGACGCGGCGGGCGCCGTGATCAGCGCAGGCCTTGGCGCCCTGGGAAATGGTCCCGGCCGTGTCGATCATGTCGTCCAGCAGGAGCGCGTCGCGGCCGGATACGTCTCCGATGATGTGCATGACCTGAGATTCATTGGGTCCTTCCCGCCGTTTATCGATGATCGCGAGATTGGCCTGCAGCCGTTTGGCGAAGGCGCGGGCGCGCTCGACGCCTCCCGCGTCGGGCGAGACAACGACGAGGTCCTGCCCACCCCGCTTCTCAACGTACTCCAACAACACCGGCGCCGCATAGAGGTGGTCCACCGGGATGTTGAAGAATCCCTGGATCTGCCCGGCGTGCAGGTCCATCGTGAGCACCCGGTCGGCACCCGCCGTCGCGATGAGATCCGCCAC
>CAZMPH010000009.1:0-6816 GCA_964568195.1 uncultured Nitrospirales bacterium | reverse complement strand
TCTTTCCGGTCCTGGCGGCCGTACCCGTAATACGGAATGACGGCCGTAATGCGGTATGCCGAAGACCGTTTGAGCGCGTCGAGCAGGAGCAACAGCTCCATCAAGTGCTTGTTGACGGGATCGCAGACCGATTGGAACAGAAAGACATCCTTGCCGCGCACGTTCTCGTTGACCTGAACCCGGATCTCGCTGTCGCTGAAGGTCGACACGAGGGCGTTCCCCTGCTCAACCTTGAGATAATCGCAAATCTCTTTGACGAGCGCCGGGTTAGAGTTCCCGGCGAACACCTTCAATTCGTGCACCTACAATCTCCTTCTAGGGATAAGTGCCGGCGTTCCGCCACGGAGGAAAACGTGTCAATTTAATCCATCGTTCTTCAGATTGTCAACCGAGCGGCGTCACCACCGGCTGTCCCTGCGTCCTGGTCACCCACGCTCTCCAACCGGGACGCCGGTCCAGTCCTTCAGCCGCCGCCCGGACCGATCGTTCGTTCGCAAACAGGCCGAAGACGGTCGAGCCGCTGCCGGAGAGCATGGCGGCCTCCGCCCCGCGCGCGCCGAGCAACAGCCGAATCTCCCGCAGGACCGGATACTCTGCTTCCATCACCGGAGCAAAATCGTTCTCGATCAACGGCAGCAGCTCCTCCCATTTCAGCACGGGCGGATCTCCCGTGACCGGGCTGGGTTCAAAACGCGGCAGCCGGTCCGGCGCCATGGTCCGATTCGCGCGAGCCGCCGCCAGTTTTCCATAGGCCCAGGCAGTCGGAATCGCGATGCCGGGATTGACCAGCAGGAGCCAGCGATCCCCCTCTAATTGAAGCGGGGAGACATGCTCGCCACGCCCTTCGACCAGCGCCGTCGGCCCGTAGAAAAAGAAGGGGACGTCGCTGCCCACCTCTTCCCCCACTGCGGCCATTTCAGCTCTGGACCAGCCGGTCTCCAGAAGGGTCGCCAGCGCCCGGATGGTCGCGGCCGCATCGCTGCTGCCGCCGCCGACCCCGGCCGCCACCGGCAATCGCTTCCGCACGACGAGCCGGATTCCCCGGCGAAGCCCCAACCGCGCCAGCGTGCGTTCCGCCGCCCGGTAGGCCAGGTTCGTGGAGTCGGTCGGCAGGTCGGCGCCCTCGCAAGCCATCCGGATGCCCTCGCCGCCGGCGGTTTCCGCGATCACCGTGTCGGACAAGTCGAACGCCTGCATCACCGACCATAGGTTGTGATAGGAATCCGGCCGGCGATCCAGCACGCGGAGAATGAGGTTGACCTTCCCGGGCGCCGCCACTTCGACTCCGCGGCTAGTCACCCTCTTCTCCCTCATCGTCTTCCGGGCCGGCACTCGCGCCGTTCCCTGTCTTGATCTCGTATTTATCCAGGCGATAGCGGAGGGAGCGCGCGTTGAGCTTCAGCAGACGTGCGGCTTCTTTTTTCACGCCCCCGCTGCGCTCCAAGGCTTTGACCAACAGATCGCGCTCAATGCCGTTGATCAAAGACTCCAGATCGAGCCCCTCGGACGGAATGTTTGCCGGAACCTTCGGCGCCCCGTCTTTGGAAGGTTCCCCCACCCATTGGGCGACATCGTCCAGGGTAATTTCAGGACCGGGCGCAAGGGCCACCGCCCGTTCCAGGACGTTCTCCAGCTCACGGACGTTTCCCTTCCATTCATTCTGCCGGAGCGCCTGCATCGCCGCCGGCGCCACCGTCAGAGCAGGTTTGTTGGCCCGCTTGCCGAAGGCGGTGAGGAAATGTCGCACCAGCAGAGGAATATCCTCCGGATGAGCGCGCAGCGGAGGAAGCGTGAGAGGAATCACATTCAGACGGTAGTATAGATCTTCGCGGAACGACCCCTGGGCCACGGCTTTGACGAGATCCTTGTTCGTGGCGGCGATAATGCGAACGTCCACCGTGATGTCCCGGGTTCCCCCGACCCGCCGGAACTCCGGCGTCTGGAGCACCCGCAGCAGTTTGACCTGGATTCCCAGCGGCGCCTCCGCAATCTCGTCGAGGAAGAGCGTGCCGCCGTCGGCCACTTCGAAGAGCCCTTCCTTGTTGGACACGGCGCCGGTAAAGGAGCCGCGCATATGCCCGAAGAGTTCGCTTTCCAGCAGCGGCTCCGGCAAGGCTCCGCAATTCACGGTCACGAATGCGCGCTCCCGGCGCGGGCTGTTGTCATGGATGGCGCGCGCGACCAGCTCCTTACCGGTGCCGCTTTCTCCATCAATGAGGACCGTGCCGGAATTGTCCGACACCCGTTTGATCAGATCGAAGACTTTTCGCATCGGCTCGCTGGTGCCGATGATGTTGCTGAATTCGGCCCGCTCCTTCAATTCCCGCTTCAAGAAGCGGTTTTCCGTCACGAGACGCTGGGCTTCCAACGCCATTCGAATCTTCCAGACCACGTACCCGTTGTCGCCCCAGGGTTTGGGCAGGACGTCGAAGGCGCCGAGCTCCATCGCCTTGACGCCGACGGCGAGATTGGCGAAGGCCGTAAGGACAATGATGGCGGTATCGGGCGAGATGTCCTTGACGGCCCGGAGGACATCCATGCCTTGAAGGCGGCCGGGCATTTTCAGATCCGTGATGACGAGATTGAAGGCGTCGGCTTTGAGCATCTGGAGCGCCTCTTGACCGTCCGTGGCCGCCACGACGCTGTACCCTTCGGCTTTGATGAAGGCGATCAGCGTTTCGCGGATGAGTCGCTCATCCTCCACGATGAGGATTCTGCCGGGCGCCGTCGAAGTCATTTGGCCACTACCCCGGCTGCGGGAAGCGTCAGCCGCACGCGGGTCCCCACACCCAACATGCTTTCCACCTGCACGCGTCCGCGGTGGTCTTCCATAATCCGGTGGACGACCGAGAGTCCGAGCCCGGTCCCTTCCTCCTTGGTGGTAAAGAAGGGATCGAAAATTTTATCGCTATGCTCGTCCGCGATACCCTGGCCGGTGTCCTCAAACACGATTTCGACCGACTCGCCCTCCCGCTCGCCGCCTCCCCCCGATACCCGATGCGTCGAGACTGTCAGCGTCCCGCCTGTCGGCATCGCCTGACAAGCGTTCAGCCCCAGATTCCAGCACACCTGTTGCATTTGGTCGTGATCCAGCGGGACAATGACGCCTTCCGGGGTCAGATGCCGGATGAACTGGATCCTGCCGCCGCATTCCGGGGTCTGTTCCAGCATGCGGACCGTATCGTTGACCAACTCGTTGACGTCACACTCCTTGAGATTGAGCTGGCGCGGCCGCGCGTACTGCAGAAAATCCGAGACAATGCCGCTCAGCCGTTCGGTCTCGTGCAGAGCCAGATCCAACAGCGGCCGATTGCCATCAGACGGCCGCAATTCCTTCCTGAGTACCTGCATCGACCCGGACAGAGCCGCGAGCGGATTGCGGATTTCGTGCGCCATGCCCGCCGACACTTCACCGATTTTGGCCAACCATTGCCGGCGCCGGTTTTCTTCTTCCATTTTCTTCCGAAGGCTGATGTCCTGAAAGACACCCACCATGCCGATAGAAACCCCTTGCTCGTCGTACAGCGTCGACAGATTCATGCCGAGGAGAATCCTCCGGCCGTCCTTTCGGATGCTCACCTCCTCGATCACGCCCGGGATGGTCGCGGGCGGGAGAGGGTCGCGCGCGAGGTCCGGCCAGGCGAACACATCCCACCAGAACCGGCTGCGGACATCTGCTTTTGCGTACCCCATGACCAGCTCCGCTTTCTTATTGAAGGAGGTCAGCCGGCCTTCCGAATCCGTTGTGAAAACGCCGCTGTCGATGCTTTCCAGGATGAAGCGGTGGATCTTCTGCAGTTCAGTCAGGTCACGCGCCTTGCTCTCAAGCCGTTCCGCCAGCGTCCCGCTCAGATAGCCCACCATGATGAAACCAAGGATATTGATGGACAGATTGTAGAAGATCTCGGGAACCGGAAGGTCCGTCACCCGGGGCAACGAAAGCAACGGGAACATGTCATAGGTGGAGCGGTAGTACTGGACGTCCACGATTGCGCCATAGAAGATGCCCGCCACCGAGGCGGCCACCAGGCCACCTCCCCGAGACAGCAGCGCGCTCGCGGCCGTGATCGAAATAATATAGAGAAGCGAAAATGGGCTCTCCACGCCGCCGGTCAGCGCCACCAGCGCGGTCTCGAACAGGATATCCCCTCCGATCTGGAAATAGGCGAAGGGGACAAGCCGCTCCATCCGCCTGATGCGCTGGATAAGGACGCTATAGAGGATGGTGAGAAGGTACGTCGCGACGATCAGGCCGTAATAGGCCGGGATGGACTGGGTACTTTTGCCGATCTGAAAATAGATCAAGACGCCCAGGGTCAGAGTCACGACGGCGACCCTGATGCCCATGAGCCACTTCAGCTTATCTCGGAGGGCCTCCATAACATTTCGGCGAGCCGCACCTGTGCCTTAGCCGATGACCGAGGCCATCTTGAAGATGGGCAAGTACATCGCGATCACGATAAACCCGATCACCGTCCCCAGGAACACCATCAGCGCCGGCTCCAGGAGTGAGGTCAAGGCCGTAACCGCCGCGTCCACTTCCTCGTCGTAGAAATCCGCGATCTTCCCGAGCATCACGTCCAACGCCCCGGTCGCCTCGCCCACATTGATCATCTGCACGACCATGGGAGGAAACACGCCGGTCTTGCCCAACGGCTCAGAGAGGGTCTTCCCTTCTCCCACGCTGGTCCGCGCGTTAAGGATTGCGTTCTCCACGATCTTGTTGCCGGCGATCCGCGCCACGATCTCCAGCGCTTCCATGATCGGCACGCCGCTCTGCAGCAAAGTTCCGAAGGTGCGGGTAAACTGGGCCACCGCGATCTTGCGGATCAGGTCCCCCGCGACCGGCAGTTTCAACATCAGCGTGTCGATCTGGATCCGGCCTGCGGGGGTCGCATAGTATTTCTTCAGCCCCCAGATGCCTCCTGCCGCCGCCGCGATGAGCACGACGATGTACTTCTGTAGGAACTCGCTGACGCCCATGACGAACAGGGTGAGGCCCGGAAGAGTGCCACCGAATTCCGTGAACATCTTCGCGAAGATCGGAATCACGAAGACCAACAGGACCGAGACCACGATGATGGCGACCGACACGATGGCGGTCGGATAGACCATGGCCGCTTTGATCTGGCCCTTCAATTTCGCCGCCTTCTCCAACTGGGTCGCGAGGCGAATCAGAGTGGTGTCGAGCGCGCCACCGACCTCGCCGGCCTGCACCATGTTGCAGTAGAGGCCGCTGAAGACTGTGGGGTGTTTCTTGAGGGCATCGGCGAACGTGGTCCCGGATTCCACGTCCATCTTGACCTCGCCGATCAGCTTGCCAAAGGTCTTGTTGTCGCACTGGGAGGAGAGAATTTCCAGGCACTGGACCAGGGGAAGCCCGGCGCCGATCATGGTCGCGAACTGGCGGGTGAACACGACGATGTCCTTGTCGGTGACCTTCTGCTTCCTCTCGCCGAAGACCGCCTTCTTCTTCTTCTCCTCGATGTTGGTGACAGTGATGCCCTCGGAACGCAGTTTGTCGATTGCCGCGGTACGGTCGGCGGCATCAATATCTGCCGTGACGGACTTTCCTCCACGGGCCTTCCCGGCGTATGCGAAGACGGGCATGCAGTCACCTCATGCAGTCAGTTATGGCCTCGGACCTACTCGACGATCGAAACGCCCTCGACTTCCTTCAGCGTCGTGATCCCCTGGCAGACCTTGGTGATCCCGCTCATCCGGATCGTTTTGACTCCCTGCGCGATCGTCATCTTCCTGAGTTCGTCCGCTGACGCCCCGCGGAGGATAGCGAGCCGCATATCCTCTGTGACGGGCATGACCTGGTAGAGGGCGACGCGCCCCTTGTACCCTTTATTGTTGCAGGTCGTGCAGCCCTTTCCCTTCATCGGGGTCATGTTCGCGAATTCCTCTTCATTTGCTTTGCTGGCACCTGCCATTCTCAAGATTTCCGGAGTCACCATGGGGTCTGGCGCCTTGCAGTCCTTGCAGATGCGCCGGCAGAGACGCTGGGCGATGACCAGGATCACGGAGGAGGCGACCAGGAACGGCTCGATGCCCATGTTGAGGAGCCGGTTGATGGTGGACGGCGCATCGTTGGTGTGGACTGAGGCTAAAACCAAGTGGCCGGTCATGGCGGCCTTGATCGCGATCTCGCCCGTTTCGAAGTCCCGGACCTCACCGATCAGGATGATGTCAGGGTCCTGCCGGAGGAAGGCCCTTAAGGCCGCCGCAAAGGTCAGCCCGATGTCCGGGAGGACCTGCACCTGATTAATCCCCATGAAGTTGAATTCGACCGGCTCCTCGGCCGTCGAAATGTTCACGTCCGGAGTGTTGAGGGCCTGCAGGCACGAATAGAGGGTCGTGGTCTTCCCGCTTCCGGTCGGGCCGGTGACGAGGATCATCCCGTACGGCATCGCCAGGGCGGCATTGATGTCGGCTGCCTGCTTTTTATCAAAGCCGAGCTTGCCCTGGTCCACTTGGATGGTGGCCTTGTCAAGGACGCGGAGAACGCCCTTCTCACCGAACAGGGTGGGCAGGACCGAGACGCGGAAGTCGATGTCGCGCTTGGGCCCGAGTTTCAGCTTGATGCGCCCGTCTTGCGGGAGCCGCCGCTCGGCAATGTCGAGCCTGGCCATGATCTTGATGCGGGAAATAATCGCGTTCTTCACTTTCAAGGGCAGGTTCATGACCGTCTGCAGGTCGCCGTCAACCCGGTACCGGATGCGGAAGACGGTCTCGTACGGCTCGATGTGGATGTCGCTGGCTCCCACCTTCATGGCGTTGACCAGGATGCCGTTGACCAGCTTGATGATC